>CAJACZ010000328.1 GCA_903938365.1 uncultured Pseudomonadota bacterium | reverse complement strand
GGAATGCCGCGCCAGGCTGCGAGCAGCGCGGCGCGCGTCAGCAGCCGATCGCCCGGCTGGGGCGGCGGATCGCTGTCCTCGCCGCTGGTCTCGGCAGCCACGGCGGCCACGCTCACCAGCCAGCCCGGCACGAGCCCGCGTGGTGCGGTCTCGCAGGCATCCAGGGGCTCGAGCGTGAGGTGCGCGGCAGTCTCGGTATGGGTGCCGTGGCAGTGCGGCACCAGGGTGATGGCCCGGCAGTTGCAGCTGGCGCCCAGCGCCACTTCGCCCTTGAACCCGCCGACCTGCAGCGCGGTGCTGCGGGGCGCGGGCGCGTCGAAATGGCGCGGGTCGTTGCCATCGAAGCGCAGCGTGCGCGCCAGGCTGGTCGGCGCAGCGAGTGCGACGCCGCGCAGCTCCGCCGCGGACGGGTGCGGGATGCTCAAGCCGGTGGCTCCATCACCGCGCCGCAGGCCTTGCAGCTGCGGTGTTCGAGGCTGGAGAAGAAGCGGTCGAACACCGGCGGGAACTGCGTCTCGATGTGGGTGAGCGCGAAGGATTCCTGGTAGAGCAGGGCGTCGCAGCGCTCGCAGTACCACTGCAGCGCGTCGAGCTCGCCCGGCCGGCGCTCGCGTTCGATCACCAGGCCGACGGTGCCAGCCCTGCGTTGCGGCGAGTGCGGCACCCCCGGTGGCAGCAGCAGCACCTCGCCCTCACGGATCGGCACGTCGACGAGGCGCCCCTGCTGCACGGTGCGCAGCAGCATGTCCCCCTCCAGCTGGAAGAAGAACTCCTCGCCGGGATCGACGTGGAAGTCCTTTCTCGCGTTCGGGCCCCCGACCAGCATGATGATGAATTCGCCGTCGCGGAACAGCCGGTAGTTGCCGACCGGCGGCTTCAGCAGATGCCGGTTCGCGTCGATCCAGCGGCCGAGGTGGAAGGGTTGGAGGGAACTCATGCGGATACCTGTTGGCGGCGCTCTGGCGTATCGTAGGGCAGGCCGTGAACGCGGCACAGTCTGCGGAGGGTGAGTGTGAGGCTAATCTCCAGGCTTGCGGTCGCTGCGATGCTGGTCTCGGTCGCGGGTTGCGGCAGTCCGGCCTTCCTGCGCAACTCAGGCCCTGCCGCGCCGCTGGTGCCGGTGGACGAAGTCAGCTTCGAATTCCCCGACGGCCGCCCTGCGCCGGCGCTGCCTCTGGCCTGGAAGCGCAACACGCTGGTCATCGGCCTGCAGAACGCAGGCCCGTCCGGTGAGCGGGTGCTGCGCCCCCGGTCGGCGGCGGGATGGCCCGAGCGGCTGGCCTTCCAGGTGGTTCCCGGCAGCTTCGCCGAACTCGAGGTGCGCGCCGATCAGCGCATCGTGCTGCCGATCGCTGCCGGGCCGGGCCCCGGAGTGGACCTCGAACTGCCCCACAGCGTGCATTCGCGCCGGACCCCCGAGATCAGGCTGCGCTGGGGCACTGCGGATGCGCCAGCCGTGGCGCCGTCGCCGCCCCAGTCGCCGCCTCAGTCGCCCCCGGCCGGCACCCGGTAGCCTGCCGAGGGCTGCTGCCAGCGCTCGCCGTCATCGAGGGAGGCGGCCGTGAGGCTGCCGCCCCAGACACAGCCTGAGTCGAGCGCCAGCAGTCCGGGGCGTTCCACGAAGCCGAGCGCCGACCAGTGCCCGCAGATCACGCGGACGCCGCGGCTCAGGCGGCCCGGCACCTCGAACCAGGGCAGCAAGGTGTCGGGCTGCGTGCCGGGGCGCCCTTTCTGCTTGAGATCGATCGTGCCGTCAGCGCGGCAGAACCGCATACGGGTCAGCGCGTTGACGACGAAGCGCAGGCGGTCGGCGCCCTGCAGGCTTTCGTCCCAGCGGTCCGGCCGGTTGCCATACATCTGCGCAAAAAACCCTGCGGGGTCCTGGCGCAACCGGGCCTCGACCTCGGCCGCGAGCTCCAGCGTGCGTGCCGGAGTCCACTGGGGCGGCAGGCCCGCGTGGACCATCAGGTCGTCGCCTTGCGCCACGGCGAGCGGACGGGTGATCAGCCATGCGAGCAGGGCGTCACGGTCGCTGGCCTGCAGCACGGGGTCCAGCGTGTCGCCCGCGCGCAGCGTGCGCGCACCGGCACCAAAGGCCACGGCGAGCAGGTGCAGGTCGTGATTGCCGAGCACGACGACGGCGTTGTCGCCCAGCGCGCGGGCGAAGCGGAGGACGCCGAGCGAATCCGGGCCGCGGTTCACCAGGTCACCCACCAGCCAGAGCTGGTCGCGGTCGGCGGAGAAATTCGCGCGTCTCAGGAGCGCGCGCAGCTCCTCGAGGCAGCCCTGCACGTCGCCGATGGCCAGCCGCGCCACAGGATGCCGCTCCGCGACGCCGCCGCGCGGCGCTAGTTCAGCACGCCCGGCACGGCCAGGCGGAACGGACGGATGGCCGCGTCGAAGCGCTCGCCATCGTCGGCCAGCATCTCGTAACTGCCCTGCATCGCGCCCACCGGGGTTTCGATGACCGCGCCGCTCGAGTAGCGGAACCCCTGGCCGGGTTTGAGGTAGGGCTGTTCGCCCACGACACCGCTGCCGCGCACTTCCTGCACCTTGCCGTTCGAGTCGGTGATGACCCAGTGGCGTGACAGGAGACGCGCGGCGACCCGGCCCTCGTTGCGGATCGTGATGGTGTAGGCGAAAACATAGCGGTCGCTGGTCGGTTCCGACTGGTCCTCGAGGAACGAGGTCTCGACATCGATGCGGATCGGACAGGAAGTCATGGCGTGCACGCTAGCCGGGCGCCACGAGTCGCGCAAGCGCCCCGAACTGCGCCGGGGACAGGGTCTCGGGTCGCAGGCCGGGATCGATGCCGCAGCTTTCGATCTGGCCGGCATCCAGCAGCGTACGCAGCGCGTTGCGCAGCGTCTTGCGCCGCTGCGAGAAAGCGGCCGAGACCAACCGTGCGTAGCGCTCGTCGGTGTCGAACGCCGGTGTCTCGCGCACCACGAGGCGCGCGACTGCGGACCACACCCGTGGCGGAGGCGTGAAGGCGCCGGGCCCGACCTGGAACAGACATTCGGCCTCGACCCAGGGCGCCAGCATCACGGTGAGCCGCCCGTAGTCGCCGCTGCCCGGCTCCGCCACGATCCGGTCGATGACCTCCTTCTGCAGCATGATGTGCAGATCCTCGATCGCGGCGGGCGTGCGCAGCAGGTGGAACAGCAGGGGCGTGGAGACGTTGTAAGGCAGGTTGCCCACGACCCGCAGCCGCCTGCCGCGCGCCTGTGCGAGCGCCGCGAAATCGAACTTGAGCGCATCGGCCTGGTGCAGGGCGAGGGGCGGATCGGTGAAACGCTCGCGCAGCAGCGCAGCGAGGTCGCGGTCGATCTCCACCGCATCGAGCGCGCCGGCGGCCTCGATGAGCGCCCCGGTCAGTGCCCCGCGGCCCGGCCCGATTTCCACCACGGCCTCGCCGGGTTGGGCCGCCACCGCGGCGACGATCCGGTCGATCACCGACGCATCGTGCAGGAAGTGCTGGCCGAAGCGCTTGCGGGCGAAGGTCACGACAGGCCTTCCAGGGGCCCGCGCCGGCGGCTGAAGCCGATGGCGAGGCGTACCGCCGCCTCCAGGCTGCCCGCGTCGGCGCGACCGGTGCCCGCCAGGTCGAGGGCCGTCCCGTGGTCCACCGAGGTGCGGATGATCGGCAGGCCGAGCGTCACGTTGACCGCATGGCCGAAGCCCGCATGCTTGAGCACGGGAAGCCCCTGGTCGTGGAACATGGCGAGCACTGCGTCGCAGCGCGCGAGCTCCCGCGGCACGAACGCGGTGTCGGCGGGCAGGGGGCCGAAGGCGTCGATGCCCGCGCGCCTTACCGCTTCGATGGCGGGCTGGATGACGCGCAGTTCCTCGTCGCCCAGGTGGCCTGATTCGCCGGCGTGCGGATTGAGGCCGCAGACCGCGATGCGCGGTCGCGCCATTCCCCAGAGGCGGCGCAGGTCGGCGTCGAGGATGCGCAAGGTCGACTGCAGCAGCGGCGACGTGAGGGCCGCACTCACCTCGCGCAGCGGGAGGTGAGTCGTCGCCAGCGCTACCCTGAGCCGGTCCGCAACCAGCAGCATCACCGGCTGGGCAGCGCCGGTTCGCGCAGCGAGGTACTCGGTGTGCCCGGTGAAGGGCACTCCCGCATCGTTGATGATGCCCTTGTGCACTGGCGCGGTGACGATCGCATCGAAGCGCCGCGCCGCCACGCCGGCCAGCGCCTGGTCGAGCAGTTCGATGACGTAGGGCGAGTTCGCCGGGTCGAGCCGGCCGGCTTCGCTGCCCGTGCGCAGCGGCACATGCAGCACTTCCAGGTGACCGCGTCGAAAAGCGGCGACCGCGGAGCCCGGGCGGGCGTCGGCGTCGGTGAGGCGCAGCGCGACACCGGCGTCCAGCGCGCGCGATTCGATCAGCTGTCGGTCGCCGAGGCAGACCAGTTCGCAGTCGAACTCGTGCAGTGCAGCGAGTTGGGCGCAGAGTTCCGGGCCGATCCCGGCAGGTTCACCCGAAGTGAGCGCAATGCGCGGCAGCCACGAAGGCCGCGGGTCGCTAGCTCTTGACTTCGACATACGCCTCGTCGCGCAGGCGTCGAAGCCAGAGCTCCGTCTCCTCGTCGGCCTTGCTTTCGCGCAGTTGCACGAACGCCCGCTGGCGGCGGATTTCTTCGGTGTTGTCGAATTCCCGACGACCCAGCAGCTGGATGATGTGCCAGCCGAACTGCGTCTTGAAGGGCTGGCTGATCTCGTTGTCGGCCAGCGAGTTCAGCGTCTGCTCGAATTCGGGGACGAACGTGCCCGGCCCGGTCCAGCCGAGGTCGCCGCCTTCCGAGGCGGAGCCCGGGTCTTCCGAAAGCGTCTTGGCGAGTCCCGCGAACTCCTCGCCCTTGAGGATCCGCTCGCGCACGCTGCGCAGCCGCTGCTCGACGGTTGCGTCGTCCTGGATCTCGGTGGGCTTGAGCAGGATGTGGCGCGCATTGACCTGCTGGATCACGGTCTGCAGGTCGGCGCCGCGCACCTCGTTGAGCCGCACGATGTGATAGCCCGAGGGCGTGCGCAGCGGTTCGCTGACCTCACCCGGCTTCAGCTTGACCACCATGTCGGCAAGGACGGTCGGGATCTCGGGGCCCTTGCGCCAGCCGAGCGAGCCGCCCTCGAGGGCCGTCTGGCTGTTGGAGTAGGCGACTGCCAGGCGCGAAAAGTCCTCGCCGCCGCGGGCGCGCGTGCTGACGTCGGCTGCGCGGCGCGAGGCTTCCTCGAGCTGCTGCGGGCTGGCGGCCTGCGGCACCGCGACCAGGATGTGCGAAATGTTGTATTCGTTGAGCTCCGAGGGCCGGCTCTTCTGTTTCTCGATGAACTGTTCGAGCTCGCGCGGCGAGACATTGATGCGCTGGATGACGTCCCGCTGGCGCAGCACCTGCAGCGTGAGCTCCTTGCGGATGCCATCGCGGTAGGACGCGTAGTCGATGCCCTGGCTCGCCAGTGCCTCGGGCAGGCGGGCGAGCGGAATGCCGTTGCGCTGGGCGACGTCGGCGAGCGCTTCGTTGAGGTTCTCGTCGCCGACGCGGATGCCCGCGCGTTCGGCGCGCTGCATCTGGATCTCCTGCAGCACGAGCCGCTCGAGCACCTGCTGGCGGAGCACTTCCTGGGCCGGCAGTTCCAGGCCCTGCTGCTGCAGGCGCTGCGCGATCAGCAGCATCTGGTCCTCGAGGTCGCTCTGCAGGACCACGCCTTCGTTCACGACGGCTGCGATACGGTCCAGCGGGACGCCCTTGTCCGAAAGCGAGGGCGTCCTGGTCTGAGCGCCGGCGATGGCCGGCAGCACGAGGAGGGCGCCCAGGACGGCGCGGGAGGCGAAGAAACGGAGGGTCATGGCCGGGCCCCGATAAGGAAAAAGTATTTCTGGTTCAGCGGCTTACGCCGACTTCGGAGTATCCACGAATTGCCTGCTCGAGGAAAGTGTCCGCTGCACTTCCGACACTCGAGAGGCCGTTGAGTTCCAACTGCAGATATACCCCGGTGTCCTGCTGGCCGGTGCGGCTGGAGACGAAGCGCCGCGCGACCGCGCGCAACCGCCAACAGCAGGCCTTGTATTCGAGGCCTGCGAAGCGCTCGAGCGAGTCACTCTCCTGCAGGTCGTAGACCACGCGCGCGAACAGGTTCCAGCGTGACCCGATCGGCCATGCGCCCGAAACCTCGCCCTGCTCCAGGCGGTCGCGCTGGAAGCGGTACGCGAAGTTGACGGCCCGGTCGGCGCCCGGGCGGTACTGCACGCGGACCTGCGAGCGCTCGCGGCCCGGATCCTGCGTGTTCCATTGCAGGCCGAAATCCATGCTCCAGTTCCGGTACGCGTCGAGCGCGAGCTGGGCGACCAGGTCGGATTCCTTGCCGGTACGTCGCGCCTCGCCGGGCAGCGTGACGCGCGGGTCCGTGAAGTAGAACGCCTGACCCACCGTCGCCGACAGGAAGCGTGCGCCGGTGCGGCTGTCGAACAGGCTCGTGGTCAGCCCGATGCTGGCCTGGTTCGCATCGCTGACGCGGTCCGCGCCGACGTACCGGTTGGTGCTGAACAGCTGGACGAAGTTCAGGTCGGGGATCGCCGTATCGAACACGGGCAGTGCACTCTGGTCGCGGTAGGGCGTCCAGAGGTACAGCAGCCGTGGCTCGAGCGTAACGCGGCGGCGTCCGCCTGTGCCGACCTCGCGCTCCAGCATCAGGCCCGCGTCGAGGGCCGCAAACGGCAGCGAGCGCTGCAGGGATTCGCTGGAGCCGGGTGCCGCGTCCTGCAGTTCGTAGCGGGTGTAGCGATAGCCTGCGGAGGGTCGCGCGAAATATCCGGCGCCGGAGAGATCCAGCCCGACGCTCGGCGCGGCATCCAGACGCCAGCCGGTGACGCCCGTGTCGCGCTCGAAATTGACCACTTCCGCATCGAGACCGAAGGACAGGCGGTCGCCGGGTCCACCGAACCCCTGGCCGCTCGCGAGCAGGCGCGGCACTCGCGCATAGGGCCGGTCCGCGCTGGCCAGCGCTCGGTCGATGGTCTGGAACTGCTGGAACTCGCCGCGCAAGCGCCAGTGTTCGTCGCGGTAAGAGACCTGCGCGATGCGCTCGAGGAACGCCGTGCTCGTGCCTTCGCGGCCCTGGGCGAAGTCTTCGAAGTATTCGGCGTCGCTGACGTTCTGGCCATCGAGGTTGATGCGCCAGCCCGCCGGCAGTTCGGCGCGATGCTGGAAGCGCACCCAGCTGCGGTCCTCGCCCGTGATGCGGTCGCCGGCGAGGTAGTTCACACGCAGGCTGCCGCGCTGGCGGCTCGTCAGGTAGCGCAGATCCGCGCCGCCGTCGAGGCCGCGCCGGCTGTACCAGGTGGGCTGGATCGTGAGGTCGAGGTTCGGCGCGATGTCGAAATAGTAGGGCAGCGCGAACTGCGCGCCGCCGCGATTGGAGTGCCCGAGGCTGGGAAAGAGAAAACCGCTCTTGCGCTGGTCGCCGATCGGGAACGAGATGTAGGGCAGGTAGAGGATCGGCACGCCCTTGAATTCCACCGAGGCCGAGCGGCCGGTGCCGTTGCGCGTGCGGGTGTCGAGTTCGATGCTGCGGGCGCGGATGCGCCAGTCCGGGGTCTCCGCCGGGCAGGTGCTGAACCAGACGTCCTGCAGGCTCAGCACGCCGGCGGTATCGAGGCTCAGGCTGCCGGCTTCGCCGCGCGCGGGTCGTTCCGGCAGTTCGAAGCGGGCGCCCTCGAAAGTTGCGCCGCCCGTGGGCGAGTAGCTCCCGCTGCTGCCCTGCGCGCGCAGGGTGGGGTCCTGGTAGCGCACGGCGCCGCGGACGCTGAAATCCTGTTTGCGCGCGTCGTATTCCACGTCGTCGGCCTCGATCCGCCGGTTGCCCTGCGTGATCCGGACCTTGCCCGACAGGCTGGCATTGCCATCGACGCCGAGGATGGCCGAATCGCTGGAGATATCGACCGGGGCGTTCGCCGCGTCCGCCGCGTCCGCGGCGCCAGACGCGGCCACGCCGCCCATCGGCGTCACGCGCACCGGCTCGCCGCTGCGCCCCCGGGACGGCTCGGGGCAGCGCAGCGTCGGTGCCGCGACCGCTGCGACCGCCGCGTCCTGCGCGGGCAGGGCTTGCGCCTGTGCGATGCCCGCCATCCGTGCCACGCAGAGCACGAGGATGAACGGGGTCCCGAACGGGCGGGGATGGCGGCGCGGCGGCAGCATGGCGGCTGCCATTATACTGGGGGGCCCCAGCACGGATCCCCGCTTTTATGACCGTCGTCGACCTCCGTCTCGAGTCGCTCACCCGCTGGATCCTCGAAGATCTCGGCCACTCCGTGCTGCGTGTCGACGTGGCCTCCGCAGACGCGAGTTTCCGGCGTTATTTCCGTGCCTATCTCGCCGGGGGCGAAACCCGCGTAGTGATGGATGCGCCGCCCGACAAGGAAGACATCGGTCCCTACCTCAGGGTCGCGCGACTGCTCGAGGGCACCGGCGTCCATGTGCCGCGGGTGCACGCGGTCGATACCGTGCAGGGCTTCGTGCTGCTCGAAGACCTGGGTTCCACGCCCTACCTGGCGCCGCTGCAGCGGGGCGAACAGGTCGACCGGCTCTACGGCGAGGCCCTGCAGGCCCTGTGCGCGATCCAGGTGCGGGGCCGCGAAGCGGCGCGGGAACTGCCTCCGTACGACGCGGCGGTGCTGCTGCGCGAAATGGCCCTGCTGCCCGAGTGGTTCTGCGGTCGCCATCTGGGGCTCGCGCTGGGTGTCGAGGACGAGGCGGTCCTGCGCGAGGCATTCGACCGGCTCGTCGCCGAGTCGCTTGCGCAGCCCGTGGTCTTCGTCCACCGCGACTATCACTCGCGGAACCTCATGGTGCTGCCCGAGGGTGGCCCCGGCGTCATCGACTTCCAGGACGCACTGGCGGGCCCGGTGGGCTACGACCTCGTCTCGCTGCTCAAAGACTGCTACATCTCGTGGCCGCGCGCGCGCGTCGAGTCATGGGTCAGGCAGCACCGGCAACTGCTGCGGCAGCAGGGTTTCCACGCTGGTGCGGGCAGCAGCGAGCGCGAGTTTCTGCGCTGGTTCGACATGGCCGGCGTGCAGCGTCACCTCAAGGTCCTGGGGATTTTCGCCCGCCTGTGGTGGCGCGACGGCAAGATCGGTTACCTGGCGGACCTTCCGCTCACGCTCGACTATGTGCTCGACACCTGTGCCCGCTATCCCGAGCTGGCGCCGCTGCGGCGCTGGCTGGCCACGCAGGCCGCGCCGCGGCTGGCAGCGGCCAATGCTGCCGCCCGGGCCGTCGCGCCATCGGGAGTCAGGTCGTGAAGGCGATGATCCTCGCCGCCGGGCGGGGCGAACGCATGCGGCCCCTGACCGACCGGCATCCCAAGCCGCTGCTGCAGGTGGGGGCGCGTCCGCTGATCGAGTGGCACCTGCTCGCGCTGGCGCGTGCGGGCGTGCGCGAGGTCATCATCAACCACGCCTGGCTCGGTGCGCAGATCCCGGCGGCGCTGGGCGACGGCAGCCGCTTCGGCCTCGGCATCCGCTACAGCGACGAGGGCGAGACCGCGCTCGAGACCGGAGGCGGCATATTCAGGGCGCTGCCGCTGCTGGGGCCCGACCCGTTCCTGGTCGTCAATGGCGACATCTGGACCGATTTCGACTTCGCGCGCCTTCCGTCCCTCGACACCGAGGCGCTGGCGGCGCTGGTGATGGTGCCCAATCCGCCACAGCATCCGCGCGGCGATTTCGCGCTGCTGCCACGCGACGGCGGCGGTCACGAGCTTCGCGTCGACGTGCCCGCCGACGCCGCCCGGCATACGTATTCCGGTATCGGCGTGTATCGCCCCGAATTCTTCGCCGGCTGCGTCGCGGGGCGATTCCCCATGCTGCCCCTGTTCCGTTCGGCCGCTGCGGCACGACGCCTGCGCGGCGCGCTGTACCAGGGCAGCTGGTCCGACATCGGGACCCCCGAGCGGCTCCGGGAGCTCGACGAACGACTCGCGGGCGGCGCGGTGGGCTGAGGCCCGCTTCCCGCGTAGAATTTGCCCATGAGCACCCTGAAAGATATTCCCGTGGTTTCCGAGTCGGCAGCGGCGCCCCGCAGCGGCGAGAAGTACCGGACCGCGCAGGGCTTCAGCGCCATCAAGGATGGCATCAAGACAGTCGAGGAACCGCCGGCCCGCTTGCCGGGCGGCAAACCGCGCTGGCTCAAGGCGCAGCTGGCCGTGGGTGCCGGCTACGAGACCGTGCGGCGCACCGTGCGCGAGCACCGGCTGGCCACGGTCTGCGAGGAAGCCAAGTGCCCGAACATCGGCGAATGCTGGAACGCCGGCACCGCCACGATCATGCTCATGGGCGAGGTCTGCACCCGGGCCTGCCGCTTCTGTGCCGTTGATACCGGCAACCCCCGTGGCTGGCTCGACGCCGAGGAACCCGAGAACACCGCGCGCACCGTCGAACTGATGGGGCTGCGCTACGTGGTGCTGACCTCCGTGAATCGCGACGATCTCCCCGATGGCGGCGCGGCGCATTTCGCAGCGGCCGTGCGCGCGATCAAGGCACGGACGCCCGCCACCGCCGTGGAAGCCCTCACCCCTGATTTCCAGGGCGTCATGCGTGACGTCGAGACGGTCGTCGACTCGGGCCTCGAAGTCTTCGCGCAGAACGTCGAGACGGTGCGGCGCCTGACCCACCCGGTCCGCGACCCGCGGGCCGGCTACGAGCGCACGCTCGAGGTGCTTGCGCATGCCAAACGGCACCGTCCCGCGGTGCTGACCAAGACCAGCCTGATGCTCGGCCTGGGCGAGACCGAGGACGAAATCGTCGAGGCCATGGACGACATGCGGAGCCATGGCGTCGACCTGCTGACCCTGGGGCAGTACCTGCGCCCGACCGTGAATCACCTGGCGGTGGAACGTTTCGTCACGCCGCTCGAATTCGACCGCTATCGGGAGTGGGCGCTGGCCCGCGGCTTCCGCGAGTGTGTCTCCGGCCCCCTGGTGCGCTCGAGCTACCGCGCGGAGCAGGCCCTGGCGGGCAACAACGCCGGCCTCGACAACGTGCGCCTGGTGGAGGCGCTGGCGCCTGCCGCGGATGCGGCGCGCGGGCCCCGCGATTGACTCTGGCGCCACCGGTCGTGCGCTGGATGGGCTGCGCCGAGTACGAGCCCACCTGGCGCGCCATGCAGCGGTTTACCGACGAGCGCGGCCCTGAGACGCCCGACGAACTCTGGCTGCTGGAGCACCCGCCGGTGTTCACGCTGGGCATGAACGCGGATCCCGCGCACCTGCTCGGATCCGGCGACATCCCCGTGGTGCGGATCGATCGCGGCGGCCAGGTGACCTACCACGGCCCGGGGCAGCTGCTGGCGTATCCGCTGGTCGACCTGCGCCGCGCCGGCCTCGGGGTGCGGGACCTCGTGACCGCGCTCGAAGTGGCCGTCATCCGTTATGTCGCAGGCCTCGGGATCGACGCCGCCACGCGGTCGGGCGCCCCCGGGGTCTATGTCGGCGCGGCCAAGCTGGCGAGCGTTGGCATTCGCGTACGGCGCGGCGCCAGCTATCATGGGCTGGCCCTGAATGTGAACATGGACCTTGGGCCGTTCGGGCGGATCAACCCCTGCGGCTATGAGGGCCTCGCCATGACCCAGCTTGCGCTGCTGGGCAAGCCGCGGTCAGTACGGGAGGCCGCCGAGGGTTTCGCGCCTGTCCTGCTCGGCGCGCTAGCGGAGAAAAGACATGTCGAATCCTGAAGACCTCCAGGCGGTCCGTCGCCTCCTCGCCTACATCGGCGAAGACCCTGATCGCGAAGGCCTGCGCGAGACGCCTGACCGGTTCCTCAAGGCGTGGTCTGATTACACCCGCGGCTACCAGCAGAAACCCGAGGACGTCCTCAAAGTGTTCGAGGACGGGGCGGAGAGCGTCGACGAGATGGTCATCGTGCGCGACATCCCTGTGTATTCGCTCTGCGAACATCACCTCGCGCCGTTCTTCGGCAAGGCCTACGTCGGCTATGTGCCGGACCAGCGCATCGTGGGCCTGTCGAAGATCTCGCGCCTGGTGGAGATCTTCAGCCGCCGCCTGCAGGTCCAGGAGCGGCTGACCAACCAGATCGCCGACGCGATGTTCACGCACCTGCAGCCGCTGGGCGTTGCGGTCGTCATCGAGTGCCGCCACATGTGCATGGAATCGCGCGGCGTGCGCCACACCGGCACGGCTACGGTCAGCTCGGCGCTGCGCGGCAGCATCAAGACCAATCCGGATACGCGTCGCGAGTTCCTGTCGCTGATCGGCCGCTGAGGCGGCCGCTCAGATCACCATCAGCACGCCTTCGGTCGCGGCGAGTTCCTCGACCAGCGCAATGACCTGCTCGTTGCCGGTCGCGACGATGGTGTAGGTGATCGAAACATAGTTGCCCTTGCCGCTCGCCGTTTCGGATACCCGGCCGGGGGGCAGAGGGCCAGCGTGCCGCTCGAAGATCGCGTCGATACGCAGCCGGAAGCCGCCCTCGGGCCGGCCCACCACCTTGATCGGATAGTCCGTCGGGTACTCCAGCAGGGCCACGGTGCTCACCAGTCCTGCGGGGCCAGCTCGGCCTTCAACGTCTCGAAGGCCTGGTGCATCCGGCGCCAGAGCGGCCCCGGCTGCCCACTGCCCACCGGCGCGCCATCGAGCCGCGTCACCGCGCTTACGTCGCGGGTGGCGGCCGAAAGCCAGATCTCGTCCGCGGCGCGCAGCTCGGCTTCGGTGACACCCCGTTCCTCGCGCGGAATCCCGCAACGGTCGGCGAGTTCCTCGACTACCGAACGCGTCGTGCCCGGCAGGATCCGGGGCGAGCGGGGTGGTGTGACGAGCACGCCCTGCATCACGACGTGGGCCGCCGAGGCGCTGGCTTCGGTCAGCCAGCCGTCGCGCAGCAGCAGGGTTTCCTGCGCGCCCGCGTCGACGGCGAGCTGGCGCAGCAGCACGTTGGCGAGCAGCGAGACCGACTTGATGTCGCAGCGCGCCCAGCGCGTGTCGGTCGCCGTGATGCAGGCGATGCCGGAGGCGAGCTGCGCCGGCGTGGCGCTCGGCAGGGGCGCGCAGAACGCGAACACAGTGGGCGGGATATCCGGCAGCGGCGCATGGTTGCGGCCGTACTCGGCGCCACGCGAGACCTGCACGTAGACGTACATGTCGCCGCCGCCGTTGCGCGTGATCAGTTCGCGGAGCAGTTCGCGCCAGCCCGCCCGGTCGTGCGGCCGGCGCATGCGGATCGCCTCGAGGCTGGCATCGAGTCTGTCGAAATGCTCGGCGAAGCGGAACGGGCGCCCGCCGAAGACGGGAAGCACCTCATAGACGCCGTCCGCGTACAGGAACCCGCGATCCAGCGGCGAAATCCTGGCCTCGCGCAGCGCGGGCCACTCGCCGTCGAGATGGCAGGTCGGCAGCGGTTCAGCCATGGCCGGCGAGGCTCAGCGGAACCACAGCGCGATCGTGTCGCTGAACCGGCTCCACAGTCCGCCTTCGGGCACGGCCTGAAGCGGGAACAGCGGCGCACGCGCCACGACCCGGGTTCCGTCGCTGATCACGAGTTCGCCGACGGCCTTGCCGGCGGCCAGCGGTGCGATCAGCGGCTCCTTGACCGAGGCGGTGGCGCGCAGTCCCGCGCCCGCGCCGCGCCGGACGGTGACCATGACGTCGCGCGCCGGGCCGACCGCCACGAATTCCTCAGTGCCCTTGTACAGCCGCGGCTTCAGCACCGTTTCGCCCCGGCCGCGCAGTTTCACGGTCTCGAAGAACGTGAAGCCGTAGTTGAGCAGGGCGGCGCTGGCGTCCTCGCGCGCGCGCATGGACTGGGACCCGAACACGGCGCTCACCAGTCGCGTGCCCTGGCGCGAGGCCGAGGTGGCGAGGCAGTAACCTGCGCTTTCTGTGTGGCCGGTCTTGATGCCGTCCACGCTCGGATCGCGCCCGAGCAGGCCGTTGCGGTTCTGCTGCCGGATACCGTTCCAGACGAACTCCCGCATCGAGTACCACTTGTAGTTGTCGGGGAATTCCCGGATCAGGGCGCGTGACAGCGTGGCCACGTCACGGGGCGTCGTGTAGAGGTTGGGGTCCGGGAGGCCGGTGCTGTTGGTGAAGTTGGAACCCTTCATGCCCAGCTGCTTCGCGTAGCTGTTCATCATCTGCACGAAGCCGGCTTCGGTGCCGCCGACCTTCTCGGCCACGGCGATCGTCGCGTCGTTGCCCGACTGCACGATCATGCCCTTGAGCAGCACTTCGATCGGGAGCTGCTCGCCAAGCTGCACGAAGCTGCGCGAGCCTTCCGACCGCCACGCATTTTCGCTGATGACCGCGGTATCCGTCAGGGCGAGCCGCTTCTCGGCGATGGCCTTGTAGACCACGTACGCGGTCATCAGCTTGGTGATGCTCGCGGGTTCGACGCGGGCGTCGGGATTAAGGCCCGCGAGCACCTGTCCCGAGGCGTAGTCGACCAGGATGTAGCTGCGTGCGTCGACTGCGGGCGCGCTGGGCAGCGGAACGAGACCCTGTGCCGGGGCGGGGCGCGCGGCGAGCAGCAGGGCGCAGAAGAAGGCGGGAATGGCGATGGCCAGTGGGCGCAGGCGACGCATCAAGCGGGACTCCGGGGCAGGCGGGGTGATGGAACTTATTGTAACGGCAGCCCGCGGCGGGGCGGCCTTCAATCGTGCGCGAGCCGGGCGTCCGGAACGCCGGCGAGCCGCAGTCTCTCGACCATGTCGTCGAGCTCCAGGGCGCTGTCGATGGGGCCGACGCGCACGCGGAACATCGGGCGTGGGCTACGGCCGCCTTCCCGGACGACGGCGTTGCGGATGCCCGACGCATTCAGGCGGCTGATGAACGCCTGTGCGTTGGCGGCCGTGGAGAACGAACCGGCCTGCAGCCAGCGCGAAATGATCGGGGCGCCGGCCTCGGGCAGGTTGCCGGGCTGTTGGGCTGGCACGAGCGCGGTCGAGGCGACCGTGGGCGGTACCTGCGCCGTGGTCGGCGTCGCGGCAGCGTCGATCACCCGGATCTCGACCGGCGCAGTGCCCTCGCGGGTCATGTCCAGCTTCCACGCTGCGGTGTACGAGAGATCAATGATCCGGTCGCCGACGAAGGGACCGCGGTCGTTGATCCGGACGATGACCGAGCGCCCGTTACGCAGGTTCGTGACCCGCGCATACACCGGGATCGGCAGGGTCTTGTGCGCGGCAGTCATCGCATACATGTCGTAGGCCTCGCCGCTGGAGGTGCGTTCGGCGTGGAACCCCGGGCCGTACCAGGAGGCTGTGCCGCGCTCGACGTGTCCTGCGGCGGACGGCAGCAGGGTGTACCGACGACCGAAGACTTCGTAGGAGGCCGGATTGCCGTAGCGGCTGCGGGGCTCGACCCGCGGCACGGGATCCGGGATCGCGGCCAGATCGCGCGGCGGCGGCGGAACGGCGGGCGCAGGCTGCACCGGCACCGGCGCCGGCGCGCCCGGCCGCTCGTCGTCTGGCAGCGTGCCGCACCCGCTCAGCAGGATCGCGACCAGGACGAACCCGCGGCCTCTCATCGCGGCTCAGGCCTCGGGCGCGTTGACGAGCGACTGTACGGCCTGGGCGAGGTCATGCACGGCCATGGCGTAGCGGATGCTGCGGTTGTAGCGCGTGATCACGTGGAAATTCTGGAACCCGACCCGCACATGGGGTCGATCCTGCAGTTCCGCGGGGATCAGGATGGCCCGCGTCCCGGCGGCAACGCCTGGATCAAACACCACACCGCGCTCGCGCAGGGAACCCACGGTGGTGTCGAGCGCGAGATTGCGGGGGTCGAGCGTAGCCATCAGCGCAGGGTCAGCCGTGGCCTCAGTCAGCACGATGCCGCTGGGCTCCCAGCCGTGTTCCTTGAAGTAGTGGCCGACGCTGGCGATCACGTCGTCCCAGTCCATGAAGAGATCACGCTGCCCGTCGCGGCTGCCGTCGACGGCGTAACGACGGTAACTCGACGGGATGAACTGGGGCGCACCCATGGCGCCGGCGTAAGAGCCGAGCGCGGTCGACGGATCGATGCGTTCTTCGCGCGTGAGCAGCAGGAACTGCTCGAGTTCCGCGCGGAAGAACGGAGCCCGCGGCGGGTAGTCGAAACCCAGGGTCATCAGCGCATCGAGCACGCGCCACGAGCCCTTGTTGCGTCCGTAGAGGGTTTCGACCCCGATGATCGCGACGATGTAGGCGGGGGGGACGCCCGTCGCGGCTTCCACGGCCTCGAGGCGCTCGCGGTGTTCCTGCCAGAATTCCGCGCCCTGGCGGATGCGCGCCTCGGTGAGGAAGCGGGCCCGGTATTCGTACCAGGGAGAGACGCGCTCCGCAGGCCGGCTCATGGCTTCCAGGATCCGTGGCTGGCGCATGCCCTGGGCCAGCAGGGCTTGCACGGCGTCGCGATCGAGGCCGTGCTTCTGCGTGACCTCGGCGAGGAAGGACTGGATCTCGGGACGCGTGAGGTCGAACGGGGCGGCGGATGCGCGCGGTGCGGGCACGGTGTCGGCGCAGGACGCCTGCAGGCTTACCCCGCAGGCCAGCGCCGCCAGCAGCGCCGTGACAGGCCATTTCGCAGCGGACGGCTTCTTCATGATCCGGCGAATTTCCTGTGAGAATAAAGTGACATCAGGATACCGAAGCCCGCCATGAGGGTCACCAGTGAAGTACCGCCATAACTGACGAGCGGCAGCGGCACGCCGACGACCGGCAGGATTCCGCTGACCATGCCCGCGTTGATGAACACGTACACGAAGAAAATGATCGCGAGGCTCCCCGACAACAGGCGCGCGAAGGTGTCCATCATCTGGGTGGAGAGGTAGATGGCCCGCGCCACGATCAACAGGTAGAGCAGCAGCAGGATGCCGGCGCCGAGCAGCCCGAGCTCCTCGCCGATCACCGCGAACACGAAGTCTGTCGAACGCTCGGGCAGGAACTCGAGCTGACCCTGGCTGCCGTTGAGGTAGCCCTTGCCGAACAGGCCGCCCGAACCGATGGCGATGGTCGACTGGATGATGTGGTAGCCCGAACCCAGCGGGTCGGTCTGCGGGTCGAGAAAGGTCAGCACGCGTTGTCGCTGGTAGTCGTGCAGCAGGAACCAGCCGCCCCAGGCCGCGAGCACCGCGAGTCCCGCGAGTCCGAGGATGATCCGCACCGAAAGGCCGGCGAGCAGCACCACGAGGCCGCCGGCCATCAGGATCAGCAGGCCGGTCCCGAGGTCCGGCTGGATGATGGTCAGGCCCGTCGGCACGAGGATGATGCAGGCCAGCACCAGCAGCGTCTTGCCATCGGGTGGCAGCGCGCGCTCGCGCAGGTACCAGGCGCACATCATCGGCACCGCAAGCTTCATGATTTCCGAGGGCTGGAACCGCACGAACCCGAGATCGAGCCAGCGCTGCGCGCCCTTGCCGATGTAGCCGATGGCATCGACGACCAGCAGCAGCACGATGCCGAACGCATAGAGGAACGGCGAGATGCGGCGCAGGAATCCCGGCTTCACCTGCGCGAGCACCAGCATGGCCACCGTACCGAGCGCGATGCGGGCGGTGCCGCGCATCACCGACTCCCAGTCCTGGCCGGAGGCGCTGTACAGGACCACCTGGCCGTAGAGCGCCAGCAGCGCCAGGCCCAGCACCAGCGGTCCGTCCAGCTTGAGCGTGCCGAGTACGCGCGTGGTCTGCGAGATCGTGCGCCGGGTCGAGCTCTCGACTTCCTCGTAGATCATTCCTCGGCCTCTGCTGCGTCTGTCTGGGTGTCGGGCTCGGCCGGCTCCGGGAACTTCCGGAGCAGGTAGGCATCCATGACCTTCCTCGCGATGGGCGCAGCCGTGCCGCTGCCGCTGCGTCCGTTCTCGACCAGTACGGCGACCGCGATCCGCGGATCCTCGGCCGGTGCGAAGGCGACGAACCAGGCATGGTCGCGCAGTCGCTCGTCGATCGCCTTTTCGTCGTACTTGGCGTTCTGGGCGACCGTGAACACCTGCGACGTACCGGTCTTGCCGGCGATGCGGTATCCGGCGCCCGCGGCGCTGCGGCTGGCGGTGCCACCCTCGGTCACCGCGAGCATGCCATTGATCGCGACCTGCCAGTGCTCCGGAGTGGCGGATTCGACTTTCGGTTCAGCCACCGGCGCCAGCACCCGCCGCGTGTTCGTCACCGGATCATGCAGCGCGGTGACCAGCCGCGGGCGGAAGTTGCTGCCGCGCGCGCCGATGATCGAGGTCATGTGTGCCAGCTGCAGCGGCGTGGTGAGCATGAATCCCTGGCCGATGCCGAAGATCACGGTTTCGCCCGGGAACCAGACCTGGTTCTGCTTGCGCTTGAACGCGCCGCGCTTCCATTCGGGCGAGGGCACCAGGCCCGGCTTCTCGCCATCGATGTCGATGCCCGTGATGGCGCCGAGGCCGAAGCCCTTCAGGAACGTGCCGAGCCGGGTGACGCCGATCTCGTTCGCCAGAGCATAGAAATAGACGTCGCAGGACTGGGCGATCGCCTCGACCATGGCGGTGGTTCCGTGTCCGCGGGGCTTCCAGTCGCGGAACCGGTGGCGGCTCCCCGGCAGGCTGAAGTATCCGCCGCAGAACCGCGATTCCTCCGGCGTCGTGACACCGTAGGAGAGCCCTGCCAGGGCCACCAGTGGCTTGATGGTGGAACCCGGCGGATAGGTACCGCGCAGGGCGCGGTTGAACAGTGGCTGGTCCGGGTTGCCATTGAGTCCGGCGAATTCGGCGCGCGTCAGGCCGCGCGCGAACAGGTTGGGATCGAAGCCGGGCCGGCTCGCGAGCACCAGCACGTCGCCGTTGCGCGGGTCGATCGCGACGATGGAGGCGCGCTGGTTCCAGATGGCCTCCTCGGCGACCTTCTGGACCTCGAAATCGATCGAGAGCACGAGGTCGGTGCCCGGCTCCGCCGGGACGTTGGTCAGCTGCGGCCGCAGGGCGCCCTGCTTTTCCACCGAGCGGCCCCGTGCGTTGACGAGGATCTGCCGCGCCCCGTTCCGGCCGTGCAGCTGGGTCTCGTAGGCCGACTCGATGCCGAGCTTGCCGATGGTCGCCGTGCCGGCATAAGCGCTGCGGTCGATCCGTTCCAGGTCCTTGCCCGAGATCGCACCGACGTGGCCGAGGGCGTGCACCGCGACTTCGCCCTGCGGGTAGTAACGCGCCAGTCGCGTGCGGATGTCGACGCCGGGGAATTCGAAGCGCTGCACCGCGAAGCGCGCGATCTCTTCCTCGGTGAGGCGGAGCCGGATCGGCACGCTGTCGAAGGGGCGGCGCGAACGGATCGTCCTGCGCGTGTCGTCCAGGTCGCCGGCTGCGATCAGGCCTATCTTCACCAGTCCCTGCAGCGTGGCTTCCAGATCGGGGACCTCTTCGCGCACCAGTTCGAGCTGGTAGGCGGGACGGTTCTCCGCAAGGATGATCCCGTTGCGGTCATAGATGATGCCGCGCGCGGCCGGCAGGGGCTCGATGCGCACGCGATTGCCCTGGGCCAGTTCGGAGTAGTAGTCGTTGCGCAGCACCTGCAGCCACGCCAGGCGGGCCAGCAGAGCGCCGGTCATGAGAAGGATCACGACACCCGCGAAGATGGCGCGCTGCTCGAAGAGGCGCTGCTCGCGCCACTGATCCTTGATTCGACCCTTTGCGGCCATGGCTTGGGTCTGTTCAGCGCGGGGTGTGGGTGCGTCCGAGCAGCACCGCGATCACCGGCCAGGTCAGGGCGCCTGTCAGGATGTGCAGCCAGCGCGTCCAGCCGGCGGCCGACTGGCCGGTCCACCCGTCGATCGCCCAGGCCACGGCTTCCCACACCAGCAGCATCAGCGCGACGAACAGGGTCTGTTCGAAGATGGGTTTGTTCCGCAGCATCAGGTGCTGGCGGATCGTGAGGTAGGCCACCAGCGAGGTGGCGAGCGAGAACTGACCGAGTACCGCGCCGCGGAACACGTCGATGGCGAGGCCCGAGAAAAAGCCGAGTGCGATGCCGCCGGCTCGCGGCGCGACCAGTGACCAGTAGACCACGGCCAGCACGACGAAGGCCGGACGGGCTGGGGCGATCAGCGCCGGCAGCGGGATCAGCTGCAGGGCCACGGCGACCAGCGCGGTGAGCGCCATGGAGCCGCGCGGTTCGCTGTCGCGATTCATCGCGGCGCCTCCGGGGTGGTTGACGGTGCGACGGGCTCGGGCGCGGGCTCGGGCGCGGGCTCGGCTGCCGGCGACGTCGCCGCCGATGTCGCGTCGGGCGTCGGCGCGGGTTCCGTCGTAGCCGCCGCCGCCGGCGGCACCGGCACCGGCACCGGCACCGGTAGCGGCACGGCCAGCGGTCGCGCATCGGGTGAGCCGCCGGTTGTCGCGTCGGCGGCCGGTGCGGGCGCGGCCGGATGGCCGGCCTTGAACCAGACGAACGCGACCAGCCGATCCCGGTCCAGGCGCGCGAGCGGGGTGGCCTGCACCTGCGCGAGCGGCGAGGAGCCGTCGCGACGGACGCTGGCCACCTTCGCGACCGGATAGCCGGCGGGAAACACGCCGCCGAGCCCCGAGGTGACCAGCAGGTCGCCTGCGCGCACGTCCGACTGGATCGGCAGGTAGGGCAGCGTGACCGCAGAGATGTCGCCCGTGCCCACGGCAATGGTGCGCAGGCCGTTGCGGGCGATCTGCACCGGTACGGCATGCTCGGGATCCGAAATCAGGATGACTTCGGTGCTCCAGGGGCCGACCCGCAGGGTCTGCCCGAGCAGTCCGCCATCGCTGATGACCGCCTGCGCCTTGAAGACTCCGTTGACGGCGCCGCGACCGATGGTCATGCGCTGTCGCAGGTTGCTGGACTCGACGCCGATGACTTCGCCCGGCAGCCATTGCTCGGCGACTCCTGGCAGCATCCGCCGCAGGCCCCGCAATTGCGCGTTCTCGCGCTCCAGCGCCGCATAGCGCAGGGTCTGCAGTTCCAGGCGGCGGTTCGTGTCGCGCAGCCGGCGGTTTTCAGCCTGGAGATTGGCCCGCGCCTCGAAGATCCGGTGCGTCCAGTTCCAGGCGGCCGAGGGAGAGTTCATCGCCAGTTGCAGCGGATAGGCGGCAGCCTGCAGTCCGTAGCGGACGCGTTCGAGCCAGCCGCCGCGCTGGTCGAGAAACATGAGCGCGACCGACAGGAATGCGAACAGCGCGAAGCGCAGGCCCGGAATGGACCCGCGCTGCGGGCGGGAGCGGTTCTGGCCTGACGTATAGACGGCCACGGGATGGGGTGTTGCTCCGCGCGGATCTGCGGCCGGACGCCGCGCTACTCGAGGCCGAAATTGCCCGGGCCCAGCTCGTCCATCAGTTCGAGGATCCGGCCGCCGCCGCGCGCGACGCAGGTGAGCGGGTCCTCGGCAATGATCACGGGCAGCCCGGTTTCCTCGGTCAGCAGCTTGTCGATGTCGCGCAGCAGGGCGCCGCCGCCCGTCAGCACGATGCCGCGGTCGGCTACGTCTGCGCCGAGTTCGGGCGGGGTCTGCTCCAGCGCCTGTTTGACGGCGCTGACGATGCCCTGCAGCGGTTCCTGGAGGGCTTCGAGGATCTCGTTGCTGTTGAGCGTGAAGCTGCGTGGCACGCCCTCGGAGAGGTTGCGGCCCTTGACGGAAATTTCCCGCACCGTCTGGCCGGGGTAGGCCGAGCCGATCTCGATCTTGATGCGCTCGGCGGTGGTTTCGCCGATGAGGATGCCGTAGTTGCGGCGCACGTAGTTCATGATCGCTTCGTCGAAGCGATCGCCGCCGATGCGCGCCGAGTTCGCATACACGATGCCGTTGAGGGAGATGACCGCGACCTCGGACGTGCCGCCGCCGATGTCCAGCACCATCGAGCCGCAGGCCTCCTGCACCGGCAGGCCCGCGCCCACGGCCGCGGCCATGGGTTCGCTGACGATCGCCACCGTGCGCGCGCCCGCGCCTTCGGCGGATTCGCGGATGGCGCGTCGTTCGACCTGGGTCGAACCCACCGGAACGCAGACCAGCACCCGCGGCGAGGGCTTCAGCAACCGGTTCCCGTGAACTTTGTTGATGAAGTGCTGCAGCATCTTCTCGGTGTAGGTGAAGTCGGCGATGACGCCGTCCTTCATGGGGCGCACCGCCGTGATGTGTCCCGGTGTGCGGCCGAGCATGCTCTTGGCCTCGACGCCCACCGCGACGATGACCTTTCCGCCGCGATTGAACTCGTCCTGGACGGCGACCACGGAGGGCTCGTTCAGGACGATGCCCTTGTCGCGGACGTAAATCAGGGTGTTTGCAGTGCCCAGGTCGATCGAGAGATCGCTGGAAAAATAACCGCGCAGGCGTTTGAACATCTGGTGCGACCGGAGGCGCGTGGGGAGTAAGGAAAAACCTGCGTTAATTTAGCAACCTACGCGACCTTCCACAAGACGATTGTGTATGATTTCGACCTTGTTTTCCCTGCGCTTCACCGGAGGGCCGCGAGGCATCCCCATGAGCCTGACCCGAGCCGACATCGAAAAGATCGCGCAGCTTGCGCGCCTCGACCTGACCGAAGCCGAAATCCCGGTCTACGTTGATTCGCTATCGCGGATCATGGACTTCGTCGGCGAACTCGAGCGGGCAGGCACCGCCGGGACCTCGCCGATGGCGCATCCCCTGCCGGGGCTCGCCCAGCGGCTGCGCGCCGACGTCGTCTCCGAGACCGACCAGCGCGAGCGCTACCAGCGCAACGCGCCGCAGGTCGAGGCCGGCCTCTACCTCGTCCCCAAGGTGATCGAATGACCGCTCCCTCATTGCCTGCTGCGACGGTCGCCGGGCTCGCCAAGGGCCTGAATGCCGGAGAGTTTTCCAGCGTCGAGCTCACGGAAGCCTGCCTCGGGCGCATCGCCGCCAGCCAGCCCGGGCTGAACGCCTTCATCACTGTCACGGCCGAGGCAGCCCTGGCCGAGGCGGGCGCCGCCGATACGCGTCGGCGCGAGGGCCGTGCGGGTCCGCTCACCGGGGTGCCGATCGCCCACAAGGACATCTTCTGCACCCAGGACGTCCTGACCACCTGCGGTTCGCGGATGCTCTCGAACTTCGTGTCGCCGTACGACGCCACGGTGGTCGCGAAGCTGCGCGAGGCCGGCACGGTCGCCCTCGGCAAGTTGAACATGGACGAATTCGCCATGGGTTCCTCCAACGAGACCAGCTTCTTCGGGCCGGTCCGTAACCCCTGGGACACCACTCGCGTGCCGGGCGGTTCTTCAGGCGGTTCCGCTGCCGCCGTGGCGGCGCGCATCGCGCCGGCGGCCACCGCCACCGACACCGGCGGCTCGATCCGCCAGCCGGCGGCGCTCTGCGGCGTTACAGGCATCAAGCCGACCTACGGGCGCGTGTCGCGCTACGGCATGATCGCCTTCGCCTCCAGCCTCGACCAGGCGGGGCTCATCACCGTCAGCGCCGAAGATGCCGCGCTGATGCTCGGCGCGATGGCCGGGTTCGATCCGCGGGACTCCACCAGCGTCGACTCCCCGGTTCCGGACTACGCGGCCACCCTCGAGCAGCCGCTGGCCGGCCTCACCATCGGCCTCGTGAAGGAATTCTTCGACAAAGGCCTCGATCGGCAGTGCGAGCAGCGCATCCGCGACGCCCTGGCCGTCTATGAGAAGCTCGGTGCGCGGCTGGTCGAGGTGAGCTGCCCGAACCTGCCGCTCTCGGTGCCCACCTACTACGTCGTCGCGCCGGCCGAGTGTTCGTCGAACCTCGCGCGCTTCGACGGGGTCCGCTTCGGGCATCGCTGCGAATCGCCGCGCAACCTCACGGATCTCTACAACCGCTCGCGCGGCGAGGGCTTCGGCGCCGAGGTCAAGCGGCGCATCATGACCGGCACCTACGTGCTCTCTGCCGGTTACTACGACGCTTATTACCTGAAGGCCCAGCGCGTGCGGCAGCTCATCAGCCGCGACTTCGCCGAGGCCTTCGGCCAGGTCGACCTGCTGCTGGGCCCGACCTCGCCGACGGCGGCCTTCGCCATCGGCGCCAAGACCGAGGACCCCATCACGATGTACCTCAACGACATCTACACCATCGGCGCGAACCTCGCGGGCCTGCCGGCGATGTCGCTGCCCTGCGGCTTCGCGGACGGGCTGCCCGTGGGCCTGCAGCTCATCGGGCCGCATTTCTCCGAGGCACGCATGCTCAATGCCGCCCACCGTTACCAGATGGAGACCGACTGGCACCTGCGCGTGCCGGCGGCTTTCGGCTGAGGCTCGCCATGGAATGGGAAACCGTCATCGGGCTCGAGATCCACGCCCAGCTCGCCACCCGGTCCAAGATCTTCTCCGGTTCCGCCACCGCCTACGGCGCGGCGCCCAACACCCAGGCCAACCTGGTCGACCTCGGCTATCCGGGCGTGCTGCCGGTGCTGAACCGCGAGGCGGTGCGCATGGCCGTGCGTTTCGGCCTGGCGATCGGCGCCGAGATCTGCCGGCACTCGGTGTTCGCGCGCAAGAACTACTTCTATCCTGACCTGCCCAAGGGCTACCAGATCAGCCAGTACGAGCTGCCCATCGTGGCGCGCGGCACCCTCGACATCGTGCTCGAGGACGGCAGCCGCAAGCGTGTCGGCATCACGCGTGCGCACCTCGAGGAAGACGCCGGCAAGTCGCTGCACGAGGGCCTGCCCGGGCTCTCCGGCATCGACCTCAACCGTGCCGGTACCCCGCTGATCGAGATCGTCAGCGAACCCGAGCTGCGCTCCGCGAAGGAAGCCGTTGCCTACATGAAGAAGGTGCACACCCTGGTGCGCTACCTCGAGATCTGCGACGGCAACATGCAGGAAGGCTCGTTCCGCTGCGACGCCAACGTGTCGGTCCGTCCGCGCGGCGCCGAGAAATTCGGCACGCGCGCCGAGATCAAGAACCTGAATTCCTTCCGTTACGTCGAGAAGGCCATCAACTACGAAGTGGAGCGCCAGATCGAGCTCATCGAGGGCGGCGGTCGCGTGGTGCAGGAAACCCGCCTGTACGACCCGGACCGTGGCGAAACCCGCTCGATGCGTTCCAAGGAAGAGGCGAACGATTACCGCTACTTCCCGGATCCCGACCTGCTGCCGGTCGTACTCGAGGACGACTTCCTCGAGGAGCTGCGCTCGACCCTGCCCGAGCTGCCCGATCAGAAGGCCGCCCGCTTCGCGGGCGACTATGGCCTGTCGGACTACGACGCCGGGGTCCTCACGGCGAGCCGCGAGCTCGGTGCGTTCTATGAGGACGTCGTGGCGCGCGTCGGTCGCGATCCCAAACTCTGCGCCAACTGGGTGATGGGCGACTTCGCCGCCTTCCTCAACAAGGACAACCTCGAGATCGCCGAGTCCCGCGTCGGCTCCGCCGCACTGGCGGGCCTGGTCACGCGGATCCTCGACAACACCATCTCGGGCAAGATCGCCAAGGAGGTCTTCGAGGCGATGTGGGCCGAGGGCGAGGGCGCCGACGCCATCATCGAGAAGAAGGGTCTGCGGCAGATCACCGACACCGGCGCCATCGAGCAGGCCATCGAGGACGTGATGGCGGGCAATCCCGGCCAGCTCGCCGATTACCGCTCGGGCAAGGACAAACTCTTCGGCTTCTTCGTCGGCCAGGTCATGAAGGCCACGGGCGGCAAGGCGAATCCGGCGCAGTTGAACGAACTGCTGAAGAAGAAACTCCCGGGATGATCGTCCGCCCGGATACCGATACGGTGCGCCGCTTCGCGGTGGAGCACCAGGCGGTGCGTGGCCAGTTCGTGCGCCTCGGCGACGCCTGGCTCGGGCTGCGCGAGCACGGCGATTACCCGGAGCCGGTGCGCCGGCTGCTGGGCGAGGCGACCTGCGCCGCGGTGCTGCTCGCTTCCACGCTCAAGTTCGAGGGCCTGCTGACCCTGCAGATGCAGGGCAACGGGGCCGTCCGCCTGCTCGTGGCGCAGTGCACCGACGACTTCCGCGTGCGCGCCGTCGCGCGTTTCGATGCCGCCCGCGTGCAGGACGACTTCCGCGCGCTGGCCGGCGAGGGGCAGGTGACGGTCACGATCGAGGCGCCGCGCCTCGCCTCCCGCTACCAGGGCATCGTCGCGATCGACGGCG
>CAJACZ010000327.1 GCA_903938365.1 uncultured Pseudomonadota bacterium | reverse complement strand
CGTGTCTCCGGTGTCCGCGCTGGCCGGGACCCCGCCCTCCAGCTTTTCGTCATTATGACGATTGCTCACCGCGGACAGAAATTCAAACCGCCGCCCGCCCCCCCCCTGTGGCGGCCCTCAGCCTGAACGCGGCGCAGCCGGCGCCGGCGGCGCCCACGCGCCGAGCGGCAGCTCCGCCGGGTACTGATCCGGAGCGGTGCGGCGAAAAAGCCGCTCTATCGCCGCATGAACTGCGGCGAATATCTTGTGCCTGCGGGGAATGCATTCCATAATCTCCGCATGAAAAGCGGTGATTACACCTACCTCTGGCAGGCCAGCGACTGGCCAAGTTGGCGCTACGACCTGGCCGCCCTCGCCCAGTCGTTGGCCGACGTCAGCCGCGCCCAAGGTCTGTTGATGGGTCGAGTGGCCGATGTCGGAATGGCGCTGCGCGACCAGGCCAGCCTGTCGGCGCTGACCGAGGACGTCATCAAGACCAGCGAGATCGAGGGCGAACAGCTCAACGTCAAGTCTGTGCGCTCCTCCATCGCCCGCCGCCTCGGAGTCGACATCGGTGCCCTGGCCCCGGTGGACCGTCACGTCGACGGCGTAGTCGAAATGGTGCTCGACGCCACCGCCAACTGTAACGCCCCTGTCACACGGGATCGCTTGTTCGGGTGGCACGCAGCACTCTTCCCCACCGGCCACTCGGGCCTTGTCCGGATCAATGTGGGCGCCTGGCGTGACGATGCCACCGGTCCGATGCAGGTGGTCTCCGGCCCGCTGGGGCGCCAACGCGTGCATTTCGAAGCGCCGCCGGCCGAACGACTTCAATCCGAAACCGACCGCTTCATCAACTGGGCCAACAGCGCGTCGAACGAGCCGCCGCTGATCAAGGCTGGGCTTGCGCACTTGTGGCTGGTCACCCTGCACCCGTTCGACGACGGCAACGGCCGCATCGCACGCGCCGTCGGCGACCTGTTCCTGGCCCGTGCTGATGGCAGCCCCCAGCGCTTCTACGGCCTGTCGGCGGAGATCCAGCGGCAGCGCAAGGCCTACTACGACATCCTGGAACGCACGCAGAAGCAATCACTCGATGTCACCGAGTGGCTCGCCTGGTTTCTCGAAACCCTGCATCGCGCCGTCGATCAGGCACAGCACTCGCTCGACGCCGTGCTGGCCAGGACGAGGTTCTGGCAACGCCGGGTGACAACGCCGCTGAACGAACGACAGGTGAAGCTGGTCAATCGGCTAATGGATGGCTTCGAGGGCAAGCTCACCAGCAGCAAATGGGCGGCGATCGCCCATTGTTCGCCGGACACCGCGCTGCGAGACATCACTGAACTGCTGGCCCTTGGCCTCCTGCGGAAATCAGATTCGGGTGGACGCAGCACGAGCTACGAGCTGAACGACTCGCCAGAGTAGGCCGACGTTCGGGAATTCCCTTGGCTTTACGGCGGCTCGCCGCCCGCTGGGACATCAGCGAGGCAACAGGTGGCCTGCTGCATGCGGCACTGGCTTTGCATCGTGTGTCGCAGTTTCTGCGCGAGGCTACGGTCCTGTTTCGCTTGTGCGAGATGATGTCGAAAGCACATGCCGGTATTCCCGGAACGAATGTCTTGTCCGCCGTGGCCGACTCGTGCAGGGTGGTTCCGATGCAGCGGGATGCCTGTCTTGAAACCGACCATGAAACGATGCCTCTGGCCGACCTTGCTCGCGAGTCTTGGCCTCGGGGTCGGCACGCTGGCTGCGGCGGAACAACCGCTGCGGGTGACGTTGCTCGGCCAGTCGTTGATCAAAGTCGATCTGCGCACGGCCGCGCCTCTGGCCGTCGAGCAGGCTCGGGCTTACCTGCCGGCGGACTCAGTCGTGCTCTCCAACCTGGAGGTGGCGATCGCCGCGCCGGATGTCAGGGTTGAGAAGCGCAACGCAGCCGTTGCCCGGGTCGGGCCGGAAGTGCTCGATGCCCTCGGCGAGATGGGGGTCGACATGCTGGCGTTGAGCAACAACCACGCGCTGGACCTTGGCGTCTCTGGGCTCATGGCAACCCTCGATGAGCTCACCGCCAGGGGCATTGCGCACGCAGGTGCAGGACGTGACCTGGAGTCGGCACTCAAGCCCGGTCTGATTGAACGTCCAGAGGGGCGTTATGCCTTGATCGGCATCGCCTCGGGTGGCGTGCAATTGAGTCCCGAGACCTGGGCGAGCCCGCAACGAGCAGGCGTCAATTTTCTTGAGTTGCGCGCCGATGGCTCACTGAATCCATCCCAGGCTCGGCAGATCCTCGAAACGATTCGTGCCGCCGCGCAAAACGCCGATCTCGTGCTCGTTTATCACCACAATCATTATTGGGGGGCGCCGAGTGCGGCCCGCGGCGTGCCCCTGCGCGAACCGCGTTCACGACGCTACGAGACCCCCGACTGGATGCGACAGTTTGCGCGCGAGGTTATCGATGCCGGTGCAAGCGTGTACTGGGCTCACGGTAATCCTGCGCTGCACGGAATCGAGATATATCGTGGCAAGCCGGTGTTTTACGGCCTGGGCAACTACATTTTTCATGCCGTTTCGCATCCTGATCGGTTCGGACCGCTGGCTTTCCAAAGCGCCGCGATCGATGTCGAGTTTGCGGCAACGGGTCGTCTGAGCAGCATTCGGATCGCCCCGCTGGCGTTGACGCTTGATGCCAGTGATCACGGGCCGCGCGGCACGCCGTATCTCGCCGACAGCGAAGATGCGCAGACGATCCTGTTGAGACTGGCTCACCTGTCGCGCCGCTACGGCACCGAGATCGTGGTTGAGGGCAACGAGGGCTTCATCAAGCCCTCCACTTTGCAAAGCGATCCCTGATCCGCCGTTCAGACGCCAGAACGATTGCCCGTGACCCTGTCGTTCCTGGGCCAGAGTTACACTGAACCACGCCTGCTGGCTTTGGCCTATGCCTTCGAGCAGGCCACCCGCGCGCGGGTAAGCCCGCCCACGACACCCGCGTTGCCCGGCGAGAACATCAGCTATTGACTTGAGTGGAAACCAGCGCCGCGTGCGTGCGCTTTTGTTGTTGGCCCGACGCCCGCCGCTGTCAGTGGCGCAGGGCTCGAGATCGCGCGACACACCACCGAATGGCGCGGCGGTCTCTCCGGCAGCACATCATCGGCCAGCAGCACCGCGCGCTTTGCCGGCATCGAGCCGCGTCGTTTCGCCGACGAGGAGAAGTGCCTCGACGAACTCCAGGCCCGCATCGTCAAGACGATCGACTGGCTCGGAACAATCCAGCCTGAGCAGCTCGAGTCGGCCGAATCGCGGCGCATCGTTATCGCGGTGCGCACCCGGAGGCTCGAGAGGGATGGCCTGCCAGGGGAGGCCGAGGGTAGTGCAACCATCCGGCACGATCACCTCGGCGGAGGCGACCTGCTCGCGCATGTAGTCGTCGACGAAGAAAGCCTGCGCGGCCGGACTCGGGGCGGCCATGCCGGTGGTCTCGCCGACGATGCGGTCGCGGCGCTTCATCAGGCTGCAGAGGATGCGGATCAGGTCGCCGCGCACGGTGCAGCAGATGCAGCCGTTATTCGTCTCGAGGATCTCTTCCTCGGCCTTGATCACCCGCTAATGGTCCACGCCGATCTCGCCGAACTCGGTCTCGAGCACTGCGATCCGCTGACCGTGGTGTTCGGCCAGGCCGCACTGGTCGGCCATCGGCGCAGGGTTCGCGTTGCGAGAGGATCCATGAAAGCGTATGTTATAACATATCGCTAATCGGAGATGCCCTGATCCATGTTTGACCCCCTTGAGATCTACGCTGCCGGCATCGACCAGTCGGACTACGTCCAGCGGATCCACCCGTTGATCGCCCGCCTCCTCGACCCGGCCGATGACCTTCTCGACGTCGGCGCGGGGGGTGGCCAGCTCGGGCGCGCGCTGCAGCCGCTCGCCGCCCGCTGGCACGCGATCGAGCCGAGTCCCGTCATGCGCCACCGCCTGAATCGACACTTTCCTCCGCCCGCGACGCTCATCGGCAGTCGCTGGGAAGACCTGCCCCTCGACGCCACTCTCTGCGACGTGCTGCTGGCCGCAAACGTCGCCGCGCCGCTGGTCGACACCGCTCGCTTCCTCGACGCCTGCCGGGCCTGGGCGCGTCGCGCGATCGTCTGGGTGGTGCCGGCCCAGCATGGCCCGCGCGGACTCTGCCTCGCCGGTTGCCTGCCTAGGGAATGGCATGGCGAGGACGAAACGCCCGGAATCGACCTGGTCCTTGGCGCGCTACCCCCGGCACGTCGCCCCGACACGGTCGAGTACGCCGACTGGACTTTCCGCTCGGTGGTGCCGGACCTGGCTGCGCTTGCGCACTATCTCGCCGGGCGCCTCGCATGGCCCGACGACGATCCGCGACGTGCCCCACTCCTGTCCCACCTTCAGGCCAGCGCCTGCGCCGACCAGCACGGCCATCGGCTCGACGTCCCGCGACGCTCCGCCATCCTCCACTGGAGCCTGTGATGACCCATCGCCCCCTGCTCGCACTCGTCGCGCTGTGCTCGACGGTTCCGCTCTCCCTCGCCGCCGCGCCCCTCGAGGCCCTGCCTCCGGGTGCTCTGGAAGAGATCATCGTCACCGCCACCGCGCGCGGCGAACCCCGCTCCCGGCTCGTCAGCACCGTTCAGGTGATCGACGCGCAGCAGATCGCGGAATCCGCGGCACACTCGGTCACTGACCTGCTGGCTGCACACGCCGCCGGCTTCTTCAGCGAATGGACCCCAGGCCAGACCTCAATCAACCTGCGCGGCGGCACCTCGGATGGCCAGGGCAAGGACTTCCGGGGCCAGGTACTCGTCCTGATGAACGGGCGCCGCGCGGGCACCGCGAACCTCTCGAAGCTGTCGCCGTCCGACGTTGCGCGGATCGAAATAGTCCGCGGACCTGCATCGGTGGTGTACGGCAGCCAGAACATCGGCGGCGTGATCAACCTGATCACCCGGACCGGCGCCAACTCCCCGGGGACGACGGCGCAACTCGCCGCCGGGTCCTGGGGCCTCCGGCAAGCCAGCCTGCAGGCAGGGGTCGATCGCGACCGCTGGGACATCTACCTCGGGCTCTCTTCCGGTGAGCGCGACGACTACCGCGCCGGCAGCGACGCGACCATGCAGAACACGTCGTGGGAGCGCTGGGGCGCGACGCTGGCCGCGGGCAGTGAACTGTCCGACCGGCAGCGCCTCGACCTCGCGCTGCGGGTCGACGGCGTGTACGACGTCGGCTTCCGCGGCTCCGGTGGCAACCTGTTCAGCCGCGACAACCGCCATAACCGCAGTGCCGAGCTCCGCTATGACGGTGAGTTCAGCGCTCTCAATGTCCAGGCGACCCTCTACGCCGTCGAGGACGTGGACGACTTCCGCTGGGCGTCGCCCGTGATCCGCAGCGCCGCGAACCTGCCGGCGCCGGGTACCACGATCGACAACAACTACCGTGCGCTGGACGTCCATGGCTTGCGCCTGCAGCCGCGCTTCGCACCCTGGGCCGGGAACGAGCTGCTGGTCGGCTTCGACTGGGAACGCAGCACGCTGCGCTCGACGCGGTTCCGGCAGGGCGTCCCGGGCAACGTTCTCGCGCAGGTGCCGCCGCAGGACAACGACCAGACGGACCGGGTCGGAGCAGTGTACTTCGAGGATGCGCAGACCCTGCTCGAGGGGCGCCTGACGCTGCGCGCCGGCCTGCGCCGCACGGAGGGGCGCACAGCCTTCGATCCGACGCCGAATCTCGCGCTGCAGCGCACGCGCAGCGCCGACTACGAGGCCACGACGTACTCGTTCGGCGCAGCGTGGCGAATCACGGACGAATGGGTGCTGCGGGCAGCAACGTCGACCGGGTTCCGTGCGCCCACAGCGACGGAACTCGCCGCCGACTTCACGGCGCTGGGCGGTGGGCGTGTGTTCGGCAATCCCGACCTCGACCCCGAAACCAGCCGTCAGGTCGAGCTCGGCGCCCTCTGGCAGTCGACGCGCTGGAGCGTCGACGCGGCGCTCTTCGAGAATCTCATCACCGACCGCATCGTCACCCGGCTACGCGGTGGCGTGGCGAACACCTCTGACTGGGTCAACAATCCCGCCGACATTGCGGTACGTGGCCTCGAATGGCGCGTCGACGGTGCGCTGCGGGAACCGCTGACGCCCGCCGGCTGGCGCTGGAGCCTCGCACTCGCCGGCGCGTATCACTTCGACATGGAGGATCGCGGCGCGCCAGCGACCGCCAACGTGCGCCACGTCCAGCGCATGTACCAGTACCAGGGGCGCGTGAGTTCGCGTCTCGCCCGCGGCGACGACTGGTCGCTGCTGCTCGAAGGCGTACTGCGCGGTCCCATGTGGTACGACACCGAGGAGAATCTGCTGGTCCCGGCCGCCGAGCCCAATCGTGCCTTCATACACCGCAAGTCGCCGTTCTGGATCTGGAACCTGCGTGCCGAGCGCGCCTTCGCGGGCGGCTGGCGCGCCTTCGCCGCGCTGAACAACGTGCTGGATGCGAACGCCCACCCCATCTTCATCGCGATCGACGAGTCGCCGACGCCCGCGGACCTGCGCTTCTACAATGGCGCCGCCGGCACCTCGATGCCGGGTCGCGAGTTCACGATCGGCGCGCGGGTGAGGTTCTGAACCCTGCCGGCCGCCGCCCGGCGGCGCGTCACCGCGTCGTCGTGCTGTTCGCGCTGCTGACCCTCGGCGGCCCAACAGCCGCTGCCGGGTTCGAGCCGCTGACCGTCATCGACGCGGCAGGCCGCCGCGTGACGCTGTCGCGCGAACCACGGCGCATCGTCACGGTGTTCTCCTCCAACACGGAACTCGTCGCCGCGCTCGGGCTCGCCGATCGCATCGTCGGGATCGACGCACTGACCGTGCATCCCCCGGAAATCCTGGATCGGCCGCGCATCGGCGGACGGCTCGGCATGTCCGTGGATGCCGTGATCGCGCAGCGGCCCGACCTCGTGCTGCTGACCCCGGCGCGGCAGGCTGCGCACCAACTGATCGAGCCGCTCTCGCGGCTCGGCGTACCTGCGATCGTGCTGATGAGCCGCAGCCTCGACGAAGTGCTCGCGAACCTGCGGCTGCTCGGCGACGTATGCGGCGTGCCCGGGCGTGCCGAGGCGCTGGCGCTCGGTCTCGAACAGCGGCTGCAGGCGGTGCGGCGGGCGCACGCGGACCGCGCGCCGCCGAGTATCGTCATGGTGACCGGCTCCGTCGGCAACGGCATAGTGCTGATCGCGCGGCACGACAGCTACACGGGGGATGCGATCGTCGCGGCGGGAGCTCGGCTCGCGCTGCGCCCGCGCGCCGGCCTCGCCCAGGTGTCGCTCGAAGCGCTGTGGCAGGCGGATCCGGACGTGCTGCTGTTCGCGGGCAGTTCGACGGCGCTGGACGTGCTGCTGCGCGAACCCGGCTGGCGGCGACTGACGGCGGTGCGGACGGGGCGCGTCCAGGCGGTCGCGCGCGGGGAGTTCCTGATCCCCGGCCCGCGCACCGTGGACGGTGTCGAGAAGCTCGCGCGGTGGCTCCAGTCCGTGGCAGGCGGGTCGTGACACGCCACCTCGCCCTGTCTTGCGGCCTGTTGGCCGCCGGGCTGTTCGGGCTCGTGGCAGGGCACGATTGGCTAAGTCCGGCGAGTCTATGGGCGGCCCTGTCCGGCGATCCGTCGCTGCAGGGCGGCCTGATCCTGCACTGGCGGTTGCCACGGGTGCTCGCCGCCGGACTGGTCGGCGCGTTGCTCGGCACCGGTGGCGCGATCTTCCAGGGCGTGTTCCGCAATCCGCTAGCCGAGCCTTACCTGCTCGGCACGGCGGGCGGCGGCGCCGTCGGCGCGACGATCGCGTTGCTGCTGCCGTTGGGTATGCCCCCGGTGCTCGCCCTGGCCGGGCTGTCGTTCGTCGGCGCATGGGGTGCCACGTGGGCGGTATTGCTGGTCGCACGCCTGGCCGGCGGCCTCGACACCGGGGCGCTGCTGCTCGCCGGCGTCAGCGTCGCCGCGATCCTGCAGGCGATCCGCTCGGGCCTGATGCTTGCGCTCTCCGACGAGTCGGTGAGCCTGCAGGTGGTGCTGAGCTGGACGCTCGGCGGCATCCAGACACCCGCCTGGGACGGTCTCGCACTACTCGCCGCGCTGACCACGCTCTGCCTGCTGCTCGCGCAGCGGCTGCATCGCGGGCTCGACCTGCTCGGGCTCGGCGACGAGCAGGCCAGCGCGTTCGGGCTCGACACGGCGCGCTTCACGCGCCTCGCGGTGCTCACCGGGGCCCTCGTCGTCGCGATCGCCGTGGCCTGGGGCGGCCTGGTCGCCTTCGTTGGCCTGGTTGCGCCCCATCTCGCGCGCTGGACGGTCGGGGTGCGTCACGGCGCACTGCTGCCGGTCAGTGCCGGCTACGGCGCGATGCTGACGATGCTCTGCGATGGCGTCGCACGCGCCGCGCTCCCGCCAGCCGAGATTCCACTAGGGCTGGTCACGGCGCTGGTCGGCGGACCCTTCTTCCTGTTCGTGCTCGCGCGCCGGGTGCGGCGATGAGCGTGCTGATGGCCGACGACCTGCAGTTCCGGCACGAGTCGCGGCTCATCCTCGACGGCGTCTGCTGCCGCTGCCGCGTCGGCGAACTGGTCGGGCTGATCGGACCCAACGGCGCCGGCAAGAGCAGCCTGCTGCGGGTGCTCGCTGGCCTGCGGAGGCCCGACCGCGGCAGAGTGTCGCTCGCAGGAGCCGACCTCGCGACGATGCCCGCCGCCCAGCGCGGCCGCCTCGTCGGCTACCTGCCCCAGCACTTCGAGCCCGCCTGGGACTACACGGTGCGCGACATGCTGGCCCTCGGCGCCAGCCGGGCGTCGGCCTCGACGCCGCGGCTCGGTACCATGGCCAGGGACTTCGATCTCGAGCCCCTGCTCGAGCGGCCCTGGAGCCGCCTGTCCGGGGGCGAGCGCGCTCGCGCCCTGACGGCGGCCGTGCTCGTCGCTGATCCGCAGCTGCTGCTCGCCGATGAGCCTGGCGCGAGCCTCGACGTCCAGTACCGATCCGCCCTTCTCGAGCGATTGAGCCTCGAGGCGCAGCGCCGCATCGTCATCGTCGTCCTGCACGACATCGAGCTGGCGGTGCGCTGCTGTGCGCGCCTGATCGTGATGAACGCGGGCAGGATCGCCCTCGATGCCGACGCGGCCGTTGCCGCGAGGGACCCGCGGCTCGACGCTGCGTTCAACATCCGCTTCCAGCGCGTTCCGATCGACCCCAGCCTCGGGCCGCTGCTGCCGATGGCGTCGCCGGGGCCTGCGACCGCCGCTCGAAAGCGTGCGCGTCAATCTGACGCATGACAAGGTCCATGCCACCGACTGCGGCGAGTGCGAGACGCGCGAAGGACGTGTCGACCGCATTGAGCGGGTGCTGCACATCGAAGGCGCGCTCGACGCGGCACAGCGCGCACGCCTGGTCGAGATGGCCGACAAATGTCCAGTGCACCGCACCCTGCACGCAGAAGTACTGACCAGCAAGCGTGAAGCAGAATCAGCAAGCGCTGCGGGAACCCTGTGAGTGGCAGGAAGTTGCGGGCGACCTCACACCCGCTGTCAGTAGCGCAGGGCTTTAGAGTCCTACGGATCCTGTTCAGGACAGACCTGTCCGGTCGAAGTGGAGGCTGCTCCACCCGGACACACGCAGAGTGCGCGTGAACGCCACATACCGTGCGAGGTCTGGCCGTGCGAGGTCTGGCCGTGCGAGGTCTGGAAGTGAAAACGCCCAACCGAGAACGGCTGGGCGTTAAATGGTGGTGGCCGGGGTCGGAATCGAACCAACGACACGCGGATTTTCAATCCGCTGCTCTACCAACTGAGCTACCCGGCCAGCCTGGAGAGGCCCCTGAAAGGGGACGCGTATTAAACGTGCCGGGTGCTGCGGCGTCAAGTGACGCCGGGCGCAAACCGTTGACGCGGCTGGATTTCGGGCCAGTGCGCTCAGGCCCTGGGCTGGATGTTGGCGTTCAGCCGGAACAGGTTGTCGGGATCGTAGCGGCCCTTGATCTTCATCAGCCGGTCGATGTTGCCCTGGTAGTTGTCGTCAACGACGCGCTGCGGCTCGTCGGAGGTCTCGTTGGTGTAGTAGCCATCCGTGTGCTTCTCGAGGCTAGCCCAGTAGCGCCGCACGTAGGCCATGTGGGGCGCAGGGTCCGTGCTGCCGATGCCCCAGGACGCGCTGGTGATCAGGTTGTGGGTCGCGCGACGGTGCGGGAAGGCCGTGGCGTCGGCCGCGATGCGGCCGACCGCGCCGCCGGCGTGCTGCACCAGCGCCACCGTGCCGCGCGCAGGATCGGCCTCGAAGCCGTCGGCCATGGCGGCCGCGAGCTGCGGCGGAAAGGCGTTCGCGAAGCCGGACTTGAGGTACTCGCCGCGGTTCCTCGGGTCCGTCACGTCGCCGCTGCGCTGCAGGACTTCGTAGTCGACCCGCGCGATACGGTCCGCGATTGGCTTGCCGAGCTTGCGCAGGGGCGCGAGATCCCGATCCGCGTCCGAATCAGAGCCGCTGTGGCAGACGCTGAGCACGAACACGCCGCCCTTGCCGCCCGGCGGCGCGACCATCACCACGTCGCAATAGAGGTGGTCGGGCGCGCCGAGGGTGTACTCGGCATAGAACGCCAGCAGTTCGCGGGCGCGGGACAGCGGGAACACGATGTCGCCGCCGGTCACCTGCCGCCGCATGGGATGCAGGCGGAACTCGAAGCCCGTGACGATGCCGAAGTTGCCCCCGCCGCCGCGCACGGCCCAGTAGAGATCCGGGTTCTCGCCGGCGCTGGCGTGGCGCAGCAGGCCGTCGGCTGTGACGATGTCCACGCCCACCAGGTTGTCGAGGGCGAGGCCATGGGTACGCGCCAGCCGCCCGAAACCGCCGCCCAGGGTCAAGCCGCCGACCCCGGTATGGGAGACGGTACCCGCGGTCGTCACCAGTCCCGCCGCGAGCGCCTCGTGGTCGAGGTCGCCGAGCAGGCTGCCACCGGCCACGTAGGCGATGCGCGAGACCGGATCGACCCGCGCGCCACGGTAACGCGAGAGGTCGATCTGCATTCCGCCATCGCAGGTGGACTTGCCCGAATAGCTGTGGCCGCCGCACTTCACGGCCAGCAGCAGCGAGTGGGCGCGGGCGAAATCAACGGCGGTGCGCACGTCGGCCGCACCGCTCGGCTGGACCACGAGCGCCGGGCGCTTGTCTATCGAGGCGTTGACGACCCGGCGCGCGTCCTCATAGCCCGGCTGGCCGGGCAGCAGCAGCGCGCCACGCAGCGCCTTGCGCAGGTCGGCCAGTTCGCTGCCGGCCAGCGTGACGCGGCCACCCGTTCCGGTGACCGCCTCGAGCGGCCCGGGCGCGGGCAGCGCAGCAGCAAAGGCTCGGCCCGGGCCGACGGAGGCGGCGATGGCCGTGGCCAGTGAAGCCCTGAAGAACGCGCGTCTGTGCATGTGAGCCTTCCGTTACGGGGATTATTCTTCGAGCAGGGCCCGCAGCATCCATGCGGCCTGTTCGTGCACCGTCAGTCGCTGCACGAGGATGTCGGTGGTGGGCTCGTCGCTGGCCTGGTCGACCAGCGGCAGCAGGCTGCGCGCGGTGCGGGCCACGGCCTCATGGCCCTGGGCGAGGATGCGCACCATGTCCAGCGCGCGCGGCGGCACGGCCGGGGCATCGGGCAGCGAGCTGAGCTTGCCGTACTGGGCGTATGAACCGGGCGCCACGTGCCCCAGCGAACGGATGCGTTCGGCGATCGGGTCGACCGCCGTCCACAGTTCCGTGTACTGCGTCATGAACATTGCATGCAGGCTGTTGAACATCGGGCCCGTGACGTTCCAGTGGAAATTATGGGTCGTGAGATACAGCGTGTAGGTGTCGGCGAGCAGCCGGCTGAGCCCGGCGGCGATCGCGGCGCGGTGGGCATCGCTGATGCCGATGTCCATGCGGCCCGCGGACGGGGCGGCGGCGCGGGTGCGGCTACCGGCGCGCTTCGGGGGTGATTTCTTCGCGTTCATGCGGGGGGCCTCGATTTGATCGTGAGTGCGCATCCTGAGGCAGGAACGGTACGGCTGGCCAATGGGTCTTTCCGAAGCAACCGATCGACGTCTTCTATGACACGCCCGGGCTGCCCGGCTCGACATAGCCCTCGGGCCGGGTGGCGCCCTCACCGAACAGGAATTTCTCCATCTCGGCCTCGAGGAACTTGCGGGCCTTGGGTTCGACGGGCGTCAGGCGGTATTCATTGATGAGCATGGTCTGGTGGGCGACCCAGCGCTGCCAGCCTTCCTTCGAGACGCCGCGCCAGATGCGGGTGCCGAGTTCGCCGGGATAAGGGAGCCGGTCGAGGCCGGGCGCCTCGCGCTTGAGGACCACGCAGTTCACCATGCGCACGGGGGGATTGTTCATGTTCAGCGGATTCCTTGCGTGAGGGTCTCGAGGAGTTCCTTGATCGGCGCGGGCAGTCCGATGCGGACCCGGCCTTCCTCGCGCGACGGGTTATACCAGAGGGTACGGGCGGGCTCCATCACGCTCCCGGACTGGAAGCCCGCGCATTCGGCGAGCACCGGCAGGATCTCGAGATCGTAATGCGTGAAGGAATGGCGCACGGTGCCGAGCGAGCGCGGCTGCAGCGACAGCGCGCGCAGGTGGTTCTGCGCGAACGCGCGCGCGGCGCTCTCGGTGTCGAACTCGGGCAGGCACCACAGCCCGCCCCAGATGCCGCGCTCGGGGCGCCGCTCGAGCAGGACCGCGCCCTCCGTGTCGAGGGCAACCACCATCCAGCAGCGCCGGGCGCGGCGCGCCCGTGCGGCGGGCGCCTCGCGCCGCTTTGGCGCGGGGATCTCGTGCTGGCGCCCGCTGAAATGCGCGCTGCAGCGCGCCGCCAGCGGGCACAGCGCGCAAGCGGGCCGGCGTCGTGTGCAGACCGTCGCACCCAGGTCCATCACGGCCTGGGTGTAGACATCGACCGACTCCAGCGGCGTGCAGGCTTCGGAGAGCTCCCACAGCCGCTGCTCGATCGCCCGCTCGGCGGGGCTGCCCTGGATGCCGAAGGCGCGGGCCAGCACGCGTTTGACGTTGCCGTCGAGGATGGCGTGCCGCGCGCCCAGCGACAGCGCGAGGATGGCGCCGGCGGTCGAGCGGCCGATGCCGGGCAGGCTAGCGACGCTGGCATAGTCGCGCGGGAATTCGCCGCCGAACTCGTCGCGCACGCGCTGCGCGGCGCGATGCAGGTTGCGCGCGCGGGCGTAGTAGCCGAGCCCGGTCCACAGGTGCAGGACTTCGTCGCTGGGGGCGTCGGCGAGCGCGACCACCCCGGGGAACCGCGCCATGAAGCGCTCGAAATACGGAATGACCGTGGCGACCTGGGTCTGCTGCAGCATGATCTCGGAGACCCAGACACGGTAGGGCGTACGGTCGCGCTGCCAGGGCAGGTCGTGCCGACCGCTGGCCGCGTGCCACTCGACCAGCGTCGTCCCGAGCTTCGCGGCTTCGGCGGGCTTCACGGCCGGACACCCGTGGCACCGCTCGCGCCGCCCTCGTCGAGCAGCAGGCGCAGGCTCACGCCCTCGAGGTCCACCCCTTCGAAACGGGCGCGTTCCAGCGCCAGCGTGCCGCGCGCCTGCAGCTTCGCCAGCTGCGCGCCGGGGAACACGAAGGCTTCGCTGACGGCTTCCTCGGGTTCGCGATAGCGGTCCAGATCCATCGCGCTGCCCTCGAGCGCGAACTCGATGCGGGGACCCCAGGACAGCTGCCCCGCAAGGCGGGTCTCGTCGAGGCTCAGGGCCAGGGGCGCCACGCGCAGCACGCTCCCGTCCCAGGCCAGGCGCCCCTGCGCGGCCAGCGCGCCGAGGACGCGCGGATCGCGGGTCTGCGGTGCTTCGATGCCGAGGCTGACCAGCCACTCGCGTGCCGCCACGGGCGCAAGCTCGAAGTTCGCCGCAGCGCGCAACGGCGCACCGGGCGGCGACTCCAGCAGGAGCTCGCGCAGCGTCAGGCGCGCGGGGCCGAGGCCCGCCTGCAGCAGCGGCGCGCTGAAGCGCCCGCGCCCGACATCGAGCTGGAGGCGCGCGGCGTCGAGCGTGAGTTCCGCGGGGCGCGCCGACAGGCGCCCGCGCAAGCCGAGGTCGGAGAGCGCCAGCGCGCCGCCCGGCCCTGGCTGCACCCGCAGCGCGAGGCGGGCGATCTCGAGCAGGGGAGCCCCGCCCCGGCTCAGGCGGCACTCCAGTTCGACTTCGAGCGGGGCGCCAGGGCGCCAGGGGCCGCCGCGGAGCTGCAGCGCATCGAGTCCGAGGCGCGACTGCGGCGCAGACTCGTCGCGGTACTCGAGCGCGGCGTCGCGGAGATCGAAGCCCTCGAGGCGCAGCCCCTGCAGCAGGCGCGATGCCCGGGAATCCGCCGCGGCGGCGCCCCGCGCGCTGCCCAGGCCTTCCCAGTTGGCGCGGCCGGCGCTGTCACGGTGCAGGCTGAGCCGCGCGCCGTCCACGGACACGCGCCCCAGCCGCAGTTCACCCCTGAGCAGCGACAGCGTGCGCGCCCGCAGCCTGGCCTCGCGCCAGCGGAGCAGCGGAGGACCCTCGACACCCGGCGGATTGGCGAGCTCGCCCTGGCCGACCCGCAGCGCCAGCCACGGGAACCACTCGAGTTCGAGCGGGCCGTCGAGGCGCAGCTCGCGGCCGGTGGCCTCGCGCACCCCGGCCACCAGCTGCGGCCTGAGCCCTTCGGGGTCCAGCAGCCAGGCCAGGCCGAGCGCGGCCAGCAGCAGCAGCGCAAGCAGGCCGCCGAGGGCGATCAAAAGGCGCTGACGGACGCGGGACACGGACCGGATTGTAGCGGCCGGTCGTGGCGGGGTGGGTGCCCGGCTAGAATGGGCGCGTGAACACAACAGCCGCACGCACCACCCTCCCCCCCACGCTGTCCGCCCTGCGCCGCCTCGTGGGCCGCACTCCCCTGATCGAGGTCGAATGTGAGTTCCGTGGCCGGGTGCATCGCATCTACGGCAAGTACGAGGCGATGAACCTGACCGGCAGCATCAAGGACCGGATGGCACTCACCATACTCGAGCAGGCCTACACCACCGGCGCCATCGAGCCGGGCGACGAGATCGCCGAGGCCACCAGCGGCAATACGGGCATTTCTTTCGCGGCGATGGGCCGCGCCCTGGGGCACAAGGTCCGCATCTACATGCCGGACTGGATGAGCCGCGAGCGCGTGCTCGTGATCCAGAGCCTGGGCGCCGCGGTGATCCCGGTGTCGCATGAACTGGGCGGCTTCCTCGGCAGCATCCGCATGGCCGACGAGTTCGCACGCGACACGCCCCGCGTGTTCCGCCCGCGCCAGTTCGACTGCGAGGACAACGCGCGCGCGCACCGCGAGACCACGGGACCCGAGATCCTCGCGCAGCTCGCCACGATCGACCGCCGCCCCAGTGCCTTCGTCGCCGGCGTCGGCACGGGGGGCACCGTGATGGGCGTACGCCAGTGCTTCCGCGAACGCGGTCTCGATGCCGCGGTGCACCCGCTCGAGCCGGCCAATTCGCCGACCCTGCGCACCGGCACCAAGGTGGGCAAGCACCGCATCCAGGGGATCAGCGACGAGTTCATCCCCTCCATCGTCAAGCTGCCGCTGCTGGACGAGATCGTGGACGTCTGGGACGGCGATGCGATCTGCATGGCGCAGAAGCTCGCCAACGAACTCGGCATCGCGCTGGGCATCTCCAGCGGCGCCAATTTCATCGGCGCGCTGCAGGTGGCCCACGCGCAGGGCGGCGATGCCTGCGTGGCCACGATCTTCTGCGACGACAACAAGAAGTACCTGTCCACGGACCTCTGCAGCGACGAAGAGCTCAAGCCGCACTACCTCGCCGGCGAGGTGAAGCTGCGGGGCTTCCAGGTCATCAGCTGCCCCTGAACCGTGCGCAGGCCGGCCACCCTGCTCCTGGCTGCATCGGCGCTCGCGCTGGCGGGCTGTGTCACGTGGCGCACGGATGCGCCCAGGCCAGAGAGCCGCAGCTGGGACCGCCCGCAGGACACGGCCCTGGGCCGCCACTTCGCGGCCGCGGAAGCCCTCCATCCGGGCCTGAGCGCCGCGGTGCTGCTGGGCGACAGCGTACAGGCGCTGGACGCCCATCTTGCGCTGGCCGACGCGGCCGAGCGCTCCATCGACCTGCAGTACTACATCTACCGCGCCGACGGCTCGGGCCTGCGCCTGCTGGATCGACTGGTGGCCGCGGCCGACCGCGGCGTGCGGGTGCGGATCCTGGTCGACGACGTGAACCTGGACGCCACCGACTTCGACCTGGCGGCCCTGGACCTGCACCCGCTGATCGAGATCCGCGTCTTCAACCCCTTCGTGTGGCGACCGCGCTGGTCGCGCTCGCTGCAGGGCCTCACGGACTTCGACCGGCTCAACCGTCGCCTGCACAACAAGATGTTCGCGGTCGACGGCCAGGTGGTGATGCTCGGCGGCCGCAACATCGGCGACGAGTACTCGGGCCTCCATCCGGAGGCCAACTTCAGCGACCTTGAGGTGGCGCTCAGCGGCCCCGGGGCGCGCGACGTGGCACGCGGCTTCGACCCGTTCTGGAACGACACTCTGTCCGTGCCTGCGGCGGCGCTGCCGTCGCGCGCGCCGG
>CAJACZ010000326.1 GCA_903938365.1 uncultured Pseudomonadota bacterium | reverse complement strand
TCGCGACGTTGGAGCTCTTGGCGAGCACGGTCGAGAGGTCGATCGCGCCGAGGTTGTGCTTGTCCTCGATGATCTTGATGCCGACCTTGATGAACCCGGGCGAGGTGTCGATGACACTGCGGTCGTCGTACTTCCCGCTCGCGAGCGCGGCCGCCACGATGAACGGCTTGATCGAAGAGCCCGGCTCGATGATGTCGGTGACCGCGCGGTTGCGGTAGCCGACCGGCTTGATCTGCAGGCGGTCGTTGGGGTTGTAGGTCGGCTGGTTGACCATGGCCAGCACTTCGCCGGTCGTGACATCCAGCACGACGACCGAACCGGCCTTGGCGCGATGCTCACGAATAGCCGCCTTGAGTTCCCGGTACGCGAGGTACTGGATGCGCAGGTCGATCGAGAGCGGCAGGTCGCGGCCCGGCCGAACCGCACGGATGCTCTCGATGTCCTGCACGACCCGCCCCAGGTTGTCCTGGATCACGCGCTTCGCGCCATCCTCGCCCGCGAGCCTGTGGTCGAAGGCCAGCTCGAGGCCTTCCTGGCCGCCGTCGTCGACGTTCGTGAAGCCGAGGATGTGGCCCGCGACCTCGCCGGAGGGGTAATAGCGACGGTACTCGCGGACAGTATGGACGCCCGGAATTCCCAGCGCCTTGATCTTCGCCGCCTCCGAGGGCTGCATGTGGCGGGCGAGATAGATGAACCTGCGATCGAGGTTGCTCGTGACGCGGCGCGTGAGTTCATTCCGGTCGCGCTTGAGCGCCTTCGCCAGCAGCGGGATGTCATCCGCAGCGAGCGCCAGCTCCTTGGGATTGGCCCAGAGGGAGTCTACCGGCGTGCTCATGGCGAGCGGCTCGCCGAAGCGATCCGTCACCGTGCCGCGATGGGCCGCGATCGGCATCACACGGGTGTGGCGTTCGTCGCCCTGCCCCCTGAGGAACTCACTGTCGACGAACTGGAGATCGACCGCGCGCCACGCGAGGCCGCCGGCCGCCAGCGCCACCACCCCGGCGACCAGCCCCGCGCGCAGGCGGAACGACGGCTCGGGTGCGGCGGCACGCGCAGGAGCGCCGCGGCTCGAGCGCGCGCTCCTGCGGCGCCAGTTGCGCAGGAACTTCATGGGGACACGACCTCGATCGCCGCCGCATCCGGAATGCTCATGCGCAGCCGCGTCGCCGCGACGTTCTCGACGAAGGCATGGGTCGACCATGCGCTCTGCTCGAGCTGCAGCTGGCCCCACTCCACCTCGAGCCGGTCACGGTCGCGATTGAGGCGCTCGAGCTCGACGAACAGCTCGCGTGCCCGATGCTTCGCGTAGATCGCACCCGCCGCAGAGCCGAGCGCCGCGAGCCACAGCAGGGGCAGCACGACCATCCACACCGTTGCCGAGGGGGCCTTCACGGCGCGTCTCCGGCGGGATCGAGCTTCTCAGCGGCCCGCAGCACGGCGCTGCGCGAGCGCGGATTGCGCGCCACTTCGGCGGCGGAGGGCTTGCGCTTGCGCCCGACCTCGCGCATCACGGGGCGTGCCGCGGGCGGGATGAAGGGCAGCCCGGCGAACACCGGGTCGACACTGGATTTGTGCCGGATGAACTGCTTGACGATGCGGTCTTCCAGCGAGTGGAAGCTGATCGCCACGAGTCGCCCGCCGGGAGCGAGCACGTCGAAGGCGGCCTGCAGCCCCTCGCGCAGCTGTCCCAGTTCGTCGTTCACGTGCAGCCGCAGCGCCTGGAAACTGCGCGTCGCCGGGTTCTTGCCCGGCTCGCGCGTCGGCACCGCCTTCTGGATAACTGCGGCGAGCTGCGCCGTACGGGTGATGGGGGTCCCCCGCCGGTAGGCATCTATGGCCTGTGCAACACGCCGCGAAAACCTTTCTTCCCCGAGTTCCGCGATCACCATGCGGATCTCCTCGACGCTCGCGCGGGCGAGCCATTGCGCGGCCGACTCGCCCCGAGTCGTATCCATGCGCATGTCGAGCGGACCGTCCTTCGCGAAGCTGAAGCCGCGGCCGGCTTCGTCGAGCTGCGGCGAAGACACGCCGAGGTCGAGCAGCACGCCGCGGACCTCACGACCGCGCGCATGTTCGCGCACGACCTGCCGAAGATCGGCAAACGGCGCGTGGACGATCTCAAGCCGCATTTCGCCCGCGAAGCGCGCACGCCCGTAGTCGACCGCTTGCGGGTCCCGGTCGAGCGCGAGCACGCCGCCTTCTCCACCCAGGGCTTGGAGAATCCGTGCCGTGTGCCCGCCGCGCCCGAACGTCGCATCGACATAAAACCCACCCGCGGATGGCGAGAGGAGTTCCAGCGCCTCATCGACAAGCACCGGTATGTGCTCATCCACTGGAATCCGTCCCTGAGAGACGTCTGTCAGGCCGTCTCTCCCGCATGAGTCGCCAAATCCCCGATACACGCGCCTCGGCGACGCGCGTACCCCCTGTTATTCCACCGTCGCTACAGCGAGAGTGCGTCCAGCTCCGCGGACAGATCCGAAGCCGTCTCCTCGCTCTTGAGCCAGAAGTCGCGCTGGGCGTTCCAGCGCGCCTCGTCCCAGAGTTCGAGACGGTTACCCTGGCCGATCAGCATTGCGTGCCGCTGCAGGGCCGCGAACTCGCGCAGCTCCGGCGGCAGCAGCAGACGCCCCTGGGCATCCAGCTCGATTTCCGTCGCGTGACCCACCATGAGGCGCTGGAGGCGGCGCGCACGCTCGTTCAGCGAAGGCAGGCTCATGAGCTTCCGCTCGATCTGTTCCCAGTCCGGCAGCGGATAGATCAGCAGGCACTGGTCACGGTCCACGGTGACCACGATCCGACCCTCGCCGCGCTCGAGCGCGCGCTGACGCTGGCGGGTGGGCAGAACCATCCGTCCTTTGTCATCGAGAGTGACCCGTGTTGCACCGCGAAACATAATGTGTCGGGCGACAAATCGCCCATTCCGCCCCACTTCCTACCACTTGGCGCCACTATAGGAATTCGCGCGGAGGGGTGTCAACGGTAACTGGAGAAAAAATTTCTACAGTTCCAATAACTTACGGGCGCCGGAGGCTGTACGGAATCGCAGTGTCGCAATAAAGCTTTAAGGGTTTCAGAGGCTTGGCAGCGAATGCTACATATTGCCGCAAGAGACGGGTCGGACCCGCGCCCACGTCTGCCCGGTTTGCCCGGGGCGGGGGCCGCGGAGGGCGAGGCCTCCGCGGAAAAAAGGGAGCCGGCCTGTAAGCCGGGTTCTGTCTAGAGTGACCATTCCTCTGGGACGTTCGTCACCGAACGCCTCAAGCAGCCTACCCGGAAGTCACGCTCGGACACCGCGCTGCAGGTTGCCCTGCGACTTCCCTATTTGGCCTTGCTCCCGGTGGGGTTTTCCGTGCCACGTGTGTTACCACCCGCGCGGTGCGCTCTTACCGCACCATTTCACCCTTACCTGCGAAGGACCCCTCGCGGAGCCCGACACATCGGCGGTATCTTTCTGTTGCACTTTCCGTAGGCTCGCGCCTCCCAGGCGTTACCTGGCACCGTGTCCGATGGAGCCCGGACTTTCCTCCCCATTTCGTGAGAAATGCAGCGGTCACTCGGCCGGCTCCCGGGGCGCAAGATACGCGTCCATGGGCCCGGGCACAAATAAGACTCACGATGCGCCGCGGCGCGCTCCCGGCTCAGCGGCGCGCGGCAGCAAACTGCACGGCCAGTGCGTAGGCTTCATCACGGCTCGCACCGGTCGCCGCCGCCGCCAGCGCAGCCGCCCTGGAGGCCGGCAGGTGCTCGAGCGCGGCGCGGACCAGCTTCTCCAGCAGTTCCTCCGCACCGGCATCCCGGGCTCCCCCGGCGCGCTCGACCGGCGCCGCGCCCGCCACGACCAGGGTAATCTCGCCCCGGCAGAAATCACCGCCGGCAGCCGCGCGGGTCGCCAGTTCGCGGAGGCTGCCGCGATAGACCGACTCGAACACTTTGGTCAATTCGCGCGTGACGGCGGCCTCGCGCGTGTCGCCGAAGGCGATCGCGCAATCCTCGAGCGCCGCGGCGATCCGGTGCGGTGTCTCGAAGAACACCATGGTGCGCGGCTCGCGCGCGAGCGCGGCGAGCGTTTCCCGGCGCTCCCTCGGCCGGGCGGGCAGGAAACCCTCGAAACAGAACCGGTCGGTCGCGATGCCCGCCACGCTGAGCGCCGCAGCAATCGCCGTAGGACCGGGAATCGCGCGCACCAGGAACCCGGCCGCCACGGCGCGTCGCACGAGGTCGAAGCCGGGGTCCGACAGCAGCGGCGTGCCCGCATCGCTGACCAGCGCGATCACCTGGCCTGCCTCGAGCCGCGCGAGCAGGCCCGCACCGCGCTCGCGTTCGTTGTGGGTGTGCAGCGAGACCAGTGGCCGCTTGAGGCCCACCGCCTGCAGCAGCTGACCGGTGCGCCGGGTGTCCTCGGCTGCGACCACGTCCGCCGCAGCGAGCGCCTCGCGCGCGCGCGGCGAAAGATCCGCGAGGTTGCCGATGGGCGTGGCCACGACGTCGATGCGCCCGATCCTGCCCCCGACCGGGGCTTGCGCCGTGCTGGCCACTATAATCCGCACTCCTGAGTGAAACTCGCCCGGCATCCTGCACGGCGACGACGGGGTATTCAATCCATGCGCAAACCGGTACGGTCCACTGCACTGCTGCTCATCGGCCTCCTGGCGCTCGCCCTGGGCGGCTGCACCTCACTCACGGGCGACACGCCCCTGCCCCCCTCGCTCGATCGCGCCGAGGCGCTGGCGCAGCGCGGCGACCACGCCGCCGCAGCACGCGAATACGAAGCGCTGGCCAGCGACAACCCCGGCACTGCGGGCAACGCCTATCGCCTGCTCGCCGCCCGGGAGTGGCTGGCCGGGGAACGCCCCCTCGAAGCCTCGCGGGTGCTGGCTCAGCTCGCGGGCCCGCTGGCCGGCGCCGAACAGCTCGACCAGCGCCTGCTGGAGGCCGACATCGCCCTCGCCACCGGCGAAGCCGCGCGCGCCTGGCAGATCCTCGGATCGATCGCCGAACCCGCGGACGCCGTGACCCAACAGCGCTACCAGTCACTGCGCCAGCGGGCCGCCATCGCTTCGGGCCGCCCCGTGGAGGGCGTCCGGGTCGCCCTGGCGCGGGAGCGCGCCAACCCGGCGGCCGCGGCGCCCATCCGTCAGGAACTGCTCACGCAGCTGCAGGTGGCCAGCGAACGCGGCCCGGCGCTCGACCCGCGCGCCGCGGGCGCCGACGCCGTAGTGCGCGGCTGGCTCGAGGCCGGGTCCGCGGCGGCGCAGGCCGCCCGCCCGGGCGCCACCGCAGCGACCGCGCTCTCCACGTGGCGCCGACGCTACCCGACACACCCCGCGGGCGACGCGCTGCGCGCGGCCATCGAACAGCGCACCGTGGCCAGCGCCGCCGCCAGGCCCGCGCCGCAGCTCGCGCCCGGCACGCATGTCGCCGTTCTGCTGCCCGTCACGGGACGCAATGCCGGAGCCGCGCTGCAGGTCCGCGAAGGCCTGCTGGCGGGCTTCTACGCACAGCCCACGGCTGCGCGGCCCACCCTGCGCCTTTACGACACGGGCAGCCGGAGCGTGTCCGAAGCCATCGCCGAAGCCCAGAAGGCGGGGGCCGCATTCATCATCGGCCCGCTGACGCGCGAGGAAGTGGTCGCGGCCGCCGCGTACGAGGGCCGTCGCCCACCCTTGCTGGCACTGAATTTCCTGCCGCCGGAGAACGCGTCCGGCGCCACGGCCTTCTATCAGTTCGCCCTGTCGCCGGAGGACGAAGCCCGGCTCGCCGCCCGGCGGGCGCTCGCAGACGGCCACCGCCGGGGAGTCGCTCTGGTGCCAGAGGGGGACTGGGGTACGCGCGTGCTCGCCGCATTCCGCGCGGAGCTCGAAGCCGCAGGTGGCCAACTGCTCTCGAGCGCGAGCTACGCGCCGGGCCGCAACGACTACTCCGCCCAGGTGCAATCGGTACTGCGCGTCGGCGAGAGCCGCGCGCGGCACAAACGCATCGAGGGCATCGTCGGCGGCGCGCTGTCGTTCCAGCCCCGGCGGCGGGCCGACATCGACTTCATCTTCACGCCCGCGCCGGCAGCGACCGCGCGCCAGCTGCGGCCGCAGCTGCGCTTCCACTACGCCGGCGACATCCCGGCCTACGCCACCTCGGAAGCCTTCGAACCGGGTGCCGGCAACCGGGACCTCGAAGGGCTCGCCTTCCCCGCCGTCCCGTGGCTGCTGCAAGCCACCGAGGGGCCCGCGGGCGCGCTTCGCCAGCAGGCGACCCAGGCCTGGGGCGAGGACACGCGATCGCGCGGACGCCTGTTCGCCTTCGGCCACGATGCGTGGATCCTGCAGACTGCATTACGGGCTTCGGTCACGGGACCCTCGACGGGGATCGAAGGCGCCACCGGCCGCCTGTCGATCGACCCGGATGGCCATGTCCGGCGCGACCTGGACTGGGCCGAGATCAAGGGCGGCGTACCGCGCCTGCTCAGCGCCTCCGGGACCCGCACACCCTGAGCCTCAAAGAGGGCTGACGTCTGGCCGTCGCACCCCCCGAAGCGCCCCACATCGCAGCCGGGCGCCGCGCGGAAGACCTCGTCGCCCGCAGCCTGGAAGCCCGGGGCATCCCGATCCTGCTGCGGAACTTCCGGCGTCGGACGGGCGAGCTGGACGTGGTGGCCCTGGAAGCAGGGGTGCTGGTCATCATCGAAGTGCGGATGCGCTCCCGCCAGGATTTCGGCGGCGCGGCGGGCAGCGTCGATCGGTTCAAGCAGGCGAAGATCATCCGCACCGCGCGCCAGCTGCTCCAGGCGCATCGCGATTTCGCCAGGCTGCCCGTGCGCTTCGACGTGGCGCTGGTCTCGCCCGAGGACGACGAATGGCGGATCGAATGGATCCGGCACGCGTTCGAGGCTTCGGCTACTTGACCACCGTCAGCGTCGGCCGCTTGCGAACGGTCTCGCCCTGCGGAGCCTCGCGCGCCGCGCCCGCGGCGGCATCGCCCCCGGAGGCCTCGCCCTCGGGCCCGGCGCCCGCGCCGTCTTCCATGCGTTCGGACGCGCCGTCGGGGGCATCCTCGCCTTCCGATTCGGCGAAGACCATGCCCTCACCCGACTCGCGGGCGTAGATCGCCCGCACCGCCCCGACCGGCACCAGGATGTGGTGCACCACGCCGCCGAACCGGGCCTCGAACGACACCCATTCGTTGCCCAGATCCAGCCCTCCGGTCGCCGTATGACTCACGTTCAGGACGATCTGCCCCTGCGCGACATAGGCCCGGGGCACCTCGACGCCATCGGCTGACGCATCGACGATGATGTGCGCCGTATGGCCGTTGTCGGTAATCCACTGGTGCATGGCACGCAGCATGTAGGGACGACGGGGAAGAGTCCGGGGAGCTTTCATGGTTCAGGAAAACCGCATCTCGTGTTCGGCAGGGGAAAGGCTCTCGCGGAAAGCCACCCGCGAGAAAACGGCACCCGCGTAGCGCAGGATGGGCTGCGCCTGCGGCGGAAGCTCGATTTCGTAGTGGGGCAGTCGCCAGAGCAGCGGAGCGATGGTCGCATCGACCAGCGAAAACTCGTCACTCAGGAAAAACCGCCGGATCTTGAAGATGTCGGCGCTCTGCGCCACGGCTTCGCGCAGCACCCGGCGCAGGGCGACCTTCAGCTTGCGGTCCGGTTCGCGATCCAGCGCCTCGGCGGCGGCATACCAGTCGGTTTCGACGCGCTGCATGGCGAGCCGTATCTGGGCGCGCGCAACCGGATCGGCGGGCATCAACCCGGGGTGCGGGAAACGCTCGTCGATGTATTCCATGATCACCCTGGAGTCGTAGAGCACCAGGTCCCGGTCCACCAGCGTCGGGACGCTGTGGTAAGGGTTCAGGTCGATCAGGTCCTCGGGTGGCGAGGCCGGATCCACATTGACGATCTCGACGGGTATGCCCTTCTCGGCAATGACTATACGGGCCCGATGACTCCACAAATCCTGTGGAGACGAGAAAAGAGTCATTACCGATCGTCGATTCGACAACCACTAGCCTCCCTGGCGGATGTCGTGTCGCGCGCCCGGAGGGCACGCGTGGATCACTTCACGTCGCGCCAGTATTCCTTCTTGAGCAGGTAAGCCAGTCCCGTGAAGACCAGCAGGAAAAGGGTGACCCAGATGCCGAGGTCGATGCGCTTGGCCTTGTAAGGCTCGCCCGCGTAGTCCAGGAAATTCACGGTGTCGCGCACGAACTCGTCGTACTGCGCTGCCGTCAACTGCCCGGGAACCGGATTGTCGAAGTTCACGAACTCCTCGGACCGAGTGATCTCGCCCGATGCGCCCTTGCTCTCGACCGTGCGGAAAACGCCGCGCTGCACACCCTGCAGGTCGGACAACACATGGGGCATCGCGGTGCCGGGCAGCGCGAGGTTGTTCACGCCGGTCGGAGTGGCCGGGTCCGCATAGAAGGTCTTGAGGAACTGGTAGACGTAGTCACTGCCCTTGGAGCGCGTGATCAGCGAAAGATCGGGCGGCGCCTTACCGAACCAGGCTTCGCCGTCTTCGTAGGCCAGTGACGTGATGATGTAGTCCGCTTTACGGGAGCCCGCGGGCAGGAGGTATTCCGACAACTGCCCGTCGTTGATCTTGAGGTCCTCGGCGACCCGGCTGTAGCGGTTGTACTTGAGTGAATGACAGCCCGCGCAATAGCCCATGAAGTTGCGCGCGCCGCGCTGCAGCGAGGCGGTGTTGCCGATCTCGTTGCCGGCCTGCCAGTGCGCCCAGTCGATGGCCACGGCTTCCTCGGCCGGAGCGGCTGCAGCAGGCTCCTGCGCCTGTGCGAGGGGCAGGAGGGCGAATGCGGTGGCCAGCAGGGCGAACTTACGCATGGTAGGTGACCCTCTCAGGGGCGGGCTTGCATTTCTCGACACTCGTGTACCAGGGCATCAGGAGGAAGAACGCGAAGTAGAGGACGGTGAAGATGCGCGTGAAGACGACGTAGATCGGCTCCGCAGGCATCAGCCCGAGGTAGGACAGGCCAATGAAGGAAATGACGAACAGCGTCAGGAAGATCTTCGACAGGATCCCCTTGTAGCGGATCGACTTCACGGGCGAGCGGTCCAGCCAGGGCAGGAAGAAGAACACCACGAGCGAGCACAGCATGAGCAGCGCCCCCATCTGCTGGTCGGGCACGGCGCGCAACATCGCGTAATAGGCCGTGAAGTACCAGACCGGCGCGATGTGGGCCGGGGTGGACAGCGCGTTGGCCGGTTCGAAGTTCGGCTTCTCGAGGAACAGCCCGCCGAAGGTCGGCACGAAGAAGATCACGCCGCAGAAGAACAGCAGGAACACGCCCACGCCCACCAGGTCCTTGACCGTGTAGTAGGGATGGAACGGGATGCCGTCGATCGGCTTGCCGTCGGCGCCGATCTTCGCCTTGATCTCGATGCCGTCCGGGTTGTTGGAGCCGGTCTGGCGCAGCGCCACCAGGTGCAGCGCGATCAGCAGCGCGATCGCGAACGGCACGGCGATGACGTGCAGCGCGAAGAAGCGGTTCAGGGTGGAATCGGCGATGCCGTAGTCACCGCGGATCCATTCGACCAGCCCTGGCCCGATGACCGGAATGGTGCCGAACAGGTTCACGATCACCTGCGCGCCCCAGTAGGACATGTTGCCCCAGGGCAGCACGTAGCCCATGAAGGCTTCGGCCATCAGGGCGAGGTAGATGACCATGCCGAAGATCCACAGCAGTTCGCGCGGTCCGCGGTATGACCCGTACATCATCGCGCGGAACATGTGCAGGTAGATCACGATGAAAAAGAACGAAGCTCCGGTGGAGTGCATGTACCGGATCAGCCAGCCCCACTCGACCTCGCGCATGATGTACTCGACCGAGTTGAAGGCCTCGGCCTCGCTCGGCTTGTAGTGCATCGTGAGGAAGATGCCGCTGACGATCTGCAGCACGAACACCATCAGCGACAAGGCGCCGAAGAAGTACCAGATGTTGAAGTTCTTGGGCGCGTAGTAGCCCGTCAGCTGGGATTCGACGAACTCGTCGACCGGCAGGCGCTTGTTCAGCCAAACGCGGAAACCGCCCTTCTTGGCGGCCGGGACGGAATCAGGTGTGGCGGCCATCAGGCGGCTCCTTGCACAGTGGCAGCAGGGTCTACACCGATGACCAGCAGGGTCTCGGTCTCGAACGCATGCGGCGGAATACCGAGGTTGATCGACGCGGGAGAGCCGGCGAACACGCGCCCCGCCATGTCGAACTTCGAACCGTGGCAGGGGCAGAAGAAGCCGCCCGGCCAGTCGGTGCCCAGCAGGGCGTCACCCGGCTTGAAATGCTCCTTGGGCAGGCACCCCAGGTGCGTGCAGGTGGCATAGACCACGAGGAATTCCGGCTTGAGGGCACGGGCATCGTTGCGGGCATATTCCGGCTGCGCGGATTCGGCGGACTTGGGGTCCTTGAGCTTGGAATCGACCGCGGCCAGGGCGGCGACCATCTCCGGCGTGCGCCGCACGACGTAGATGGGCTGTTTGCGCCAGCTGGCGACGACCATCTGGCCAGGCTCCATCTTGCTCAGGTCGATCTCCGTCGGGGCGCCCATGGCGCGAGCCCGTTCCGAAGGTTTCCAGGAGGCGATGAAGGGCGTCGCGACGAACGCAACGCCTATGGCTCCCGTGGCGGCGGTCGCCGCCGTCAGGAACTTGCGCCGACTGACGTCGACGTCCTCCGTGGAACTGGTCACCGCATCACTCATTACAGCCTCTCCGCCCGCCGGAAATGGCGAGCTGCTATTCGGAAAAACCGGGAAGCGGCGCATTATATACCACGCTGCTTTCCCGCTGCTGCCCCGGAATCACGATCATGTCTCGTGTCCAGAACGGACTCGTCTTCCTCGCAGGGTCGATCGTCGGTGGTCTGGCGCTGGCGTTCGTGGTCGTGGTGCTGCGCCCCGAGCTGCTGCCGCGCCGGGCGGAACCCCCCGCAACAGCGTTGCAGGCCTCCGCGCCGGCCTTGTCCGCCACGCCCGCCAAGCCCGCCGGGAAGACGGTTCCAGGCACCGATCCCGCGGCAGCGCCCCAGCCCCCGGGCCCGGCCGCCGACATTCCGGCGGGCCCGCCGCCGCCGGGCTCCGCCAGCTATGCGCCGGCGGTTCGGCGGGCGGCGCCCGCCGTGGTCAACATCTACACCGCGCGAGTCGTCACGGAGCGCGTGCCGCGCAACGTGTTCGAGGATCCCTTCGGCGAACTCGCCCCGCGCTACCGGCAGCGCGTCGAGCGCTCGCTGGGCTCCGGCGTCATCGTCGACGCCTCCGGCCAGATCGTCACCAACCACCATGTCATCGCCGACGCGGACTCGATCCGCGTGCAGCTGGCCGACGGCCGCGTGGCCGATGCCTCGATCCTGGGGCGTGACCCCGACACCGACCTCGCGCTGCTGCGGATCTCGCTGCCCGCCCTGCCGGTGATGCCGCTCGGCCGCTCGGACCAGCTGCAGGTCGGCGACATCGTGCTGGCCATCGGCAATCCCATCGGGCTGTCGCAGACCGTGACGCAGGGCATCGTGAGCGCCACGGGCCGCGGCCAGCTCGGGGTCGCCACCTTCGAGAACTTCATCCAGACGGACGCACCCATCAACGTGGGCAACTCGGGCGGCGCGCTGATCAACGCCCGCGGCGAACTGGTGGGCATCAACACCGCGGTGATCGCCAAGAACCTGGGCGTCGAGGGCATCGGCTTTGCGATTCCCGTCAACCTGGTGCGCGGCGTGGTGGGCGAGATCGCCACCCGGGGCCGCGTGATCCGCGGCTGGATCGGCATCGTGCCCGAGGACATCGACGCAGCGCAGGCACGCCAGCTCGGGCTGGCCCGCGGCGGCGTGCTGATCACCAACCTCTATATCGGCAGCCCTGCCCAGCAGGCCGGGCTGCGGCCCGGCGACCTCGTGACCGCGCTCGACGGCCGTGCGACGGACACGGCCCAGGAAGTCCTCGCGCGCATCGCGGCCACGGCGCCGGGCGCCCGGCTGCGGGTCAGGGTGACTCGAGGGCCGGAGGTCGTCGAACTGGAAGTGACGGCCGGGGAGCGGCCCCGCACCCGCTGAGGCCGGGTGTCAGCCCGGCACGCGCCGGATCTGGGCGCCGAGCTGCGCCAGCTTCTCCTCGATCGACTCGTAACCGCGGTCGATGTGGTAGATGCGCTCGATGTCCGTGCGCCCCTCGGCCACCAGCGCCGCCAGCACCAGCGAGGCGGAGGCCCGCAGGTCGGTGGCCATGACCGGTGCAGCCTGCAGCTTCGGCACGCCCTTGATGATCGCGGTGTTGCCCTCGAGGCGGATCTCCGCGCCCATGCGCCGCATCTCGAGCATGTGCATGAAGCGGTTCTCGAAGATCGTCTCGATGATCGTGCCGACGCCATCGGCCACCGTGTCGAGCGCCGCGAACTGCGCCTGCATGTCGGTGGGGAAAGCCGGATACGGGGCGGTACGCACATCCACGGAGCGGGGCCGCCGGCCGCGCATGTCGATCTCGAGCCAGTTGTCGCCGCGGCCGATGGTCGCGCCCGCGCTTTCCAGCTTGGCGACCACCGCGTCGAGGTGATCCGGCCGGATGTTCCGGACGCGCAGGTTGCCGCGCGTGATGGCTCCCGCCACGAGGTAGGTGCCAGCCTCGATCCGATCCGGCAGGACCTCATACTGGGTGCCGCGCAGGCGCTCGACGCCCTCGATCACGATCTTGTCGGTGCCGGCACCCTTGATCTTTGCGCCCATGGAGATCAGGAAGTCCGCGAGATCGACCACCTCGGGTTCGCGCGCCGCGTTCTCGAGGACGGTCTCGCCCTCGGCGAGCACTGCGGCCATCAGCAGGTTTTCGGTGCCGGTGACCGTGACCGTGTCGAGCACGAGCCGCGCCCCGCGCAGGCGCGAAGCCTTGGCGCGGATGTAGCCGTTTTCGATCGAGATGTCGGCGCCCATGGCCTGCAGGCCCGCGACATGGATGTTGACCGGCCGGGCGCCGATCGCGCACCCGCCGGGCAAGGACACGTCCGCATGCCCGAAACGCGCCACCAGCGGACCGAGCACCAGGATCGAGGCGCGCATGGTCTTGACCAGTTCGTAGGGCGCCACGGACTGGCGCAGCGTGGTCGCATCGACCTCGACGCGCATGCGCTCGTCCACCGTGACCGAGACGCCCATGCGGCCCAGCAGTTCGATCATCGTGGTGACGTCCTGCAGGTGCGGGACGTTGCCGATCGAGACCGGGGTGTCCGACAGCAGCGTGGCCGCCAGGATCGGCAAAGAGGCGTTCTTGGCCCCGGAGATCCGGACTTCGCCCTCGAGCGGCACGCCGCCCGTGATCTGAAGCTTGTCCATGACGTGCCCCGCGCCGCTCAGCCGGACAGGCTGGAGCCGGGCTCGCCCGGAGCCAGCGCCTCGATGGACAGGGCATGGATCTCGCGCCCCACCAGCGCGCCCAGCGTCGCGTAGACCATCTGGTGGCGGGCGATGCTGCGTTTTCCGGTGAAGGCGTCGCAGACGACCACCGCGGCGAAATGGGTCTGGTCGTCAGACTCGACCCGTACCTGGGCGCCCGGCAGGCCGGCGCGGATCAGTTCAGCGACTTTTTCAGGATGCATGGAATGGGAACCTCATGGCGGTATCATGCCATTCCATGGCTCTCCCTGCGCATAAGGACGACGATTCCACGCTGGTCGCGGCCGGCCTGCGCGCCCTCGCCATCGAGTCGCGGGCGCTGGCCGCGCTGCAACTCCGGGTCGGCAGCGCCTTCGCGGCGGCGTGCCGCCTCTGCCTGGCCTGCACCGGGCGGGTCGTGGTCAGCGGCATGGGCAAGTCCGGGCATATAGGCGGGAAGATCGCCGCCACCCTGGCCAGCACCGGCACGCCGGCTTTCTTCCTGCACCCCGCGGAGGCCAGCCACGGCGACATGGGCATGATCACGCGCCACGATGTCCTGCTGGCGCTGTCCAACTCGGGCGAAACCCCCGAGATCGTGACCCTGCTGCCGCACATCGCACGGCTCGGCGTGCCGGTCGTGGCGATGACCGGAAACCCGGCCTCCACGCTGGGCCGCAGCGCCACCGTGCACCTGGACGTCAGCGTCCCCGAAGAGGCCTGCCCGCTCAATCTCGCCCCGACGGCCAGCACCACCGCCACGCTCGCCATGGGCGATGCCCTCGCGGTCGCGCTCCTCGAGGCCCGCGGCTTCACGGCCGAGGACTTCGCGCGCTCGCACCCCGGCGGGTCACTGGGCCGCCGCCTGCTGCTGCACGTCGAGGACGTCATGCGCCGCGGCGCCGACGTCCCGCGCGTGGCCGCCGGCACCTCGCTCGCGGAGGGCCTGCTGGAAATGTCCCGCAAGGGGCTCGGCATGTGTGTCGTGGTGGACGAGTCCGACCGCGTCCTCGGGGTCTACACCGACGGCGACCTGCGCCGCTCGCTGGATCGCAGGACCGACCTGCACGCCGCGCGCATGGCGGAGGTCATGACGCGCGACTGCAAGCGCATCGGTGTCCGGGACCTCGCCGCGGAAGCGGTGCACCTTATGGAAACGCATCGCATCACCGCGTTGCCGGTCGTCGATGGCGAAGGCCGTCTTGCCGGTGCGCTCAACGTGCACGACCTGCTGCGCAGCGGTGTCGTATGAAGCCCTCGCCCGCCCTGCGGCGCGCCGCCGCGGCGATCCGCCTGCTGGTGCTGGACGTCGATGGCGTGCTCACCGACGGCCGCCTGTGGTTCGGGCCGCGTGGCGAAGCCTTGAAGGTATTCCATGTGCGGGATGGGCACGGCATCAAGTCGGTCATGGCCCGCGGCATCGACGTCGCGATCATCTCCGGCCGGCGCTCCCCGGCCGTCGTCCGACGGGCGCGGGAACTCGGGATCAGGCACCTGCGCCAGGGCGCCGGCGACAAGCTCGCGACCCTCGATGCCCTGTGCGCGAAGCTCGGGATCAGCCGCGCTGAATGTGCCTGCATCGGCGACGACTCGCCCGACGCGCCGGTGCTGAGCGTCGTGGGGCTGTCGTTTGCCGTGGCCGACGCCCATCCGGACGCGCTCGCCGCAGCGCAGCGCGCAACCCGCCTCCCGGGAGGCCTCGGGGCGGTGCGTGAAGTCTGCGACCTGCTCTGCGCGGCGCAGCGACCTTGAACGCCCGCCACGGCCTGGCGGCTGCGCGGATCGCACTTCCGGCACTGCTGCTGTGCGCCTGCGCGGGCGGCACGGATGGCGGCCTGCCGGGCAGCGCCGCGCCCCGCGCCATCGACCCCGGTTACTCGGCGAAGGATGCCGAAATCATCGAGACCGGCCCCGATGGCAAGCCCCGGTACCGCCTGAGCGCGGAACGGATCGACCAGGACCCCGTCTCGCTGGAAGTGGAACTGCGCAAGCTCACCATGAAGGTGACCGATCAGCGCTCCGGCGACTGGCGGCTCCAGGCCGACCAGGGCCGCATGCCCCAGGACGGGCAGAGCGTCGCCCTGTCGGGCAGCGTGCGCGTCGAGGGCACGGTGGGAGAACGCGCCGAACCCATCGAGATCCGCACGGCAAGTCTCGATTACGACCTCGCCGACGCGCAGCTCAGCGCGCCCCGCGAGGTCACGATCCTGCTCTCCGGGAAGTGGCTGGAGGCGCGCGGCATGGAAGCCGACTTGAAGGCCCGCCGGGTAAGGCTAGAATCGGACGTTCATGGTCGCTTCACTCCCTGATCGCCCCGCGCGCCGCGCCCGGGGACTGTGCCTGTCTGCGGCCCTCTGCTGCAGCCTCGTGCTCACGGCTGGCGTGGCCGCGGCCGCATCGCGCCCGGCGGGCGAAGCGGTCACGCTCGATGCGGCCTCCTCCGAGGTCGACTACCGCAGCAACACGGTCATCTTCCGCGACGTCATCATCACCCAGGGCGATGTCCGGGTGTCGGCACAGCGTGCGCGCGCGACCGGGCTCAACTTTGACGACTCGACCTGGACCTTCAGCGGCGACGTGCGTATCACGGTCCAGGGAGGCGCGCTCCGCAGCAGCGAAGCCACGGTCAATTTCACCGCCAACCGCGTCGCCAAGGCCGTGATCCGCGGCAAACCCGCGGAGTTCGAGCAGAAGCTCGACAAGTCTGCCGGCGTGGCGCGCGGTCGCGCCGAATCCATCGAGTACGACCTGGTCAAACGCACGGTCAGGCTGAGCGATGACGCCTGGCTCAGCGATGGCAGCAACGAGATCCGCGGCCAGCAGCTGGTGTACGACCTCCGCGAGCAGCGGGTCGAAGCCGGCTCGCGCGCCGGCAGACAGGACCGCGTGCAGATCACGATCCGCCCGGGCGCGACGCCGCCCTCCCCGGCGCCCGCCCCGGCGCCGCCGGGCGCAACTACGGCTCCGGCCCCGGCCCCGACTCCGACTCCGGCTCCAGCCCCGCAGCCATGAGCCAGCTGCGCGCCGAGCACCTCGCCAAGAGCTACGGCAAACGGCTGATCGTTCGCGACCTGTCCCTGAACGTCGAAGCCGGCGAGGTGGTCGGACTGCTCGGCCCCAACGGCGCCGGCAAGACGACGGCCTTCTACATGATCGTCGGGCTGGTCGCGGCAGATGCCGGCCGGATCTTCATCGACTCGACCGACCTCACCCACGAACCGATCCATCGTCGCGCCCGCGCCGGGATCGGCTACCTGCCGCAGGAAGCCTCCGTTTTCCGCAAGCTCTCGGTCGCCGACAACGTGATGGCCATCCTCGAGACCCGGAACGATCTGGACCGCGCCGGGCGCGAAGAACGGCTCGAGGAGATCCTCGCCGAACTGCGTATCGACCACGTCCGCCGCAGCCCCGGGATCGCCCTCTCCGGCGGCGAACGCCGGCGCGTCGAGATCGCCCGTGCCCTGGCGGCAAAACCCCGGTTCATGCTCCTCGACGAGCCGTTCGCGGGCGTCGATCCGATCTCGGTCATGGATATCCAGCGCGTCATCCGCGAACTCGCCGCGGGCGGCATCGGGGTGCTGATCACGGACCACAACGTACGCGAGACCCTCGGTGTCTGCACCCGCTCCTACATCATCGGCAACGGAAGTGTGATCGCCGCCGGATCGGCGGAAGAAATCCTTGCCAATGCCCAAGTCCGTGAGGTGTACTTGGGTGATTCCTTCCGTCTCTGAGACTCGCTTCCGGCCCGCCCCGAGGCCGCCCGTCGCACACTGAAAAATGCTCAAGCCGTCCCTGCAGCTCAAGCTGGGCCAGCAACTCACGATGACCCCGCAACTGCAGCAGGCGATCCGCCTGCTGCAGCTGCCGGCAATCGAGCTGCAGGCGCACATCAGCGAGCTGCTCGAGAGCAACGTGATGCTCGAGCCCACCGACGACGAGGCAGCGCCCGAATTCGAGCCTCTGCCGACCGACGCCATCGCACAGGGCGGGCCTGTCGAGGACAGCAGCGCCGACCGCGACGAATCGACGCCCGAGGTCGAGATCCTCGACGAAGGCTGGGACGACCGCTCGACGGGCAGCGGCGAGTCCTCACGGGGCGACGACGACGACCGCGAGCGTGACATCGCCGACCCGGAAGGCACCACGCTGCGCGATCACCTGCTGGGCCAGCTCGAGATGGCCAGCCTCTCGCCCACCGACCTCGCGATCGCCTCGGCCATCGTCGATGCCATCAGCGACGAGGGCTACCTCGTCGAACCGCTGGCCGAGATCGCCGCCACGCTGCGCCCCGAAATCGACTGCGCCGACGACGAGGTGGAGCGGGTGCTGATGCTCGTCCAGATGCTGGACCCGGCCGGCGTGGGGGCCCGCTCGCTGTCCGAATGCCTGCTGCTGCAACTCGCCCAGTTCGACCGCGCGACGCCGGGGCTCGAGCTGGCGAACCAGATCGCCGGGCAGCATCTCGAACTGCTGGCCCTGCGCGACCCGGGACCGCTGCGGGCGGTACTCGGGGCCGACGACGAATCCGTCGCCACGGCCATCGCGCTGGTGCGCTCCTGCCACCCCCGCCCGGGCTCGGCCGTCAGCACGAGCGCACCCGAATACATCGTGCCGGACTTGTTCGTCCGGCGCACCGACCGGGGCTGGTCGGTCGAGATCAACCCCGCGACCGTGCCGCGCGTGCGCGTGAACGAAGGCTATGCCAGCCTGATCGGACGGAATTCCGTGCACACCTCGATGCGCACCCAGCTGCAGGAGGCGCGCTGGCTGCTCAAAAGCCTCGAAATCCGCAACGACACCATGCTGAAGGTCGGGCGTGCCATCGTGGAGCGGCAGTCCGCCTTCCTGGAACTCGGCGACGAACACATGCGGCCGATGATCCTCAAGGACATCGCCGAGGCGATCTCGATGCACGAATCCACCATTTCGCGCATCACCTCCGGGAAATACATGCTTACGCCCAGGGGTGTTTTCGAGCTACGCTACTTTTTCTCGAGTCAGGTCGAGGGGGGTGACGGCACGGGCACCTCCTCCACGGCCATCCGCGCCAAGATCCGCAAGCTGATCCGGGATGAAGACGCCAGCGCACCACTTTCGGATAACAGGCTGGCCGAGATCCTCTCCGGCGAGGGCATCCCGGTGGCGCGGCGCACCGTCGCGAAGTACCGTGAGGCCATAGGCATCGCCCCGTCCGCCGAGCGCAGGCGCCCGGCCCGGGTCTGACGACACCAAGGAGACGACCATGCAGCTATCCGTTACGGGCCACCATGTCGAAGTCACCGAGGCACTGCGCGCCTACGTTCAGAAAAAGCTCGACCGCGTGGTCCGCCATTTCGACCAGGTGATCGACGTGCATTGCATCCTGTCCGTCGAGAAACTCCGGCAGAAGGCCGAAGCGGTCCTGAAGGTGGGCGGCGGCACGATCCATGCCGATGCCGAGAGCGAGAACATGTACGCCGCCATCGACGAACTGGTGGACAAGCTCGACCGGCTCGTCAAGAAGCGCAAGGAGAAGCTGACGGACCACCATGCCCAGGAGGGCCGCAGCGCCCGCCAGTGAGCGGGCCCGGCGCAGCATGCGACTGATCGTCGTCAGCGGCCTGTCCGGCGCGGGAAAGAGCGTCGCGCTCAACGCGCTGGAGGACACGGGCTTTTATTGCATCGACAACATGCCCGCCGCGATGCTCGCGCCGTTCATCTCGCACACGGTGCGCAACGGCGACCCGGCCTACCAGCGCACCGCCATCGGCCTGGATGCGCGGAACACCGAGGCCGAGATCTCCTCCGTCCCGGCGATGATCGAGGAACTCAAGCGCAGCGGCATCCGCTGCGAAGTGCTGTTCCTGCTTGCGTCGGACGACGAACTCCTGCGCCGGTTCGCCGAGACGCGCCGGCGCCACCCGCTCTCCCGCGAGGGCATGGCGCTGCGCGAGGCCATCGCGCTCGAGCGCCGCGTCCTCGAGCCGATGGTCTATGCCGCCGACCTCGTCCTCGACACCTCGCGGATGGGCATCCACGAACTGCGCGAACTGGTGGTACGGCGGCTCGAGCAGCGTTCCGCGGGGCAGCTGTCCGTGAGCTTCGTGTCCTTCGGCTTCAAGCACGGGCTGCCCGGCGATGCCGACTTCGTCTTCGACGCCCGCACCCTGCCCAACCCGTACTGGGACACGGCGCTGCGCGGGCTGACCGGACGCGACGAGGCGGTCATCCGCTACCTCGACGCCCAGCCCAGCGTGCGCCGCCTGATCGACGACTTCGCCGCGTTCATCGCCACCCGCGCGAGCGAGCACCGCGCGGCCAACCGTCGCTACCTGACCTTCGCGATCGGCTGCACCGGCGGGCAGCACCGCTCGGTGTACATCGTCGAACGGCTCGCCGAGCGCTTCGCCGCGGAACTCCCCGGCCTTCTCGTACGCCACAACGCACTGCAGATCACCGTCACCGCCGCCACGCCGTCGTCCGCCTCGCGCCCGTGACGGACACGAACCTCAAGGAAGGCAGGTTCTCGGCCCTGCGTGCCGAACTCGAGTCCGGCACGCTCCGCCAGGCGCAGCGCATGGTCAACTCGATGCACCCGGCCGAGGTCGCCTCGCTGCTGGAGTCGCTGCCGCCCCGCCAGCGCGAACTGGTCTGGGAATTCGTCGACAAGGAAATCGAGGGTGAGGTCCTGGTCGAGCTCGCCGAGAGCGTTCGCCAGCAGCTCATCGACGGCATGGAGGCCGAGGAACTGGTCGCGGCCGCCGAGGGCATGGAGGTCGACGACCTCGCCGACCTCGTCGGCGACATGCCCGAGGCCGTGACGCGGCAGGTGCTGCGCTCGATGGACCAGCAGGACCGGGAACGCCTGCGCCGCGTGCTGTCCTGGCCCGAGGACAGCGCGGGTGGCCTGATGAACACCGACACCGTCAGCGTGCGGCCCGACGTGACGCTCGAGGTCGTGCTGCGCTACCTGCGGATGCGCGGCGAACTCCCGGCACGCACCGACAGCCTCTTCGTGGTGGACCGGGACGACCGCTACCTCGGCACCGTCCCGCTGACGCGGCTGATCACCGGCAACCCCGAGGACTCCGTGGGCGAGAGCCTGGACACCGAGGCGCCGCGCATCGAACCCGACATGCCTTCGCACGACGTGGCGACGCTGTTCCAGGACCGCGACCTGGTGTCCGCGGCGGTGGTGAGCGTCGACGGTCAGCTGCTGGGGCGGATCACGGTCGACGACGTCGTCGACGTCATCCGCGAGGAAGCCGAGCATTCGGTGATGTCCATGGCCGGCCTGCAGGACGAGGAAGACGTGTTCGCGGGCATCATCCCCTCGACGCGGCGCCGGTTGCTGTGGCTCGGCATCAACCTCATCACGGCCTTCATGGCCGCGGCCGTGGTGCGCAGCTTCGAGGGCACCATCGAGAAAGTCGCCGCGCTCGCCGCGCTCATGCCGATCGTCGCCTCGATGGGCGGCATCGCCGGCACGCAGACCGTCACGCTGATCATCCGCGGGCTCGCGCTGGGCCAGGTCCAGTGGTCCAACGCGCGCTGGCTGCTGTTCAAGGAGATCGCCGTGGGCGGGCTCAACGGCATCATCTGGGCGGCCGTCGTGGGCGCGGTCGCAATCGTCTGGTTCGACACCTGGCAGATCGCCGCGATCATCGCCGCGGCCACGCTGGTCAACCTGCTGGCCGCCGCCGCGGTCGGGGTGCTGGTGCCGCTGGCCCTGCGTCGCATGAGGATCGACCCCGCGCTGTCCGCGGGCGTGATCCTGACCACTTTCACCGACTGCATCGGCTTCGCGACGCTGCTCGGGCTCGGGGCGATCTTCCTGACCTGACGAGCCGACCCGGGCCGCCGAAATACCTCAGGCGAGGAACGCCTGGATCTCCTCGCGCCGCGCCAGGCCGTCACGATAGCCCAGCTCGATCAGCTCACAGGTATATCCGGACTCGAACAGCAGGTAGCTCGCCAGCAGGTTGCCGGCTGCGCCGCGCGCGCCGATCACCGACAGCAGGGTCCGCAGGGCGCGCGGCAAGGCCTCGACATGGCGCGTCGCGATGACGCGCGGATCGATGCTGGGCGCAATCCGCAAGGCCTGGACGCGCCGGAACTGTGGCGCGTCCTGCGGCACGGAATCGACCAGCCGGTTGATCCGCTCCAGCTGTTCGAAATCCGCCTCCACCTGGTCGCTGAACAGCGTGTCGAGCATGAAACCGAACAACTGGCCCGCGGAGGGTGCACGCGCGCCGTCCAGCAGCGCGCCGATGCCGGCACCGCCCTCCGCGCGCACCCCGATGACCAGCAGGCGCTCGGCACCCAGACGGATCGCGGGCGACAGCGGCGCCAGCTGACGCATCGCGCCGTCACCGTAATGGGCGTCACCGATGCGAACCGCCGGGAACAGGAAAGGAATCGCCGCACTGGCCATCAGGTGCTCGAGCCCCATGCGGGTACGCAGGCCCGCGCGCTGCGCGCTGCGCCATTCCCCGATGGCAGGATCGGCGGCGAAAAACACGTCGTTGCGGCCGCCGCCGTAGCTGGTGGCCGACAGCGCCAGCGCGCGCAGCCGCCCCTCGTCCACATTGGCCTGAACGGAATCCCAGTCGATGCGCCCGGCGAGCAGCTGGCGCAGCGGCGTGTTGTCGAACAAGGACCGCGGCGCCGGGAGCAGCCAGCCACCCGACATTGCGGAGAGCGTCCAGTGGGCACCGGCGCGCAGCATCGCCGGCGTGTCGGCGCGCAGCACCTTGCCGACCGAAAAGCCGGCCCAGACCTCCTCCAGCGCCGCGACCCCGTGGCTCCAGCGGTGCGCTTCCGCCGCCAGCACGGCCGCGGAAACCGCCCCCGCAGACGTGCCGACGAGGACATCGAACGGCGGGTCGCTGCCCGGCATGATCGCGGCGATCGCCTTGAGGACGCCGACCTGGTAAGCGGCGCGTGCGCCGCCCCCGGACAGGATGAGCGCGGTCCTGGTCCCGCCCGCACGGGCAGGGACCTGCTTGCGATTTGCCGAGTTCATGTGCCCATTGTGCCCCAGCGCGAGCCTTCAGCCGCAGCCGACCCACGCAGGCCACTCCACCGAAAATGGACTGCGCGCACGATCGTCGAAGCACCCTGTTGCACCCGGCGGCATCATCGGCTCACCTGTTCCCCTCAAACTCCTGGAGCGAGCCATGCCCACGCGTGACACCCCCGACCTGCAACGCCGCGGATTGATCCAGACCACCGGAGGTCTCGGTGCCGCGCTGGCGATCGGCGCCTCGGGCGCCGCCGGACTGAGCCTCTCCCCCTCGGCCGCCGCTGCGGCCGCCGGCACGGCGGGCCTTTCCCGGCACGGCACGGGGCCGGGTCTGCAGGGCCCCTATCTCGACCTGCGCACCGGCAAGGGCAACAAGCTGGCCTATGCGCGCATCCAGGGCGACCTGGACTTCGGCAAACAGAAGTACTTCTGGTTCAAGGGCTATGTCATGGGCATCCAGCCCCAGAAGAAGATCGTCGACCTGATGGGGTCGTCAGGCTTCGGCGTCATCCGCCTCGCCGAGGGCCCGAACGGCTCGATCTACCGGATGTGCCGCGAGGTCATCGTCTACACCGACCTCAAGACCGGGGAAGTGCTCGACGAGTGGAAGAACCCGATCACGAACGAGGTCGTCAAGGCCGTGCACGTGGCCAACGATCCCTTCAACTACATGATCGAGGACCACTTCCCGGCCATGTCCGATTTCGGCGGCCTCAACAAAGAGCAGCCGCCGAAGATTCCGTTCATCCTGCCCTGGTACCAGCATGGCGACATGGCCGAGATGGAAATCCACGTCCATCTCGCCTACCCGAGCGCGCTGCAGCCCGACAAATGGCCGCGGGAGTCGGCGGGCCCGATCGCGCAGGTGTCGGAGTTCTTCGCGCATCACATCCGTGTCGAGGACCTGCAGAACCCGAAGCTCACCTCACTGGACTACACCGGCACCTGGAACCGCATCACCCCCTGGCTGCCGTGGATGCTGATGGGCCAGACGCAGGGCATGTGCCAGTACGCCTGCTTCATGGGAACGACCCGGGATCTGGAGTCCGTGCTGACCCGGCCCGTGCTCGATTACGCGCACAAGAACTACGCGAAGTATTTCGACGCGCCCACCGAGTGGCGCGCCGACCGCAGCCTGTCGAGCCTCGAGCACTACGCGAAGGACCAGAAGCCGGCGCCCGCCCGGAAGTAGGCCGCCGGGAAAACGGCTACGGCGCGCCCGTCGGGGGCCGGCCCAGCGACTGGGCCGGCTCGCGCCGCCGCAGCGCCGCCGTCGCAAGGTCGAGTCCGGCCAGCGTCAACGGGTACATCCGCCCGCCGACGAGCTCCTGCACCATCCTGACCGAGGGCGTCCACGCCCAGCGCTCCTCGGGTTCAGGGTTCAGCCAGGCCATGCGCTGGAAATGCCCGGTGAGGCGCTGCAGCCACACCGCGCCCGCCTCGTCGTTCCAGTGCTCCACGCTGCCCCCGGGCTGGCTGATCTCATACGGACTCATGGTCGCGTCACCCACGATGATCACGCGATAGTCGGCGTTGAAGGTGCGCAGCACCTGGCTGGTCGGCGTGCGCGCCGACTGGCGGCGCCGGTTGTCCTTCCACAGGTAGTCATACGGACAGTTGTGGAAGTAGAAGTACTCGAGGTGCCTGAACTCGCCGCGGGCGGCCGAGAACAGTTCCTCGCAGACGCGCACGTGCTCGTTCATCGACCCGCCCACGTCCAGCAGGAGCAGCACCTTGACGGCATTGCGCCGCTCGGCAACCAGCTTCAGGTCCAGCCATCCGGCGTTGCGCGCGGTGGCGGCGATGGTCCCGTCGAGGTCGAGTTCGTCTGCCGCACCCTGGCGCGCGAATTTCCTCAGCCGGCGCAAGGCCAGCTTCAGGTTGCGGGTACCCAGCTCCACCGTGTCGTCGAAATTACGGTACTCGCGGCTGTCCCAGACCTTGACGGCGCGCCCCTGGCGCTTGCCCTCCGTCCCGATGCGGATCCCCTCCGGGTTGTAGCCGCCCGAGCCGAACGGCGAAGTGCCGCCGGTGCCGACCCACTTGCTGCCGCCCTCGTGGCGCTCCTTCTGCTCCTTGAGGCGTTCGCGCAGGGTCTCGAGGAGTTTCTCCCAGCTGCCCAGCGCCTCGATCTTCGCGCGCTCTTCCTCGCTGAGCACACGCTGCGCCATCAGCTTCAGCCAGTCTGCCGGCAGCTCGGCGACGATGCGCTCGAAGAGCTTCTCGGCGCCGGCGAAATGCTCCGCGAACGCGCGGTCGAAACGGTCGAAAAAACGTTCGTCCTTCACCAGGGCCAGGCGGGCGAGGTAGTAGAACTCCTCGGCCGAGCAGAAGCTCACCCGCGCCTGCAGTGCCGCCAGCAGCGACAGCAGTTCGGTGATCGAGACCGGGACGCCGGCCTTGCGCAGGTCGAAAAAGAAACGGATCAGCACGGCGCGGCCGTCAGCGTCCCGCGCGGCGGGCCAGGAACACCAGCTGTTCGAAGAGGTGCACGTCCTGCTCGTTCTTCAGCAGCGCACCGTACAGCGGCGGGATCGACTTCCGGGGATCGTCGCTGCGCAGCGCCTCCGGCGGAATCTCCTCGGCGAGCAGCAGCTTGATCCAGTCGAGCAGCTCCGAGGTCGAGGGCTTCTTGCGCAGTCCCGGCGTCTCGCGCACGCGGAAGAACGAAGCCAGCGCCTCGGCGAGCAGTTCGCGCCTGAGCCCGGGGTAATGGACCTCCACGATCTTTTCCATGGTCGCGGCGTCGGGAAAGCGGATGTAATGGAAGAAGCAGCGGCGCAGGAACGCGTCGGGCAGTTCCTTCTCGTTGTTGCTCGTGATGATGATGATCGGGCGATGCCGCGCACGCACGAGCTCGCGGGTCTCGTACACGTAGAACTCCATGCGGTCGAGTTCGCGCAGCAGGTCATTCGGGAACTCGATGTCGGCCTTGTCGATCTCGTCGATGAGCAGGATCGGCTGCACTTCGGAATCGAACGCCTCCCAGAGCTTGCCGCGCAAGATGTAGTTGCCGATGTCACGGACCCTTTCGTCGCCGAGCTGCGAGTCACGCAGCCGCGAGACCGCGTCGTATTCGTAGAGCCCCTGCTGCGCCTTGCTGGTGGACTTCACGTGCCACTCGTGGATCGGCAGCCCCAGCGCCCCGGCGATCTCGAGCGCCAGCTGGGTCTTGCCCGTGCCGGGCTCGCCCTTGATCAGCAGCGGACGCCCGAGCGTGATGGCGGCATTGACGGCCAGGGTCAGGTCGGGCGTGGCGATATACCGGTCGGTGCCGGTGAAGCGTGCGTCGGTCATGGTGTCTCGCGTGGTCCGGGCAGGATGGTCAGCTTATGCCGCGAGGGCCCCGGCAGGAAGGAACGGGGCCGCCCGCTCGCCCAGTCGTCGAAGCCGGCGCGATAGAACGGCGAAAGCGGATGCCCGCTCTGGCCGCCCGGCAGTTGCAGGTAGCCCTCGGCCTCGCGCCCCGGCGCGACCGCAAACCGCTCCGAGGCACCGAAGCGCGGCGCCTGGACGCGGGGCATGTCGTTATCACCCGGCAGCGCGACTGCAGGCATGTCGAGCCACCGCGCGAGCGGACCGAGCGAGGACGACAGGGGGTGACGCACCTGGACAAGATTGCGCGCGCCCCAGCGGCATTCATCGAGGTTCGGGCACTCGGCGCCGAGGCTGGCCGCCGTGGCGTCCGCGACCTCGAGCATGAAGGCGCGCCAGGAGGGCTGGCCGGCGCCCAGCAGGTGCGGTGGCTGTTCGATGACCAGGCGCCACAGCGAGTCCTCGAAAAAATCGCCGGGCTGGAACCCGGCCGCGCCGGCATCGATGTCGAGCGATCCGAGCAGCATCTGCCAGGTGGCCCGCCGCGCCTGCTCGCGGAACTCGCGCACCACGCGATAGCTGACTGAATCGACTGCGGCGCGCCCGTCCCACTGCACGACTACCGAACGCAGGGCGGCCCGTTGCGGCGACCCGGTCACGGCCGCCGGATCCAGGACGCCGAGCAGCAGACGCTGCCAGCGCTCCAGGAGCAGCGCCCGGTCATCGAGCTGGATCGCCAGCATGTCCGCCGGCGTCGCGGGCGCCTGCAGCGCCAGCAGGCCATCGCGGATCTGGCGCGCCCGCGCCCCGAGGTCATAGCTCATGCCCCCGTCGGTCTCGTCGCTGCCGATGACCCGTTCAGCATCCCCGAGGACGGACTTGGCATTGGCGCTCCAGAGCCGTCCCGCTGCCGGATCGATGATCGCGGGCTGTTCATTCCTCTCGCGCCACGCCACGGGGCGCGGGGTCCGGGGGCCGAGCGTTCCGCGGGGCACCCGACCGATGATCGTCCACGCGATCCGACCGCTGCGATCACCGACTACCAGGTTCTGCTGCGGCATCCCGGTGCGCGCCGCGAGCTCCAGCGCCTGGTCGACGTCCCGCGCCTGCTGGAATGCGAGCGCTGCAAGATTGGTCGCGCCGGGCTCCTGGGCCAGCCAGCGCGCGAGCCAGCAGTGGCCGTCCGCGCCGCCTGCTTCGACCATGACGCCGTGGGCGGAATCCTGGACCTCGAGGTCCACCGGTTCCGCGCCCGCGACCTCGATGCGCTCTGTCGTGCGCTCGAAGCGGTGCTCGGTGCCGTCGTCGGACCAGTAACGACCCCTGGCCGGCTCGCAGCGCACACTGATGACGTCCGACCAGTCACCGTAGCTGTTGGTGAAGCCCCAGGCGATCGAGCCGTTGGATCCCGCAGCCAGCACCGGGAGGCCGGGCAGCGTGACCCCGTTGAGCTCGAGCTGCGGCGGGGCGCCCTCCGCGGCCGCCACCTGCATGCGCGCCTGATACCACGCCGCCGGCACTCGCAGGCCCAGGTGCATGTCGTTCGCCACCAGCGCCGCACCTCCCGCGGCGTGCGCCCCGCCGACCGCCCACGCGTTGCTGCCGGGTTTTTCACGGCCTTCGGCCATCGGCCCGCCGGACTTCGCGGGCAGCGCCCGCGGCGGGGCAGCGCCAGCGGACGTCCGCAGGTCCAGCAGCCGCGCTGGAGGCAGCGCAGGCGCGACCGCCCCGCCGACCGGGGTCCGCGACGCAGCCGCTTCCGCCGCCGTCTGGAAATTGGGCGTGTCCCACTCGGTCGCGGCAGGGAACAGCAGGCGCAGCACCGCCGCCACCCGTTCGCCTTCGTCCGCT
>CAJACZ010000325.1 GCA_903938365.1 uncultured Pseudomonadota bacterium | reverse complement strand
CCGACCAATCTGGCCGATGACCGCGTGGCCTCGTTCTCGGCCGCAGGTCCGACGCACGAAGGCTTCGTGAAGCCCGACGTGATCGCGCCGGGTGGCCATATGGCCGCGGCGATCCCGACTACTTCCGCGCTGGTCACGGCCTTCGGCGCGCAGATGCCGAAGCAGGGCGGGCTGCTGCAGATCACCGGCACCTCGCAGGCCGCCGGCGTGACCTCGGGCATCGTGGCCCTGATGCTGCAGGCGAATCCTGCGCTGACGCCCGACGGCGTGAAGTGCCGGCTGATGGCGGCCGCCAAGCCTTCGGTGAAGTCGGACGGCACGCTCGCGTTCTCGGTGTTCCAGCAGGGTGCGGGCCTGGTCGATGCCAAGCGCGCGGTCGACAGCACGGCGACCGGCTGCGCCAACGTGGGCCTCAATGTCACGGCCGACCTGAACGGCACGGCGCACTTCGGGGGTCCGGCCAACAAGAACGCCGCAGGCCAGTACTACGTCATGGACATGTACGGCAACGCCTGGGGTCAGCCCGCCAGCAGCGACGGGTACACCTGGTCGCAGGGCTACACCTGGAGCCAGGGCTACACCTGGTCGCAGGGTTACACCTGGAGTCAGGGCTACACCTGGTCGCAGGGCTATACCTGGTCGCAGGGCTACACCTGGTCGCAGGGTTACACCTGGAGCCAGGGCTATACCTGGAGCCAGAGCCTGGACTGGAGCGGTGCCCCGCTCGTGAACTCCAGCCTGACCGACATCATGTCGATCAACGCCTGGGTGCCGCAGCAGTGAGTTGAACTCAGGGACTTCATCTCCTCGTCCCTGACGCTACTGGCGGGCCTCGTGCCCGCCAGTCGCGTTCTGGGAGCCGCTGCTCTTTTGTCGACCGATGATCTGTGAGCCACGTCGCCAAGGCGGCCCGCGTCCTGCCGATATCCTGCAGTTCAGAGTTTGAACTGCGGCACACGAGCGCCCCGCGCACAGATCCGATGACAGCCTTCCGCCCCCTGATCGCACTCCTGCTGGCGAGCCTCGCGTTCGCCAGTCCCGGGGTCGTGCACGCGGCATCGCCCATGGTGTTCCGGCACCTGACGGCCGAGGAGGGTCTGTCGCAGAACACCGTGATGGCGACGCTGCAGGACTCGCGCGGCTTCCTGTGGATCGCGACCGAGGACGGGCTGGATCGCTTCGACGGTTACACGATCCGCCGGTTCGGCCGCAGTCGCGACGACCCGAATGGCCTCGCTCGGAATTTCATCTGGAACCTGCAGGCGGATCGGCGGGGCGACCTGTGGATGGCTGTCAAGGACGGCGGGGTCGCCCGCTTCGACGTCCGCAGCGAGAAGTTCACCAGCTTCCGGCATGATCCAGCGAATCCGGGCAGCCTCTCCAGCGATGCGGCGCGCCTGGTGCTGGTTGATCGCGAGGGCACGGTCTGGGTCGCGACCACGGGCGGTGGCCTCAACGCGCTGGATCCCGTCACCGGCAGGGCCCGACGCTACCTGCACGACCCCGCACGCGGCGACTCGCTGAGCGACAACGTGGTGACGGCGCTTGCGCAGGATGCACGCGGTGTCCTGTGGGTCGGCACCAATCGTGGCCTGAACCGCCTGGAGCCCGGCACGCGCCGGTTCAGGCGCTACGTCAGCGACGCGCGCGACAGCCGTGCGCTGGCCAGCGACCAGATCCAGACTCTGCATGTCGATCGCGCCGGAACGCTGTGGGTGGGAACGCGTGACCGTGGCCTGAGCCGCTTCGATGGCGAAGAGCAGGGGTTCACGGCCTTCCTGCCCGGCGATGCGGCCGCTGGCGCGCTGTCCAACGCGGACGTGCGCGCGATCCGCGATGACACGGACGGTCGGCTCTGGGTCGGCACGGCCAACGGACTGCACCTGTTCGACCGGGTCACCGGCAAGTTCCAGGTCTACCGGCAGGATCCCGCGGAACCGACGACCCTGCGCGACAACTACATCATGTCGCTGTACCAGGATCGCGCAGGCCTGCTGTGGGTCGGAACCCGTGCGGGTGGCGTCAGCCGGTGGAATCCCCGCAGCTGGGCCTTCGGGCACGCCCGCCCGGATGCCCTCGGCGACGCCTACGCGATGTCCTTCGCCGATGCCTCCGACGGCCGACTCTGGGTCGGCACGCTGGGCTCGGGCCTGTTGCGCTTCGATCCGCGGACCGGAGTGGCAACCCCCGCCGCGCGCCTGTTCGGGCGCGAGGCCCTCGCGCCCGACGCGCGGATCATGGTGCTCCTCAAAGATCGGGCAGGATCGCTCTGGGTGGGCACGATGGCTTCCGGCCTGCTGAGGATCGGCAGCGACGGCACGGCCACCCGTTTCGGCAACCGTCCCGGCGACGCTGCCTCGATCGGGGCGGACGGCGTGATGTCCCTGCATCAGTCCCGCGACGGGCGGATCTGGGTCGGCACCTTCGGTGCGGGCGTGAGCGTGATTGATCCGCTGAGCCTGCGCGTCAGTCGCGTGGCTGCCGCGGGAAAGCCAGCGGATGCTGCGCTGGACACGGCGCGCGCCACCGCGATCGCGCAGAGCGCGGATGGCACGGTCTGGGTGGGGACGGACGGGCAGGGCCTGCACGCATTCGGTCCGGAGGGCGGCTTGCTGGGCTCCTGGCGCAACGACTCTGCGGACTCCAGCAGCCTCTCCGCCGACACGGTGTATGCGCTGCATGCCGACTCCGCGGGCAGGATCTGGGTGGGCACCGACAGCAGCGGCCTGGATCGGGTTGTCGGTACTCCGCTGCGTGGCGGCAACGTGTCTTTCGTCAATACTTCGACTGCCGACGGCCTGTCGAGCAACGCGATCTATGGCATCCGCAGCGATGCGAAGGGCGGACTCTGGCTGAGTGGCAACAGCGGCCTGATGCGTTTCGACCCCGCGAACGGCAGGACCAAGACCTTCCACCGCGAGCAGGGCCTGCAGGGCGAGGAGTTCAATTTTGGCGCGCACCACCAGATGGCGGACGGCCGCCTGGTGTTCGGCGGCGCCAAGGGCTTCAACCTCTTTGACCCGGCGAGCGTGCTCGGCGCGGCGCCCAATGGGCCGCAGATCGCGCTGACCAGCCTGGAACTCATGGGCCAGCCTGCCAGGCCGGGCGTGCCACTGACCATGCTGCAGGGCCTGTCGCTGGGCTATCGCGACACGGTGCTGACCCTCGAATTCGCCGCGCTCGATTTCACGGCGCCGCAGAAGAACCAGTACCAGCACAGGCTGGTCGGGTTCGACGATGCATGGACGTCGAACGGCGCGCAGCGCCGGCTCACCTACACCAACCTCGATGCCGGCAAGTATCTGCTCGAGATGCGGGCCACCAATTCGGACGCGGTGGAGGGCCCGGAAGTGTACCGGCTGCCGATCGAGGTGGCCCCCGCTCCCTGGCGCTCGCCCGCGGCCTACGTGCTGTATGCGGGGCTGGTGCTGCTGGCCCTGTGGCTCTGGTATTCGGAGCAGCAGAAGAAGCTGCGGCGAGCCGCGCAGCTCAGCGCCCGCCTCGAGAGGCAGGTCCAGGAGCGCACTGTCGAACTGCGTGAAAGCAATGTCGAACTGGCCCGGCTGACGCGCGCGAAGAGCGACTTCCTGGCCCGCATGTCGCATGAGATCCGCACGCCGATGAACGGCATCGTGGGCATGGGGCAGCTGCTCGCCCGGACGCGACTCGACGAGCGACAGCAGCGGCTGACCACCAGCCTGACGTCGTCAGCCAGTTCGCTGATGCTGATCCTCAACGACATCCTCGACCTGTCCAAGGTCGAGGCCGGCAAGCTCGTGCTCGACCCGGCTCCGATGGACCTGTCGGTGCTGCTGGGCGAGACGATCGACGTGCTGGCGACCCAGGCCCAGGCGAAGGGCGTGGAGCTCATGGCGGCGCCGGCGCCCGGCATTGACTGCCTGCTGATGGGCGATTCCCTGCGGCTGCGGCAGGTGCTGCTGAACCTCGTAGGCAATGCGATCAAGTTCACCGAATCGGGAGAGGTCGCGCTGACCGCCGATATCCTGGAGCGCACCTCGAGCTCCCTCTCGCTGGCGATTGCGGTGCGCGATACGGGTATCGGCATGACACCGGCGGCCTGTGCGCGGATATTCGAGCCCTTCGAGCAGGCCGAGGGTTCGACCGCCGCGAAGTTCGGCGGCACGGGGCTCGGACTCTCGATCTGCCGTGACCTGGTGACGCTGATGGGCGGGAGCATCCTGGTCGAGAGCGAGCAGGGCGTGGGGTCCACGTTCACGATTCGCGTGTCGCTGCCCATCGTGGCTCCCATCCTGCGCGATCGTGCGCTGGCAGGCCGCAACGTGGCCGTGGTCACCCGCAGGGCCTCGTTTGCCGACATGGTGCACAGGCTGGTCGCGGTCCATGGTGCGGCCAGCGAGTGGCAGAGGCCGGAGCAACTCAGCCTGGAACGTCTTGCAGCCCAGGGGTGGGGCGACAAGGTCTTCGTGCTGGACCTCGAGAGCTGCCGCGCCGAGTTCCTGGAGTTCAGCCGGCATCTTCGCCCTGCCGGGGTCCCGCTGCCACTCGTTGTGACGGGCGCCACGGCGACGCTCGACAGCCTGCAGCTGACGGGCGCGAGCGGCGTGTTCCAGGTGCTGGAGAAGCCGCTGCGCGCGGGCGCACTGCGCTCGGCGGTGATGGCGTCCCTGCAGGCCGAGCGGCCCCCGGAGGCTGCGGCGCCGGAGTCGACGTCGGAGTCGGCGCCGGCGACCCACGAGCAGGATCAGGCGACCCTGCTCGGACGGATCCTGATTGCAGACGACCATCCGGTGAACTGCGCCGTGCTCGAGGGCATGCTCGATGACATCGGCTGCCCCTACGTCACCGTCAACGGCGGACGCGACGCCGTGGCGCGCGCGACCAGCGAAACCTTCAGCCTGGTGCTGAT
>CAJACZ010000324.1 GCA_903938365.1 uncultured Pseudomonadota bacterium | reverse complement strand
GCGCGTGCTGTCCTGGATCCTGGAGCGCTGCGCCGGTCGCGGTGGCGCATCGGACACCCCGATCGGCTCGCTGCCGCGCCCGTCCGACCTCAACCTGGCGGGACTCGACATCGATCCGGCGGCGCTGGGTGAACTGCTGTCGGTCGACAAGGAGCTGTGGAAGGTCGAGGCCACCGAGCTGCACAGCTACATGGACGAATTCGGCGAGCGCATCCCGGCCGCGCTGCGCGCTGAACTGCATGCCCTGGAGCAGCGTCTGTCGCTGCCCTGAGCCTGCGGATACCCGAGGCTGACCGGCCCCCCCCGGGGTCCGGTCAGAGCTCTTCGCAGACGTAGCCGATTGACTGGGACGCGTCCGCGTCCGGGGCACGGCCGAGGCCGATCCGCCCCCTGCCCTTCAACTGCATGCTGTCGCGGCGCACGAACGCCAGCTCGCCGCTGTGCGCCTGCACGAAAGTGCCGTTGGTGCTCTCGTCGATGAGCATGCACTTGTTGCGGACCACCTCGATGCGGGCGTGGAGACGCGAGATCAGGTGCCCCTTGATGACCACGTCGCTCTCGTCGGCGCGACCGATCACCACCGTGGGCCGTTCTTCGTCGAGCACCGTCTCGACCCCCTGGAACTGCAGGCGCAGGCGCGTGCCTGCGCGCGCCTCCGGCGCACCGAGCGAGATCTGGGGCAGCATGCTGGTCGCGTCATCGGGCTGCCAGAGCACTTCGTAGAGCGCGACCTCGCTGCCCTGGCCCTTGATGGTGGCGACGTCGACCTGCCGGACCGCCGCCCGGCAATCAGGCGAAAGCTGCGCCACGGTGGCCGCCGTGGTGATGATCTGCCCGGCCTTGGCCTGACTGGTCATGCGGTTCGCCGTATGGACGGTGGCGCCGAACACGTCCCGGCTCTCGAGCACCACCGGCCCGAAGTGGCAGCCGATGCGGATGGCGACCGAAATGCCGTCGGCGCGCAGCCGTGAGTGCGCGGTGATCTGCTTCTGCATCTGGCAGGCGGCATTGATCGCGTCGTTTGCGCTGGCGAAGGTCGACATGACCTCGTCGCCCATGGTCTTGATGACCGTACCCTCGTTCCGGACCGTCGCCGTGCGCATGATGTCGATGCAGGTGGCGATCATGTCGCGGGCGCGCAGGTCCCCCAGGAGCTCGAACAGGCGTGTCGAGCCCACAACGTCGGCAAAAACAATGGCAAGCTCTACTTCTCGGGGCATAGGCGGAGACTCTGGCGCGTCAGTATACGCGAGCCGTTGCCCACCCCACGGAGACCATGAATGAAGAGACTCCTGACGATCGGCGTCCTGGCCGCACTGACCACCCTGGGCCTGCCACCGGGAAGCAGCTCCCTCGCGCACGCCGATACGGCGGACCGCGTTGCACGCGCTGCCGAGACCCTGCGGGAACGTGCGCTGCAGTCCAGCGAGGCCTATGCACTCGTCACTGCGCTGACGACGGAAGTCGGACCCCGCGCCGCGGGTACCAGCGGCGACGCCGCCGCGGTGGCCTGGTCGCGCGCGACCCTGTCGCGCCTGGGCTTCAGCGCCATCCGCACGCCCGAAGTCATCGTTCCCCGGTGGATCCGCGGCGAAGCGAGCTTCGAGGTGCTGGCGCCCTATCCCCAGCCGATGCCTTCACTCGCGATCGGGGGGAGCATCGGCACCAGCGACGAAGGACTCTCCGACGAACTCGTCATGGTCGAGAACATCGCGGCCCTGCAGGCCCTGCCCGCCGGCGCCGTGAAGGGCAAGGTGGTGTTCTTCAACGGCCGCATGGAGCGCACGCGCGACACCAGCGGCTACTCGAAGGCCGTACGCGCGCGCACGGATGGACCGAGCGCCGCGGCCTCGCTGGGCGCAACGGGCGTCGTGCTGCGCTCCATCGGCACCAGCCGCAACCGCTTCCCCCACACCGGAACCCTGTCTTACAACATTTCGGCGCCGCGCATTCCCGCGCTCGCCATCTCCACGCCCGACGCAGACACGCTGGAGCGTCAATTCGCGACCGGCCGGCCG
>CAJACZ010000323.1 GCA_903938365.1 uncultured Pseudomonadota bacterium | reverse complement strand
GGCCTCGAGCCCTTCAACATCGGCGAGGACAGCCTGTTCGTGAACGTGGGCGAGCGCACCAACGTCACGGGTTCCGCGAAGTTCCGCAAGCTCATCGAGGCCGGGGACTACGGCGCGGCCCTCGACATCGCGCGCCAGCAGGTCGCCTCGGGTGCGCAGATCATCGACGTCAACATGGACGAGGGGATGCTGGATTCGGAAGCGGCAATGACCCGCTTCCTCAACCTGATCGCCTCCGAGCCCGACATTTCCCGGGTGCCGCTGATGATCGACTCCTCCAAGTGGAGCGTGATCGAAGCGGGCCTGAAATGCGTCCAGGGCAAGCCCGTGGTGAACTCCATCAGCCTCAAGGAAGGCGAGGAGGCCTTCATCGCGCAGGCCCGCAAGGTGCGCGCCTACGGCGCCGCCGTCGTGGTGATGGCCTTCGACGAAAAGGGCCAGGCTGATTCGAGCGAGCGGAAGCTGGCGATCTGCGAACGTTCGTACAAGGTGCTGACCGAGCAGGTGGGGTTCCCGCCCGAGGACATCATCTTCGATCCGAACATCTTCGCCGTGGCGACGGGCATCGAGGAGCATTCCAACTACGGCGTCGACTTCATCGAGGCGACCCGCAGCATCAAGGAGCGACTGCCCCACGCGCTGATCAGCGGCGGCGTGAGCAACGTCAGCTTCTCGTTCCGCGGCAATGATCCCGTGCGCGAAGCGATGCACAGCGTCTTCCTGTACCACGCCATCCGGGCGGGCATGGACCTGGGCATCGTCAATGCGGGGCAGCTGGCGATCTACGAGGACATCAAGCCCGACCTGCGCGAGGCCGTCGAGGACGTGATCCTCAACCGGCGCGCGGACTCGACCGAACGGCTGCTCGCGGTGGCGGGCCGGTTCAAGGGCGATGCGGGGGTGCGGCGCGAGGTCGACCTCGAGTGGCGCTCGTGGCCGGTGTCCAAGCGGCTCGAGCATTCGCTGGTCAAGGGCATCGATGAATTCATCCTCGAGGATGCCGAGGCGGCGCGGCTCGAGGCGGATCACCCGATCAAGGTCATCGAGGGCCCGCTGATGGACGGCATGAACGTCGTCGGCGACCTGTTCGGTGCCGGCAAGATGTTCCTGCCGCAGGTGGTCAAGAGCGCGCGGGTCATGAAGCGGGCGGTCGCGCACCTCGTGCCCTACATCGAGCGCGAGAAGGACGGCCGCGCCCGCTCCAACGGCAAGGTCGTGATGGCCACCGTGAAGGGTGACGTGCACGACATCGGCAAGAACATCGTCGGCGTGGTGCTCCAGTGCAACAACTTCGAGGTGGTGGACCTCGGGGTGATGGTGCCGGCGGAGAAGATCCTCGAGGTCGCCCGGCGCGAGGGCGCTGCGCTGATCGGGCTGTCGGGCCTGATCACGCCGTCGCTCGACGAGATGGTGCACGTCGCGCGCGAAATGAAGCGCCAGGGTTTCACCGTGCCGCTGCTGATCGGTGGCGCCACGACATCGCCTGCGCACACTTCGGTGAAGATCGCGCCCCAGTACGACCAGCCCGTGGTGTACGTGAAGGACGCCTCGCGCGCGGTGGGCGTCTGCCAGGCGCTCGTGACGCCGGGCCGCCGCGAGGAGTTCGCGGCGCGGATCGCCGCCGAGCACGTGACGCGGCGCGAGCAGCACGCCAGCAAGACCGTCAGGCAGCCCGACCTGTCGCTCTCCGCGGCGCGGGCCAACCGGCGGCGCATCGACTGGTCTGCCTATCGCCCCGTCGCGCCGCTGCAGCCGGGCGTGCAGACCTTCTCCCACTATCCACTCGAGGAACTGCTCGGCTACATCGACTGGATGCCGTTCTTCAATGCCTGGGAATTCGCCGGGAAGTTCCCGGACATCCTCACGGATCCGGTGATCGGCGAGGCGGCCAGCAACCTGTACGCGGACGCCCGGCGCATGCTCAAGCAGATCGTGGCTGAGCGCTGGCTCGAAGTGCGTGCGGTGGTCGGGCTGTTCCCGGCCAGTTCCACGGGCGATGACATCGAGGTGTACCGTTCGGAGGAGCGGACGGAGGCACTGGCGACGCTGCATCACCTGCGCCAGCAGAAGAACAAGGCCACCGGACAGCCCCATGAATGCCTCGCCGATTACGTCGCACCCCGCGAATCGGGCGTGCGCGACTACGTAGGCGCTTTCGCGGTCACGGCAGGGATCGGCATCGAGGCGCATGTGGCGCGCTTCGAGGCCGCCCACGACGATTACTCCAGCATCATGCTGAAGGCCCTCGCGGACCGGCTGGCCGAGGCCGCCGCGGAACATTTCCACGAGCGCCTGCGGCGCGAGTTCTGGGGCTACGATGCCGGCGAACAGCTGACCAATGCGCAGCTGGTGCGCGAGGAGTACCGCGGCATCCGTCCCGCGCCCGGATACCCGGCCTGCCCGGACCACACCGAGAAGTCCACGATCTGGGAGCTGCTCGACGTCGAGCGCAACACCGGGATCACGCTGACCGAGAGTTTCGCGATGTATCCGACGGCCGCGGTCAGTGGCTGGTACATCGGCCACCCGGATGCGCGGTATTTCGCGGTGGGCAAGATCGATCGCGACCAGGTCGAGGACTACGCGGCACGCAAGGGCATCTCGCTGGAGGATGCCGAGCGCTGGCTGGCGCCGAACCTCGGCTACGAGCGGTCCTGAGCCGGCTCCTCGTCGTCGAGCTGTTTCAGGTACGAGGGACCGCCCAGTGCCCGCATCTGTCCGAGGATGCGGTCGCGCCGGCGGGCCACGTACGCCGAAGGCCGATCGGCCCGCAGGAGCCGTGGGTTGGGCAGGACGGCCGCCAGGGTGGCTGCCTCACGGCGCGTGAGGCGCGAGGCGCCCTTGCGGTAGAAGCGGATTGATGCCGCCTCGACGCCATAGGTGCCGCGGCCGAATTCCGCGATGTTCAGGTACACCTCGAGGATGCGCTCCTTCGGCCACAACTGTTCTATGAGCACTGTGAACCAGGCTTCGAGTCCCTTGCGGAAGTAGCTGCGACCCGACCACAGGAACAGGTTCTTCGCCACCTGCTGGCTGATCGTGCTGGCGCCGCGGACCTTGCGGCCCTTGGCGTTGTGGCGCACGGCCTCGCGGATCGACTTGAAGTCGAAGCCGGCGTGGAACGGGAACTGCTGATCCTCGGCGGCGATGACCGCCAGCGCCGCGTGCGGTGAGATCCGCTCGAGGTCGACCCAGTCGTAGCGGTTGGCATAGCCGAAGTTGCCGTCCAGCAGCGCCTCCTTGCGGGCGCCGACCATGAACGAGGAGGTCCAGGGATCGACCCAGCGCAGCGCCAGGACCATGGCGATGCTCCCCAGCAGGCACGCCAGCACGGTGATGCCGACCCAGCGCAGCGCCGTGCGGCCCGCGCCGCCCAGGCGCCTGCGCCAGCCGCGTGACATCGCGAGTCCCGGGGCCCGGCGAGCGGCGGTCAGGCCGCCGCGATGCGGCGCACGCTCTGGATCACCACGTCTTGCATCGGGCAGTCGTCGAAGCCGCGACGGCGACCCGTCTCGACGGCCGCGATCGCGTCGATGACGTCCATGCCTTCGATGACGCGCCCGAACACGGCGTAGCCGTAGTTGCCGGGCCGGTGATCCAGGAAGTCGTTGTCCGCGAGGTTCACGAAGAACTGCGAGGTCGCGCTGTGGATGTCGTTGGTGCGCGCCATCGACAGCGAACCGCGCAGGTTCTCGAGTCCGTTGGTCGCTTCGTTGCGCACCGGCGGGCGGGTCTGCTTCTCGGTCAGGCCGGGCTCGAGGCCGCCGCCCTGGATGACGAAGCCCGGCACGATGCGGTGGAAGAGGGTTCCGTCGAAGAAACCGTCGTCGGCGTACTTGAGGAAGTTGGCGACCGTCTCCGGCGCCTCTCTCTCGAAGAGTTCCACGGAAAAGGCGCCGAGGGTCGTTTCAAAGCGGAGCATGGTGATTCCTGTGTGCAAGGTCCGGTCCTGGCGCGGGCTGCGCGGGCCACTGGCCCTCGGTGACCCGCTCGTGTCCGGCCAGATCGGTGAGCGAGCCTACGTGACAGAAGCCACGCGCGACAAGCAGGTCGCGGACGGCTCCGCCCTGCGTGGCGCCGTGCTCGAGCAGCAGCCAGCCTTCGGGCAGCAGGTGACCGGGTGCGGCGGCGACGATCGCGCGCAGCGCCGCCAGCGCGTCGGTTCCCGGCGTGAGCGCCATCCGTGGCTCGAAGCGCAGCGAGTCCGAGTGCATGGCCGGGTCTTCCGCCGCAACATAGGGCGGGTTCGACAGCACGAGGTCGAAGCGCCGGCCGGTCACTGGGGCGAACCAGTC
>CAJACZ010000322.1 GCA_903938365.1 uncultured Pseudomonadota bacterium | reverse complement strand
GCCGCGTCGGAGGCGGGCATCGATACCCATCGAGCCGTTGCGCAGTGGGCGAGCGCGGTGCGTCGCCGTCCGTAGGGCTTTTGAAAGTACTATCCGCTCGCCGTCTTCCGTGTCGGGCAGGTAGTTGCCGCCCATGAACATCGGGTGGAACGACTCCAGAGCTTTGCGGTCGGCGGCCGAGATGCCCTCGGCGGTCAGCAGAGAGCGCACCTCGGCGTGCCGGCCGGCGTCGAAGAGGGCCTGCAGCTTCTTGCGCAGCACCGCGCCCTTGACCTTCGACAGCAGGTAGCGCTCCAGCTTCTGCGGCCGGAAGTAGGTGTCTGGCCGGTAGTCCAGATCGATCTCGGCGCTCATGGCCGTGCTCCCGCGTTGGCAGTGTCCTCCCACGGCAGCGCCAGGTCATCCCGCCCGAAGTGCCCGTAGGCCGCCGTCGGGTAGTAGATCGGTCGCAACAGGTCCAGTTGCCGGATGATCCCCGCCGGGGTGAGGTCGAACTCATCCTGCAACGCTCGAGCGATTTCCGCGTTGCGGGCAGCGCTGGCGCCCTCGGCATCGACGAGAAAGCTCACCGGTTCGGCCACGCCGATGGCATAGGCCAGTTGCACCAGGCACCAAGGTGCCCAGCCTCGGGCCACGACCTGCTTGGCCAGAAATCGCGCCATGTACGCGGCGGAGCGATCTACCTTGGACGGATCCTTGCCCGAGAAGGCGCCGCCGCCGTGGGGCGCGGCGCCACCGTAGGTGTCCACGATGATCTTGCGCCCTGTGAGCCCGGTGTCGCCCTTCGGGCCGCCGGTGACGAAGCGGCCGGTGGGGTTGATCAGCTCGCGATAGCTGCTGGCGCGCAGCTCCTTCGGGATGACGGCGTCGATGATCTCCCGGCTCACCGCCGCGCGGAGAGTGTCGGTGTCGACGTCTTCGGCGTGCTGGGTGGAGAGCACCACCGCCTCAATTGCAACGGGCCGGCCGTCTTGATAGCGGAAGCTGACCTGCGACTTGGCGTCGGGCTGCAGCCAGGGCATGGCGCCCGAGCGACGCAGTTCGGCCTGACGACGGACCAGCCGGTGTGCATAGACGATCGGCGCCGGCATCAACTCGGGAGTCTCGTCGCAGGCGTAGCCGAACATCAGGCCCTGGTCGCCGGCGCCGATCACTCCGTCGGCCCGGTCCACGCCGCGGTTGATGTCGGCCGACTGGCCGTTGAAGCGCACCTGCACTTCGCAGCGCTCGGGGTCGATGCCGGTGGCGCCGTCGCGGTAGCCCGCGTCGCGCAGCACTCCGGCCACGATGGGCGCGGCGCGTTCGCGCATCTGCCGGAACACGCCGGGATCGCGAGTCTTGAACTCGCCGGCCACCACCACGCACTGGTCGGCCAGGAGGGTTTCGCAGGCCACGCGGGCGGCGGGCTCCAGGCGAAGAAACTCGTCGAGCACCGCATCTGAGATGCGGTCGGCGAGCTTGTCGGGGTGGCCTTCGGAGACGGACTCCGACGAGAACAGGCCGTTTCGGACGGACATGGTTCAACTCCTCTTTAGCCGCGTTCGACGACGTGTCGGGGGCGGCAATCCGGATCAAATCCCCCCGGTCCTTCGCCTCGACGGCGGGCGGACCAGCCCGTAAACACTCAGCGCAGCAGAATCAAGCGCGGCACGGCATTGGCGTCGCTCCAGACGATGGCGTTCTGTCTCAGGGCCCGGCCCAGCGTCTTGGCGGCTTCCAGCTTCAACCCGAAGACGAGGTAGCTCGCCTCGCCGGGCCACTGGTTGGATGGGTGCTGGCCGATACCTTCGATGTGGGCGAGGCTGCGGCGGGCGAGTTCCAGACCGAGATCGGCGTGGCGCTGCGCGTTGGAGGCGGCGCCGACGTCCTCGCTGAACGGGTTGCAGGCCGTGAGGTAGGCGCTGCAGTCCGTCCGGAAACGCTTGTGCGCGGCGGCGAGGGCCGCACTGTGTTCGTCCACTCGCAGGGTGAACGGCTCGGCGCCGTGGACCCGGAAGTGGGTCTCGCGGTAGGCTTGGATGAGGCCGGCGTCGATGACTGAATCCGAAAACAAGAAAGCCCTCCTGTACAGAAGGGCCGACGCTGGTGCCCGCTTGGTTGCTCCCGAAGGAGCCGCATCCGCTTTCGCGATCCACCTTGCCCGGGTAGGCAGGTTGGCATGGGCGTCGGCCCAATTCCGAATGTGCCGCCATTCTACCGCAGCGGTCTCGCCCGCTGCGTCCAACCGGTCGTCGTGACTTACCCAGCGCCGCGCGAGTCCTGCGTCAGAGGCGCCGCCCGCGGGGCCGTGGATTGGCCCCCGACGTTCTGAGCGCGGCGTGCAGCTAGGGGCTGGGCTGAGACGTGCGGCTTACGAACTTGCCAAGGTATAGATCGGCGGGCTTGTCGAACAATGGGTCGCACGGTACGAGGATCGGACCTGCGAGCGACCCCGGGCACCGGGCGTTGCACCCGCGGCGAGCCTCGCGACGACCCCATCGAGGTCCTGTTAGCGCACCCAGTCAGCGGGTCAACCGCGACAGGGTCTGGGAGGTCGATGCGGCCACACACGCCATCAGCAAGCGCAGCGTCCTGCGCATTGATCGCGCGCAGATTGCGTTCCATCGCAGCGACCCAAGCGGTATCGGCGTACGCGTGCCGATCGGTCAGTCCAAGTCTTGCCGCCAAGGTCAATAGAGACTTCCGAACATCATCTGTCGTTGCACCACGTGTCACGATGTGTCATCATGGTTCTAAGGAGGCGGTTGATGATAGCGGAACATGAGCTGGTCACCAGCGAAGCACTCGAAGCCAAGCTTGGAGTGTCTAGATCCACATTGTGGCGCTTGCGCCGGCGCGGTTTGCCTTGCATGCACGTCGGCCGAGGAGTCCGGTACCGAGCGAGCGAAGTCCAAGCTTGGCTGCTGCGGGAGGGCATCGGCGACCAGCATCGCACACCCAATGCAGTCAACGAGCTTGATCGACTCGGACCGATTGAGTCGATCCAGATGGGAATCTTCGTCAACGAGCCCCTCCCGTCTTACTCAGACTCGTCTACCGCGCGGGTCGAGCTCCCTGCTTGTCATTGGAGCGCGGACGTGGCGCTTGACCCCAAGCACCGGCCCCAAACGCCCGACGCGCCCTCGACAACAGTAAGGAAGGACTGGCGGAAATATCCTCAAGAGGCCCATCTTCTTGACGTCCGCGGCCATCGATTTCGGCGCTTCACCGAAGACGAGATTGCCGTCCTTCAAGGCTTTCCACCCGACTGGGGGAAAGGCTTGGGGCTCACGCACCGTGAGCGCATAGCCGGCCTCGGCAACGCGGTGCCGCCGCAGTTGGGCGAAGCGCTCCACCGGGCTGCTGCAATGGTCCTCGGCTGCCCCCTTCGGACGAGCATTGAGATCTGTGCTGGTTTCGGAGGATTGGCGTTGGGCGCTCACCGTGCCTCCAATGTGGAAGCTCTCGCGCTCGTAGAGTTCTGGGACGCGGCCGCAAGAGTCCTTCGCTCATCTGGCTGCTGGAACCCATCCCGTGTGCATCTCGCCAATGTTCTCGATTTCGATTGGCGGCAGTTCGCGGGCGAGGTCGATGTCCTTAGTGGCGGCCCGCCGTGCCAACCGTGGTCGCGGGCCGGGCACTCCAAGGGAGCTTCCGACGAACGGGATCTCCTTGGGTTCATGCCTAGGTTAGTGCGCACCTTGTTGCCGAAGGCATTCATCTTTGAGAACGTG
>CAJACZ010000321.1 GCA_903938365.1 uncultured Pseudomonadota bacterium | reverse complement strand
TGCAGACATCCGACTCGGCGAAGGACTGTGGGCCTGCTCCCCAGCGGCCGTGCATCGCCATGGAGATCGGCTTGCCCGGCTGGTCGATGGTCGCGTTGCTGAAGCGCATGGGCGAGCCGATCGCGTCCATGAACGCATCGCGCAGCATCACGCCCGCCGGGCAGAAATGACTGAACGTGCCCCCGTAAAGCGCCACGGCGCGTGGGCCGTGCAGGGCGATGATGCGCGAGAGCGTAGCGGCGATCCCCGCGAGGGCGACCCGGCTCTGCACCGGATGAAACGCGCCGTCCGGGCCACGCTGCAGGGGATGCAGGATGCGCCCGGGGTGGTAATGGAACTCGTGGTAGTTGCGTCCCTTGACGCAGCTGTAGCCGTGATAGACAGGGTTGTCGATATCACCGATCAGCTTGACGATGCGGCCCTGCTCGATGGTGAGCGTGAGCCCGCAGGTCGCGTGGCAGAAACGGCAGATCCCGGTGGTTTCCACGGCGGGGGTGCCTCCTCCCACGAACTGACGGGGCGGTGCGCCTGCGCGCACCGCCCCATCGACGATCAGAACTTGTAGCTCAGGTCCATTCCGTAGGTGCGGGGTGCGCCGAACTGCGACACTTCCTCACCGAAGAACGAAATGATGTTGGTGCGGAACAGCTCATCCGAGAGGTTCTTGCCGTACACCGCGACGGACCAGGGCGCATCCTTCGGGGACAGCGCGATGCGTGCATCGAGCAGACCATAGGACTTTTCCTTGGCGATGTTGTCGGTCGCCCAGGCCATGTCGCTCTGCCAGCTGTAGTTCACGCTGAAGCGCAGGGCATCGGCAAACCGGCCCGCGCCCGTCGTGTAGTCGATGCCGGCGCTGATCTGCGTCTCCGGCGTGCGCTGCAGGCGATTGCCGGAGCTGTCGAGCCGCGTCGTGGTACCGGGAATCAGGGCCGACTCCAGGAAGTCCTCATAAGTGGCGTCGACATACGACCCCGACATCGTCAGCAGCAGGCTATCGGTGGCAGCGAACTGGAACTCCGCCTCAACGCCCCTGATGTCCGCGCTGGCGGCATTGTCCGTCAGGTTGCACAGGCAGGCCGCGTTGGTCTGGGTGACCTGAAGGTTCTTGTAGTCCATGAGGAAGATGTCGGCGTTCAGCCGCATCCGCCGATCGAACAGGTTCGCCTTGAAACCGATCTCGTAGTTCGTGACCGTCTCGGGGTCGAACGGCGTAATCGCCTGAGGCACGTTGGCAGCCGTATCGTCGAAGCCGCCACCCTTGAAGCCACGAGCCACCGTCGCGTACATGAACAGCTTGTCGCTCTGCGTCCACTCCAGGATGGCCTGCGGGGTGGTCTCGTTCCACTTCTCGCCATAGGCCGTGGCGAAGCCGGTGCCGGCGGAGTACTGCCAGCGATTCGGGGCCAAGCAGGCCGCCGGCGTCGGCGACACCACCGTGTTGTCCGGCCGACGGCACAGGCCTTCGATCGTCACGTTCGGCCGCGGATCATTGGGGCTGAAGCGATCGCCCGTGGCGACCACCAGGCCCGAAACGTTGCCGGTCTTTTCGTCCGAGGTGTAGCGCACGCCGACGCTGAGCTTGAGCGCATCGGTGAACTTGAACCCGGCCTGGGCGAACACCGCATAGTTGGTGTTCTCGCCGTCGTTGACCCAGCGGTTTTCGCCGCTGAGGGTCGACAGCGGGCTGTTGCCGCCCGGAATCAGCGCCCCGAGGAAGTTCTCGCCGATGAAGCGGTCCGTCTTCTTGATGTTGTCGACCTTGTAGTACAGGCCGCCGATCCAGTCGTAGCGGCTGTCCTTGTTGCTGGAGGCAACGCGGAATTCCTGGCTGAGCTGGCGCGCGTCGGTCTGCTCGCCCACCGGCTGCGCAAACAGCAACTGGCCGTTTGAGCCGTTGCCCACGGGCTTCGTCGTGGCGACGAACGAGACGTACTGCAGCCAGCGGGAGACATCCCAGTTCAGTGCCTCGGGGCCGGCACCGGTCTGGTCATAAACCTGGTCGCTGGAGCCATCGCGGAACCCGGTGAGCGAGTTGAACGTGAACCCGCTGCCCTCGAACTGGATGTCGAGGACCGCGCCCACGGCATCGCGTTCCATGTACTGCTGGATGCGCGGCTGGCCGGCGTACTGGATGCTCTGCGCAATGTTCTGGCGCGGGTCGGTGATCCCCAGGTAGCGACGCAGGTTGCTCCACGGGCGGGTGCAGTTGGACCGCAGGTAGGTGGTTTCGCAGTCCACCGTGCCGCCATCAATCGCCACGACGTTGATGCCGTTGTTGGAGTCCTTGTTGTAGTCGAGCGCAAAACGGCCGGACCAGGCGGAACCGTCGGGCTTGAACAGCAACTGGGCACGGGCCTGGATGGAGTCGAGATCCTCCACTTCGCGGTTATGGAGGATGTCCTTGGCATAACCGTCATGGGCGCGGTACTGGAACGACAGGCGCCCCGCGACGGAATCGCTGAGCCCGCCGTTGATGTGACCACCCGCGAGAACGGAATTGTAGTTGCCGTAGGCGAGCTGCAGCGCGCCGGAGGTGTCGAAGGTCGGCTTGGCGGTGATGACGCTCAGGGCGCCACCCACCACGTTCTTGCCGAGCAGCACGCCCTGGGGACCGCGGATGACCTCGACCCGCTCGAGGTCATAGAAGTCGTAATTGAGGTCGCCCGTGCGACCCTGGTAGACACCGTCGACGAAAGTGCCGACCGAGGGATCGGCCGAAGGCGCGTCCAGGCGCGTGTTCGTGATACCCCGGATGTTCAGTTCGACGTCGAGCGGCGTGTTCGCCGTCAGCGAAAAGGACGGGATCGCTGCGGCCAGGTCCGCGACCGTGAACAGCTTGTTCTCGGCCAGCGACTCGCCCGAGTAGGCGGTGATCGCGATGGGCGTCGTCTGCAGAGAGGTTTCGCGGCGTTGTGCCGTCACGACGATTTCTTCGAGACCTTCCTGGGCTGCAGCAGGCATGGCCGCGCCGAGCGAAACGATCGTGGAGATTGCCGCGCAGGCTACCGGAACGGCAGCGCGGACGGATTTGCGGGTTCTAATCTGAGTCATCTGGAGCCCCCCTCAGAGCATGTGGATGCCGGGTAGCGTTGCGAAAAGACAACAGTCCGGTCGCTTGCGCTAATAGACGGTAACACTACTCCCGACCTGACCTCGCCCGCAAGCACCCCGGCAAATCGGCGCGATCTTTTGCAGCGCGAAAGCGACTCAACGTGGCGCGTCCGGCGCGGCAGCACGCGCTGAGCGCTCCGCCGCAGCCAGCATCCGGTCGAAGGGCGCGCGCGTAGAGAGCGTCAACAACGCGGTCAGCGGACCGACGATCGCAGCGACGATCGCCATCGAGTGTCCGAGGCGATTCGGATCGGCGAAGAGGTAGTCGTTGAGCAGGCCGACGGACAACGGCCCGCAGGTCAGGCCGATCACGCTGATGAACATGTAGTAGATCGCGGAGGCCTGGCCGCGCAGCGCGTTGGGTACCGCCTCCTGCACGACCTGGATCGCAGTGCCACCGGGCAGCGTCATGAACAGCAGTCCGAAGGCGTACCAGGTGAGCGCCAGCCAGGGATCCTCAGCCAAGCCGGCCAGCGCCAGCAGTACGCCTGCCAACGCCATGCCCACGGCGGTGACCCAGATGGCCGAGTGCCGGAGACGATGCCTCAGGCGCGCTGCGAGCCAGGCACCGAGCACCGTGCCCCCACCGCCGAAGATCAGCAGCACGAGTCCGTACCGGAAGCCCACCTCGCCCGCCGTCCACCCGAAAACGCGCATGAAGTGCGCCGGCGCCCAGCTCAGCGTCGAATAGATGATGATCGAATACACCGAGACCGCGACGTAATGACGGACCATGAAGTCCGCATTGCGCCACACGAAACGATCGATGCGCTCGGCAGCAGATCCAGAGACGTTCTCGTCGCGCCGCGCCGGCTCGACGACGGTGCTCATCAGCGGCACCAGCACGAGCCCGGCGACGCCCACGATCAGGAACGCGGCCTGCCAGCGCGACACCGCGCCGACCAGCGGAAGCACGAGGTCGCCGCTCACAGTGACCATCTGGATGATGGAGCCGCCCAGCAGCAGCGCGATGCCTCCACCCGCCGCAGCCGCAGCCGCATACACGCCGATGGGCAGCCCGCGCCGTTCGCGGGGGAACGAGTCGCTGATCAGGGACATCGCGGCGGGCGACAGCGCGGCCTCGCCGACGCCCACGCCGATGCGTGCGACAAAGAGCTGCGGGAAACTGGATGCGAGGCCGCAGGCACAGGTGGCGAGGCACCAGAACCCGGCGCCCACCGCGACCAGGAGCCGCCGCGACATGCGATCCGCAAGCCAGCCGAGTGGCAGACCCATGAGTGCATAGAAGAGGCCGAAGGCCAGTCCCTGCACCAGGGCGATCTGCGTGTCGCCGAGCCCGAGGTCAGCCTTGATGGGTTCAATGAGCAGGCTGAGGATCGTGCGATCGACGAAGGACACGATGTAGGCGAAGGTCAGCACCGCCACGGTCCACCACGCGCGCGCCGGCGAGGGCCAGGGCTGCCCGTTCAGGGGCGGGAGGCCGTCGGGGTATTTCATCGGCGCGCCTCGGTGCGATCCTGCGGGGATCCCGAGTCTATGCAGTCGGTCTTGCAGGCACCAGCCCCGCCGGGCTGTCTCTGGCACTATAGGACTGTCGTGATCGGAGGGGCTGGAGACATGCAGGATCAGAGGATCCGGTTCGAGGACCGTGTGGCCATCGTCACCGGCGCGGGCAATGGTCTCGGGCGCGCGTATGCGCTGGACCTCGCACGCCGCGGCACGCGGGTGATCGTCAACAACAGGCGTCGGGCGACCGATACCCCGGGCGACAGCAGCGCAGAGCGCACGGTCGCGGCCATTCGCGCCGCCGGCGGCATCGCCGCTCCCAACTGGGAGGACGTGCTGGATCCAGGGTCGGGGGTGCGCATGGTCGAGCAGGCCCTGTCCGAGTGGGGCCGTCTCGACATCCTCGTCAACAACGCGGGCGTCGACCAGCACGCACCCTTCCACCGGATCAGCCTCGAGGCATTCCGGGCGGTCTTCGACCTCAACTTCTACGGCTCGCTGCACGTCACGCATGCCGCCTACGCGCGCATGCGCGAAGCGGGCTACGGACGCATCCTCGTGTCGACGTCGGCCGCAGGCCTGCACGGGCTGCACGGACTCAGCGCCTACTCCGCCGCGAAGGCCGCACTGATCGGTCTGATGCGCGCGCTGGCGCAGGAGGGCGCGCGACACAACGTGCTGTGCAACGCAATCGCGCCGTTCGCCGCGACGAACATGACGGCACGGGTCGCGACGCCGGACTTCACCGCGCGGATGCGTCCTGCACTGGTGGCGCCCATGGTGTCCTTCCTCGCCAGCAACCAGACTCTGGTGAACGGCGCGGTGATCGTCGCCGGCCAGGGCGGATTCCGGCGCGCCACCACCGTCGAGGGTGAAGGCCTGGGCTATGCCACGGAAGCCGAACTGGACCCGGAGCGCTTCGCCACGGATACGCCACGCCTGCTTGCCTTGGGGACACTCCACGAGTTCCGCGACGCCCTCGCCGCCTTCGCCCATTTTTCTGCCGCCTTTCCCGGAGTAGACCCATGTTCTCAGCCATAGCGCCCGGCTTCGGGCTCAACCTCGCCGTCACGGCCGCCGTGACGCTGGCCTGCGTGCTTGCCCTCTGGCTGCTGAGCATCCGGCTCAAGGACGTCAGCATCATCGACATCTTCTGGGGGCCGGCCTTCGGCGTGGTGGCCCTCGTGGGCTGGTTCCTGTCCGGGGATGCGGGGGCCACGGAAGACCGGCGCCTGCTGGTCACGGCGCTGACGGTGCTGTGGTCGCTGCGGCTGGGCGCCTACCTCTGGTCGCGCAACGTCGGCAAGGGTGAAGACCCGCGCTACACCGCAGCGTTCCGCGCACGCATCAAGCACAACCTGCACGGGCATACGCTCACCAAGGTGTTCCTGCTGCAGGGCACGCTGGTCTGGCTCATCTCGATGCCCGTGCAGCTGGCCCAGTACCTGCAACTGCCGGCGACGCTGGGCGTGCCCGCGCTGCTGGGCGCGTTGCTCTGGCTCATCGGCTTCCTGTTCGAGGCCATCTCGGACCGGCAGCTCGCCCGGTTCAAGGCTGACCCGGCCAACGAGGGCCGGATCCTCGACACGGGCCTGTGGCGCTACACCCGACACCCGAACTACTTCGGCAACGCCTGCCTCTGGTGGGGGCTGTGGCTGGTGGCCTGCGACCACTGGATCGGCCTGCTGACCGTGTTCTCGCCGCTGCTGATGAACTACTTCCTGCTGAACGTCACGGGCAAGAAGCTGCTGGAGAAGAAGATGTCGCGCCAGCGGCCCGGATACGCGGACTACATCGCCAGGACCAGCGGGTTCTTCCCCTGGCCGCCGAAGAGCCGCTGAGCGGGAGCGCAGCATGTACCGTGTCGTGCAATGGGCCACCGGCTCGATGGGCCGCACCTCGCTGCGGCGGATCATCGACCACCCCGACCTCGAACTCGCCGGCGTCTATGTCTACGACCCCCGCAAAGCGGGACGCGACGCAGGCGAACTGGTCAAACGGGCTGAGACCGGAATCCGCGCCACGGACCGCATCGAGGACATCCTCGCGCTCCAGCCCGACGTGGTGATCCACACACCGCGACTGACCGACCCCTACGCCGCGCAGAACGATCCCGTGATCCGGCTGCTCGGGGCCGGCATCAACGTGATCTCCACCGCGGGGTTCCACCATCCGGCCTGCCACGGCGCGGCCTACGCCGGCCCGCTGCTTGACGCATGCCAGCGGGGCAACAGCACCCTCGCTGGCCTGGGCCTGAACCCCGGCTTCGTCGCCGAGCGTCTCGCGACGACGCTGTCGGGAATGTGCGCCCAGCTCTCGGAGATCGGCTGCTACGAAGTCGCCGACGCCTCGAGCATGCCCTCGCCCGAATTCGTCTTCGGCGTCATGGGTTTCGGCAGTGACCCCGCGCACCGTGATATCCGCCAGGGCCCGCTGGCGGTGATGTTCGAGCAATTGTTCATGGAGGTGTTCCACCTGGTCGCCGATTCGCTGGGCACCCGGGTGCTGCGGCTGCTGCCCGAACACCAGCTGACGCTCGCTCCCCGCGACATCACGATCCGTGCGGGCGTGATTCCCTCCGGCACGGTCGCCGCCACGGAGTGGCGCTGGCGCGCGGAATGCGAGGACGGACGCGCGCTGGTGCACTCGGTGGTCTGGACCGCGGATCCCGCGCTGCAGGGCGGCGGGGACCGCAGCGCCGCGCACTGGCGCATCGAGATCAAGGGACGGCCCAACGTCCGCGCAAGCATCGCGATCGAGGATCCGGATCCGACAGCACCCCACATGCGCGCCGCGACCGACGCCACCATCGCGATCGCGCTGCGCGCGATTCCCGATGTCTGCGCCGCACCGGCAGGCTTCTACGCCTACCCCGCCATCGCGCCTTACCGGGACCGCCTCGCGCCGCCCTAGGGCGCGCCGGCCTTGAGCTGCTTCGCGACCGTGCGGCTGTCGAAATAATCCGCCCACTCGACGATCCGGCCGCCCGACAGGCGCACCCAGGACGCGAAGGCGTAGCTCACGGCCTTGCCGTCGAGTTCATAGGACTCGTGACCCTCGATGGCCACCGAGTCCCCCGAGGCCACCAGCCGCAGCACGTCGCTGCGGAAGTTCTGCGCCTGGCGGTAGTACCCGCTCAGCAGTTCGATGAATGCATCGGCGCCATGCACCGTGCGCTGGTAGGCCCGCAGGTGATAGACGAAATCGGGACCAAAGCAGTCGCGTGCCGACGCCAGCTCGCCGCGTACCAGCGAGGCCATCGCATGACGGACGAGTCGTTCGTTCGTGTCAGTGTCTGAATTCATCGGCCGGTCGCCTCCAGGTAGCGCGCAAGGTGGTGGTCGGTGTCGCCGAACGCGCGCGCGATCAGCGTCAGACGCTTGAAGTAATGACTGACATCGAGCGCATCGGTCATGCCGATGCCGCCATGCAGCTGCACGGCGGCCTGCCCCACGAAGACCGCCGCCTGCCCCACGCGCGCCTTGGCCGCCGACACGTGACGCCGCCGGGTGCCGTCGTCCGCGGCGTCCACATGGACGGCGGCCACGAGCGCCATGGAGCGCGCCTGCTCGACCTGCATCGCCATGTCGGCCACGCGGTGCTGCAGTGCCTGGAAGCGCGCCAGGGGCAGGCCGAACTGCTGGCGGGTGCCGAGGTAGGCAATCGTTCGCGCCAGCAGCGTATCCATC
>CAJACZ010000320.1 GCA_903938365.1 uncultured Pseudomonadota bacterium | reverse complement strand
GAGGCGTCAAACGCGTAGCCCAGCTCGCCGACCGCGCGCAGCACGTCGGGGCTCCAGCTGAAGCCCGGTCCGCGGAAGCCCACCGGCGCAAGTCCGGTGGCCGCGCGTATGGCGCGGTCGGCCTCGTGCAGCTCGCGCCGCACCTGTTCCGGCGAATAGGTGTGCAGCCAGGGCTCGTGCTCGAAGGAATGGTTGCCGACCTCGTGCCCGCCCGCCGCGAGCCCGCGCAGTGCCGGCCCGTTCGAGTCCTCGGCGGCGTCCAGGCCGACGATGAAGAAGGTGATCCGCAGGTCGAGCTCGCCCAGCGCGCCGAGCGCATGGGGGAGGAAGCCCGGCAGGTACGAGGGGCGCGAGCGCCAGTCCTCGTTGCCGTGCACCTTCATGTAGGACCAGAGGTTGTCTACATCCAGGGAAACGCTGGCGGTGGGTCGCTTCGTGTCGGCCATGATGTGCGCTGTCGGATGGAGCGAGGGGACCGGAAGGCCCCTAGGGGCGCGTCAATCTCTGCTCGAGCATCTCGAGTCCGGACTCGGCGACTGCAAGCGTCTCGTTGACGTTCAACGTACCATTGATGATCTGTGCGGAGTTGAGAACGGATACACGTTCCAGCGAGGTGGCGACCGGCGGAGCGTGCCGCGCGGTGTAGTCCAGCGTCGCGACGGCCAGCACGAAACGCGCGCGCGACACCTCGAAGGCCAGCACGTCCGCACGCTCGAACCCGGGATACATGCGCGCCAGGGCCGTCAGGAACGCCTCGCGGACTTCGGCATCGTCCTTGAGCCAGAAGGCGTCGTCCTGGGCGAGGTACCGCGGCAGGTAGACCAGTGCATGACCGCCGAACTGCGCCGGATCCACGAGGGCGGTCATCTCGATGACGCCGGTGAAGGGCGCACCGGGATCCGTGATGTTCGTCACGTAGTAGGGACCCAGCGGCCGGCGCAGCAGGACCGATGCGCAGACGATGCCCTGGTAGGTCACGCCGTCCAGGCGCGCGCGCTCGGCGCCCGGGAGCTGCGGCAGCATCCGCGCGATCTGCGGGGTCGGCAGGGTCAGCACCACGTGGTCGAAGGCCTGCACCGCGCCGTCGGCGAGGCGGATCTCGGCGCCCTGCCCCGTGTCGCGCACGTCCTCCACGCGGGCGCCGGTGACGAGCTGCACGCCCGCCTCCTGCACTGCGGCCTGCAGCCGCTGCAGCACGAGTTCATAGCCCCCGTCCACGTAGCCGAACATCTCGCGCTTGAGGCCGGCGCGCCGCGCCGCATACATGCGCGCGATGATCGCCCAGATGAACGAGGCGCTGGCCAGACGGTGGTTCTCGCCGAGCTTGCTCTTGAGCAGCGGCAGCCAGATTTTTTCGTAGACCCGGTCGCCCGACCAGCGGCGCAGCCAGGACTCGACGGACACGCCCTCGAGCGGCCGGCCATCGCGGATGGCGGCCGCGCGCAGGATCGTCAGGGCGAGGCGCGCCTTGTCGACCAGCGACAGCGGCCTGAAGGTCAGGAACTCGAGGTTGGTCGACAGCGAATGCATGCGGCCGTCGGTGTAGAAACCGGTACGCGTCACGCCCCAGCGCAGGTGCTCGGCCAGGCCGAGATCGCCCAGCAGCCCGCGGGTGTGGAGGTCAGACAGCAGGATCACATGATAGAAGCGGTCCCAGCGGAAGCTGCCGATCGCGGCCGGCGCCGCCAGCCCGCCCGCCCGGTCTGCCGCCTCGAGCACCGTGACCTGCCTGCCGCGCTGCGCGAGGCGGCGCGCCAGCTGCAGCCCGAGCAGGCCGCCGCCCACGACCGCAATGCGTTCAGCGGCCATCGGCAGCCTTGCTGGCGATGCGCTGCAGGGCGCTCTTCAGCGACATCTGCAGGAACACGGTTTCCTCGAAATACTTCTTGGCCTGCAGGGCGAGCACACCGAGCCCGATCAGCAGCACCGCGAGCACCAGCGACAGGAAGCCGACGATGAAGGTGTGCGGGAAGCGCGCGAAGGCCTGCGCGAAGGCGGCCGTGGCACGGCCACCGCGCTCGTCGGGCGGCACAATGGCCAGCGCATCCATGAAGTGCGACAGCATCCAGAAGTTCACGTAACCCGAGAACAGCAGCGCGAGCAGGCCGGGCAGCACCAAGAACATGAACGGCCGGAAGACGAATCCGGACAGCACGGTCGACACCACGTGTCGCAGGATGCGCATGCTCGAGGCTCGCCGCGGCGGGCCTGCGGCCACCTGGCGTGTCCAGTCCAGGTGCGCCGGGATCTGCTCGATGCGGCCGCGCAGCACCATGGTCTTGTAGATCACCTCGGGCATCAGGTCCATGTCAGTGGAGCGCAGCGCCAGCGAGCGCAGGAACGGGCCGTCATAGGCGCGCACCATGCAGGTCAGCGTCGAGAGGCCGCCGCGGGCGAACATCTTCAGGAAGCGGTTGCCCCACACGCTGAGCGTGCGCCGCAGCCACGGCACGTTGGTGAGCCTGCCGCCGGGCATGTAGGGCGAGGCGAGCACGAGCTGCGCGTGGGTGAGCTGGATGCACTCCAGCAGGCGCTCGACATGATCGGGCGAATAGCTGAGATCCACGTCCAGCGTCACGACGTAGTCGCCGCGTGACTGCTCGAAGCCGGTCTGCAGCGCCTTGCCCAGGCCGAGGTTGGTGACGTGATGCAGGACCCGCAGCCGTGGGTCGCCCGCCGCCAGGGCTTCGGCGAGCTGCCCGGTCGCATCGCGGCTGCCGTCGTTGACGATCAGCACTTCGAAACGGTAGCGCTCCCCGAGCGTGGCCAGGTGCGCGAGGATGATCCCGACATTCTCCTCCAGCACGCCGGCCTCGTTGAAGGCGGGCAGCAGGAGGGTGACCAGAGGCAAGGGTTTGGCGGCGCTGACCAAAGAAACATCGTCCTGGGTGTGTCGGATAGCACCGCACTATAGGGACCGCCGCCGCGACGCACCGATACGGGCTTGGCAGTTCTGCCATCGCGCCGGCGCTGGGGCCTCAGGCCGGGAGGGTCGCCTCGAGCAGCACGTCGACGATCCGCGCCGCGGCATCGCCGGGGCCGTACTCGGCGGCCGCGGCCTCGCGCAGCCGCTGTCGCGAGGCCGCACCGGCACCGGCGGCGAGGAAGCCCCGCGCGGCCGCCACGATGGCCTCCGGTTCGAGTCCCGCCACCACGTTCGCCCCGGCGGCGACCGTTTCGGTCCATTCCGTTTCCGTGCGGAAGGTCACGCACGGCGTCCCGAGCATGAACGCCTCCTTCTGAAGGCCACCCGAGTCGGTCAGGACCAGCCCGGCGGATTCGACCAGGCAGAGCATGTCGAGATAGGGCAGCGGATCGACGTGGCAGACCGCCGGGGACCCGGGATCGGTTCCGGGGTGCGAGCCGAGCACCGCTCGCGTGCGCGGGTGCAGCGGAAGGATGATGCGATGCGAGCCGTGCGCCACCGTGGCGAGCGCGGTCAGGATCCGCCGCAGGGCGTCCGGCCCGGTGTTTTCGGCACGGTGGACGGTGGCAACCGAGTAGCGCCCCGCCTCGAGGCCCAGTCGCTGCAGCACACCGGACTGCCGACGCGCCCGTTCGAGGTTGAACAGCAGCGCGTCGTGCATCACGTCCCCCACCCAGCGACTGCGCGCGGCCAGCCCTTCGTTGGCCAGGTGCGCCATCGCGACGCGGGTGGGGGCGAGCAGCAGGTCGCTGAGGTGGTCCGTGGCCAGCCGGTTGAGCTCCTCGGGCATGCGCCGGTTGAAGCTGCGCAGCCCCGCCTCGACATGGGCCACGCGGATCCCGAGCTTGGTGGCGGCCAGCGTGCCGGCCAGGGTCGAATTGGTGTCGCCGTAGACCACGACCACGTCCGGGCGATGCTGCAGCAGCGCCTGCTCGATGCCCTCGAGCATCCGCGCCGTCTGGCTCGCGTGCGAACCGGACCCCGCGCCCAGGTTGATCGCGGGCGGCGGTATGCCGAGCTCGTCGAAGAACACCCCGGAGAGACCCGCGTCGTAGTGCTGGCCGGTGTGCAGGATCAGTTCATCCACGATGGCGCCGGCCGCGCGACGCCTGGCGATGGCGCGCGACACCGGCCCCAGCTTCACGAACTGCGGGCGGGCACCGACGATCTGCAGGATCAGCATGCACGGATAGTCGTGCGGGCCCGCGCCGGCACGCAAGGACGCGGCTGCCGCCCCGTGCGCGCCGTCACACCCTACTGGGTCCGGACGTTGGTCGGCGGACCGGGCGTGCGCGGCGGCGCGAACTCGTCGGCGCCGATGTCGGGGCCGCGACCCACGGGACGCGGCTCGCCATCGAAGTCGTCGATCAGCTCCGGGAGGGTCGTGGCCGCGTCGACCACTCCCGGAACCGCGCGCAGGAGGTGCAGGTCGGCGCGCGCGGGATCACGGAACCAGGCGCTCTCGGCCGAGCCCAGGTTGGCCTGCAGCCCGCGGGCCGCCGCGCCATCGCGGCGCTGCACCGCCCGGTTGAGCAGGTTGTTCGCGATCAGCACGTTCACCGTGCCGGGGAAGCGGTATTCGATCGCCGCCGGATAGGCGTGCCGGATGAACACGGTGTTGTTGTAGACGGCGCTGTCGGGGCTGTCGATCAGGGCAATGCCCACATCACCGTAAAGACCGGCCCCCGAGTGGTGGATCATGTTGTTGCGGATCACTCCGCCGCGGTTGCCACGGCCATCCAGGCCGAAGCCGATGCCGCGGTCGCAGTCGGCCACCGTGTT
>CAJACZ010000319.1 GCA_903938365.1 uncultured Pseudomonadota bacterium | reverse complement strand
GTGCCGGCCGCCACCACACCCAGCACGGCGAGAAACAACACGAAGCGCATGATGCCGGTCACGGCGATGCCGGTCAGGGCGGCACGGCTCACCGCCCCCAGGTGCTCGGGCCCACCCATCCCGTTATCGAGAAGGCGGTGCGCACCGGCATAGGTAATGTACCCGCCGACCGTGCCGCCCACGATGGTCGTGATGGTGGCGAAATCGACCTGGTCGGGGAAAACGGTCTGGCGCAACGCGTCGCCGAGGGGAGGGTCGGACTGGAACGCTACGTAGACGGTCAGCGCGATCATCACCAAGCCCGCGATGATGACGAGGCGGTCGAATGCGGCACCCGCGCGACGCGAGAGAAAGAGCCCGATGGCCAGCAGCGCGCTGAAGAATCCCCCCCACTTCGGATCGATGCCGGCGAGCGCATTGAGACCGAGCCCGGTGCCGCCGATGTTGCCGATGTTGAAGAACAGCCCACCCACCGCGACGAGCACCGTCAGGAGGTATCCCGAGCCGGGGAGCGCGGCGTTGGCGAGATCCGGCGCTCGCAGGCGCGTCAGCGTCACGATCCGCCAGATGTTCACCTGCACGACGAAGTCGATGAGGATCGAGGCAAGGATGCCAAAGGCGAACGCGGCGCCGAGCGTGCTGGTGAAGATCGCCGTCTGGGTGATGAACCCGGGCCCGATGGCGGAGGTGGCCATCAGGAACACGGCTGCAGTCAGCGAGGCGCGGCGCGAAACCATGATTCATTCCGGATGCGGCACACGCCCGTGACCTGAGGGCACCGGGGGAATCCCGATTGCTTGCATGATAGGAGAAAGCCCAGCGAGTTTCCCCCCGGGGCTCTTCGTTCGACGAACGAACGGGATTGGCATGTGGATCACCTGTAATTACGCCTCTCCGCATGTCGGGAATGATCCGGCTACGCAACGTATCCGAAGCCCTGCACTCGCAGCTCAAGACCCGTGCGGCACTGTGCTGTGGTGGGCCAACACCCCGTGATAAAGCGTCAGCTGCATCCGCGGTCGCGGCACCAGTGCGGCCAGACGCGCCATCAGGTCGAGCGGCGCTCCAGCACGATGTGGGTGGTGCCGTCCCGGAAGGGCGCCTTGAGGGTGTGGCGCACCTGCCCTGATGCGGTGAGCGCCATGCGATCCACCGCCACGGGCGGGCGACTCACGTAGCGGCACAGGCGCTCGAGCACTCGCGCTCGTGGGGTGCAATGTCCACCCCGGCATGCAAGGAAAACCCGCCTGCGCGGACCGCGCCATTCGCGTCGCCTTCGGGCCCCTGCAGCCGCGGGGGAACTGTCTGCAGCGTGAGACGGTGCTCGCCCTCCATCACCGCAAAGATGCGCGCGATCTCGTTCGGCCACAGCACCACCGGCAACCGCTTCGTGCCACGTGGCCGGTCGATACCGGACATCCAGGGCAGGTCGACCCCCAGCACCTTGCCGTACAGGAACAGCGATGCAGACAGCGCCTGACCGTGCGTTGACGCCGACACTTTGCGCTTGTTCGTCAGCCAGGGCAGGAAGAGCTCGACTTCCGGCCTGCCCATGTCGGCGGAGTGCCGCCGGTCGTGGGAGTGGATGAACGCGCGCCCAATGCACGTAAGCCTGCTTGGTGCGCATGCTGTAATGCAGGTAGCGAATGCGCTCGCGCAGCTGATCGAGCAGCTTTTCGGACCTCAGCGCCGGAAGCGGCAGCTTGCCGGTTTTCATGGCTGGATTATTGGAGGAAATATCCAGCATAGTTCTCTTAAGCTGCGGTAACGAAGGGCGGAAACAGGTGGTTGCGATGCCGATTTACGGAGACGGTCGGCGGGGGTAAAGGGCAGGTTCGTCTCCCTACAGCACGTTAGAAGGCAATGCAAAAAATCTCTCTCGCTTTCATCGCATCATCACTTTTCGCCTGCAACTGTTTTGCAGCCGCTCCTCGATTCCCAGCCCACGCACAAATTAGCGTGCTTGCAATGCCGGACGGCAAGAGCATTTCGGAGCCATCAAAAATTGCTGAGTTGCTAGCCGTGCTTGGCGAAAGCAAATCTGGCTGGGGTTACACATGGCACACCTATCCTGTGCCACAAGCAAAAATCTACTTCCGCTCTCAATCCGGCCAAGCTATTTGCCGTCTAGACATTGGCACCGACTGGGTCGGCTCCGATTGCGGCGTCGAGTTAAAGTCAAATTGGCCTCCCTACACCAAAGTCACTTCTGAGCAGGCTCGTTTTTTTAAAGCCTTTGTCGCTGGTACGTGGGAGGTCAAATAAATGCCTGCGGATAGGAAGTTCAATCCGCCTTCCGCGCCCAGGTCGGTTCGTGGAACGGGACTTTTGTAGGGAGCAGGCTTGCCGCCAGCTGCCTGAAACCCACCACCCCGGCGCCCAGGCAGCCCGCCGGACGGCCTTCCCCCCACCCGCAAGTCCGCAGCCTGCCCGACCCGCCGCCCGAAATCCCCCCCCTGTGGCGGCCCCAGCCAGAACGCGGGCCAGAACGCGGCGCAGCCGGCCCCGGCGACCGGCTCACCTGAAGAGACTGACGTGGACAGGAAGCGATTCGACGGAAAGGTCGCGCTGGTCACCGGCGCGGCGAGCGGCATCGGCCGCGCGACTGCCGAGGGTTTCGCCCGTAACGCCGGCATCCCGGCCGGCTTCGGTGCCGAGTTCACGGACACGTCGCTGGAGCGCTGGCGGC
>CAJACZ010000318.1 GCA_903938365.1 uncultured Pseudomonadota bacterium | reverse complement strand
GGGTTGGCGCCTTCGGCGCCCAGGGCGCCTTCGTCCATGTTGGTGGAGCCGAGCAGCACCGCGCCGGCGGCGCGCAGGCGCTGGACCACGAAGGCGTCGGTCGATGCGCGCTCGTCGAGGCGGAAGCGGAGTCCTGCGGTGCAGGGCCAGTCCTCGACGGCGACGTTGGCCTTGATGCCCACCGGCACGCCGTCCAGCGGCCCGAGGCTCGTGCCGGCCGCGCGGCGCAGGTCCGAGCGGCGCGCGGACTCGCGCGCCTTGCCGCTGTCGACGTAAACCCAGGCCCCGAGTCCCGCGTTCTCGAGGGCGATCGCTGCAAGGCAGTCATCGACCAGTTCGAGCGCGCTGAACTGCCCGGCGGCGAGGCCACGCGCGCATGCCGCGACGCCCAAACGCCGGGGCGAGCGGATGCCGGTGGTGCCGGGGCTCATGACGCCGGCTTCGGTCGCTCGTCGATCAGGCGGATCGGCTTCTGGCGGCTCTCGAGCTGGGTGAGTTGCGCGGTGCCACCCTGGCCGGTGAGCTCGACGCGCATCTCGACCCCGACGCGGCGCGTCAGCAGTTCGGCGAATGCACGGGAGAGCTCCGGGGTGCGGGTGTCGTCGGTACCGCGCGTCTCGATCAGCACGGTCATGTCGTCGCGGCCGGTGGCGTCGCGGGTGGCGCGGCAGACGTACTCGCCGGCGAAGGCCGGCAGGTCGTTGAGGATGCCGGAGAGGGCCAGCGGGTACACGTTGATGCCGCGCAGCTTCACCATGTTGTCGCTGCGCCCGAGCACGCCGACCGTGCGCCGCAGGTTGTAACCGAGCGCGGACGTGCCGGGTTTCCAGGCTGACAGGTCGTGCGTGTTGAAGCGGATCAGCGGGTAGACATCGTCGCGGTAGAGCGAGGTGACGACCATGTCTCCCGGCTGCTCGCCCGCGACGGGCTGCCCCGTCGTCTCGTCGACCAGTTCGAGGTACTGCGCATCCTCCATCACGTACATGCCGTCCCGGTCCGGGCCTTCGCCCGCGATCGGCCCGGTGTCGGCGACGCCGTACCAGTCATGCACTTCCGCGCCGCCCCAGGCCTGCGACAGCGCCGCCCGCGATTCGCGGCCGACGTGGCCGAGGATCGCGCGCACATGCAGGTCGCGTCCCGGCACCAGGCCCATCTCGCGCGCCGTTTCGGCGAGCTGGCGGATGTAATCGACGAAGCCCACCAGCACGGTGACGCGCATGTCGCGCATCAGTTCGATCTGCGTGACCGAGCGGGTTTCCTTGCCGGTGCCCGCCGACAGGAACAGGCAGTTCGTGTAGTGCAGGGCGGCCTCGCGCACGAAGTGGCCACCGTTGATCATGCCGTGGCCGTAAACGGAATGGATGACGTCATCGGGGCGCAGTCCCTGCATGCGCCAGATCCGCGCCACCAGCAGCGCCTGTACCTCGCGTGACTTGGGGCTGAACAGCACGACCTGCGGCCTGCCCGTGGTCCCGCTGGTGGTGTGGATGACGGTTACCGGGCGCTGCTCGAGCGACCATTTGTCCCAGCCGTGGTAGTCGCCGTACGGCGGGTGCTCGGCGAGGCTGCGCATCAGTTCCGACTTGCCGAAGATGGGCAGGCGTCCGATGTCGTCGAGGCCGCGCACGTCGCCGGGCTCCAGGCCCGAGGCCCGCCACAGGCGCTGGTAGAACGGGATTTCCCAGGCCCGGGCGACGCAGCGACGGAACAGCACATCCTGTCGCGCGCGGATCTCGTCGGTGGAGAGCCGTGCAAAGTCGTCCGTGAACGAGCTGCCGATGGGGAAGTCGCGCAGCATCTGCGCGTAATCGAAGGATTCGTAGTAGTGCGGGAAGCTCATGGGGACTCAGTGTTGTTCGAACATCGATCGGGAAACCAGTTCGCGGACGTCTTCCACCTGCTCGAGCCGATCGACCAGGTCGATGAGCGCCTCGATGCGCTGGGGCGCCAGGGGCATGATGCCCGATGCCGCCGCACGCCTGAACTTTTCCAGGTGCCGCTCGCGCCCGAGCGGCCGGCCCGGGGCGCCCAGCACGGCCGGCAGGTCCAGGGCCAGCTCGGCGCCGTTCCGCAGCGTTATCTCGACGCGCTGGGGCGAGAGGGCGTTCAACGAGGGGTTGCCATCCGGCAGGACCGTTATACGCGCGGCCAGCGCGTGGCGCGCCGCGTCCCGCAGCGCCGCGGGTTCGAAATCGAGCACGTCCACCGTACCGCGCAGCAGGGCGGTGGCCGCGACGTAGGGCAGGCAGAGCCGCGCATAGGAGGGCGCCATGTCGGGGGAGGGGCGGCGGTCGACGAGCTGGATGACCAGCGGCGGCGCGAGCACCCGGATCGCGACGATGTCCTCGGTCGAAAAGCCGTGTGCAGCCTGGAGCGACAGCGCTCCGTCGACGCCACCGTGGGTTGCGCGGCCGCTCGGGAACGGCTTGTGCGAGAGCTCCGCGATGCAGTACTCGTGCCCGAGGCGGTCGAAGGCGGTCGGCTCCCAGTCCGGGTCCATCAGCGAGTAGAACCCGAAAGGACCCTCCAGGAAGTCGCGGGGCCCGGCGATGCCACGCTGCGCGAGGTCGATCGCCACCAGCGCGGCGCGCGTGTTGAAGCCGATCTGCATCGGCAGCACGGGGGATCCCTCGACGTGGGCCTGCATGGTGCCCGACAGCTGGCTGTAGGCGATGCCCAGTGCGCTGCGGGTGGTGTCGGCATCGAGGCGCAGGATCGAGGCGATACCTGCCGTGGCGCCGAGGGCGCCGCACATGGCGGGGCGGAAGAAGCGCAGCTTGTTGCGCGCTGCGCGACCGATGGTTGCCGCGACGTCCACCGCCACGGCGCAGCCGGTGATCAGCTCCCGCCCGTTCACGCCGCCGCGACCTTCGGCCCACGCCAGCAGCGTGGCCAGCACCACGGCCATCGGATGCACGACCGCGGGCTCATGCACGCAGTCCCATTCCTGGTTGTGGATCTGGTAGCCGTTGACGAAGGCCGCGGTGGCAGCGGGCACCCGTTCGCCCGTGCCCCAGATGCGCGCATCCTCGCCGCGGCCCCAGCTGGTGGCCATGGCCTTCAGTTCGGCCACCATCGGCACCCGCGTGCCCGAGAGGGCGACCCCGAGGGAGTCCAGGATGAACGTGCGCGCGGCGTCCACCGCGGGCCCGGGAAGAGTCTCGTAGCGGCACCCGACGATGTGCTCGACGAGCCGTGCGGTGACGCTGTTTTCCGGAGGTTTGTGCATGGCGGCGCCATGCTAGCAACCGCCCCATGGTGAGGAACAGGTGACGGGCATTCGACCACCTAGCGGAGGGGAGGGCGATCACACGCCACCCCTCTGTCGGCCCTGCTTGTAAAGCCGCGCTCCGGTTACAGAATGGCGGGATGAACGCGAAAGCCGGAATCGATTGCGCGCCCCCCTGGAGCGACGTCGGGCAGCACGCCATGTCGCCGCAGGCGACCCATGACGAAATCGCCCGGTTCAATTTCCTGGCCAACTTCAACAAGTACATGTCGAGCCGCGTGGTCGGCGGCAACGCCGTGGCCTATGCGGCCCGTGCCCGCCCGGCCTGGGAGCGGGAGCGAGGGCGCGCGCCGCAGGACCGGCGCGAGATTCGTGCTGCGATGGCCGCCGATCCGTACTACCAGATGTGGAGTTCCCTGCGCCGCTCCGCCATGGAAATGCGGCAGCAGGCCGGTCGTGCGCTGGTGCTGCGCCAGGCCGAAGCGCTGCGGGATCGTGCCCGCTCCCTGAACGCGGGTGCGCCGACGCTGCGCCTCGACGCCACTGTGGCCGTGCCCCGCTACCAGTCTGCCCTCGACAACCACTGCATGCCCGGCAGCTACTTCGCGGAGTACCTGACGGACGACGTCGCGGCGGCGGCCAATTACGACGCCGGCATGTTCGCGACCACCACGGGCCTGTTCGGCCGCTACCTCGATGGCGCGGGGGGTGGCGTCGCGCGTTGGCTGGCGGCGCGGCGCCCCGGCTGGCAGCCGCGCCGCATTCTCGACCTGGGCTGCGGCCTGGGCCACAACACCGTGCCGCTGGCGCGGGCTTTCCCGGATGCCGACATCGTGGCGGTGGATCTCGCGGCGCCGATGCTGCGTTATGGGCATGCGCGTGCGGCGGGAATGGGCATCCGCAACGTCGTCTTCATGCAGGGCAACGTCGAGGCCCTGCCTTTCGAGGCCGGCAGCTTCGATTTCATCTACAGCACGATGTTCCTGCACGAGACCTCATGGCCGGCACTGCGCCGCATCCTCGCCGAGGTGGACCGGCTGCTGGCGCCCGGCGGGCTGCACCTCCATCTCGAGCAGCCGCCGTACCGTGGCATGGAGGAGTTCGAGAAGTTCCTGCGCGACTGGGACTGCTACCACAACAACGAGCCGTTCTGGACCACGCTGCACGACACGGATTGCCCCGCCTTGCTGCGCAGCATCGGCTTCGCCCGCGACACCTGTTTCGAGACTTCGATCCACGCCGTCGTGGAGCACGGGATGCCGAAGGTCGCGGAGGAAGTCGAGGACTTCGGCCGGGGCGGCATGTGGTACGCCTTCGGGTCGGAGCGACCCGGGGTGGTTTCGTGACCGGACCCGGTGAGGAGCGGCTCGATCCCGCGGATCTGCTGCGGCTCGTGAATGCGGCCGCCTCGGGCAAACGGCCGCATTTTTTCGCCGACCGCGACGTCGATCGGCTGCTGGCCATCGTCTGGGCGATGGCCGGCGAGCTGGCGGTCACCCGCGAGAGGCTGGATACCGTGGAGCGCCTGCTGGCGCGCCAGGCGCTGCTCTCCCGCTCCGCTATCGACGCCTACCGGCCCGATCCGCAGGCGGCCGAAGAACGCGGGCAGTGGCACATCGAATACATCGCCAGGCTGCTGCGGATCCTGCAGCAGGAGGTCGATGCGCTGCAGCGCGGAGCCGCCGAGCCCGGCGCCGAGGACGTGGCCCGCGAACTCGGCCCCTAGAGGCTCCAGACCCAGAATTTCCAGTCCAGCACGCGCGACTCCTGCTCGGGTTCGCCGCGTGCGGCGAAGCACTCCGCAGCGACCCGCAGCAGCGCGCCGCCGCCCTGCGCCGGGCTGAGCGGCACGATGTCCGTGACGACGCATTCGGTACGCAGGCGGTCGTTCTCGACCACCGGCGCCGTATGGTCGCAGCTGTCCCAGGCCAGCACGGACAGCAGGTTCGGCAGCGCGCGGGTGACCTGGGCGAAAGCCATGAAGATCGTGTGGCCGCCGTAGACCAGTCGCTCGCCCAGGTAGGAGAGTTTCGAGTCCGTGTGCGCCATGGCCATGTTCAGCGAGAGCCGCACCAGTTCCGGCGCGCAGGTGATGGTGTCGCGCGCCTCGATGCGGAAGCGCTGCCCCGCCTGCAGGTCGGCGGCGCGCCGCCCGGTCCACGGCAGGCTGTGCTCGAGCGACCAGTTGCGGGGCACGGCTGCGCGCACATCGTCGAGGCTCGCGGCCGAGCCCACCCGCTCGAGGTCATCGGAGTGTCCGGTCCGGGCCTGGGCATGGCGGCAGGGGATCATCGGGCAGCGCCAGAAATGCAGCACGGTGTCGCCGCGCTGGTTGGTGGTCGTCATTTCGAGCGCGGCGATGCCGGTGGCCGCACGGCCCTCCTGGACGCGGTTCTGCCGCAGCCCCACGACGCGGGTCCGGGTGTGCAGCGTGTCGCCCAGGAACACCGGATGCCTCAGGACCAGGCCGCGGTAGAACAGGTTGGCCTTGACCCGCTGCGACGCCCAGGTCGATTGCCCGATGGCGACGTTGATCGCGAGCAGCGGGTGTGCGAGGGCGGTGGCGCCCCCCGCGATGGCGCGGCTCGCGTGCTGGTCCAGCGGCAGCCGCAGGCGGTCGCCGAACAGGGCCTGGTGCGCGGCCGCATGGCCTTCGGTGAGGGTGACGGCAGGCGCGTCGAACTCCAGGCCAGGGTGGAGGTCCTCGAACCAGGGGCCGGAAACGGTCTCAGTTTCGGTTTCGGTCATGGGCGTCAACCTCGGCGTGGTCGTTTTACTGCGGGGCGGCGATCCGGATTCAGGCGCTGAAGGCGCGGTACAGCATGCGGGCGGCCACCAGCGCGAGGAACACGCCGAACAGCCGCGACAGCGCGCGGCGTGAGAGGGCGTGCGACAGGCGCGCGCCGAGCGGGGCGGTGAGCATCGAGCCCGGCGCGAGGCAGGCTACTCCGATCAGGCTTACGAGGCCGAGGGTCATAGAGGGCATTGCAACCGGTGGCCGCGCCAGAAGGTAACCGAGGGTTCCCGGCACGCTGATCACCAGCCCGAACAGGGCGGCCGTGCCGACGGCCTTGTGGATCGGCTCGCCCGCCAGCGTCATGGCCGGCACCGACAGGGTGCCACCGCCGATACCCATCATCGCCGAGACGGCACCGATCCCCGCGGCAAGGGCATTCCCGGTAAAGCCACGTGGCACCGTCTGCGCGAGCCGCAGGTGATCCAGCGGCAGGAACATCTTCAGCGCCACCAGCAGCGCAACCCCGCCGAACAGGCCCGACAGCAGTCCGGCGCCTGTTCTGGAGGCCAGCAGGCTGCCCGCCAGGGCGCCCGCGAGCATGCCGGGCGACCAGGCCCGCGCCAGTGACCAGTCGACGGCGCCGCGACCATGGTGGGCGCGCGAGGACGAAACGGCCGTGGGGATGATGGTGGCGAGCGAGGTTGCGACCGCGACGTGCATGCGCCACTCGGCGGGCACGCCGGCGAACTGCAGCGCGTATTCGAGTACCGGCACCATGACGATGCCGCCTCCGACACCGAGCAGTCCGGCCAGGACTCCGGCGGCGAGTCCGGCGCCCAGCATGGCGACCAGCACGGGCCAGAGTGAAAACCAATCCATGGGCGTATGCGGGTCGGTCGGTCTGGCCTCGAGGAGGATCAGAGTCTACCGGATGCCGCGAAGCCTTGCGCGGTGCGAGCTCCGACCTATACAGTTCCGGGGTTAAGGCCGCGCGGAATCTCCTCAGATGACTTCTTCCTCTCCTGGCGCCTGGGCCGTCCACAAGTTCGGCGGATCCAGCGTCGCTGATACCGGTTGTTTCCAGCGCGTCGCCGCGATCCTCGACGCGCAGCCCGCAGGGCGCATGGCGGTCGTGCTCTCGGCCTGCAAGGGCGTCACCGATGCGCTGCTCGGCCTCGTCGCCATGGCAGAACGCCAGGACCCGGATTACCGGCTGGGGATCGAGTCGCTGCGTGCCCGGCACGCCACCATTGCCGAAAACCTGCTGCCTGCGGACGCGGCGCGGCTGTACATGTCTGCCTTCGATCGCGATTGCCACGACATCGAAGGCATCCTGCATACCGTCCGGTTGATCCGCTCCGCGTCCGACAGCCTGATCGCGCTGGTTTCGGGTTATGGCGAGATCTGGTCGACCCGCCTGTTCCACGAATTCTACGAGCGCCGCGGTGTCCGTGCGGGCGAGGTGCGCTGGGTTGATGCGCGGCAGGCCGTGGTCGTCGAGTGGGGTCCGCTCGGCCCCGCGGTGCTCTGGCCTGAATCCCAGGCAAAGCTCGCGGCCGTCGTGCCGGCGGACTTCGCGGGCACCCTGATCATCACCGGCTTCATCGCCTCCGACCGCCGCGGCGTGCAGACCACGCTCGGTCGCAACGGCAGCGATTTCTCGGCCTCGATCTTCGGCGCGCTGCTCGACGCCGCCGTCATCCACATCTGGACCGACGTGGACGGCGTGCTGTCCGCCGACCCGCGCCGCGTGCCGGATGCCCAGGTCATCGATTCGCTCTCTTACAGCGAGGCGATGGAACTCGCCTATTTCGGCGCCAAGGTCATCCATCCGCAGACCATGGCTCCGGCGGTCGGTCGCGAGATCCCGATCTGGATCCGCAACACCTTTGCTCCCGACCATCCCGCTACGCTGATCTGTGCGCATCCGACCTCGACCCTGGCCGTCAAGGGCATCACGACGATCGAGGACATTGCGCTGCTGAACCTCGAGGGCGCCGGCATGATCGGCGTGCCGGGTACCGCGCATCGCCTGTTCGGCGCGCTGCGCGAAGAGTCCATCTCGGTCATCCTGATTTCCCAGGGCAGTTCTGAGCATTCGATCTGCTGCGCCGTCCCGCGCGAGCAGGCCGCGCGCGCTCTGCAGGTGGTGCGTGCCGCGTTTGACCGTGAACTGACCGAGGGCCAGATCCAGTCCGTCGAGGCCGACACCGAGCTTGCGATCCTGGCCGTGGTGGGCGATGGCATGGCCGGCATGCCGGGCGTGGCGGCCAAGGTGTTCAACGCACTGGGCAATGCTGCGGTCAACGTGCGCGCGATCGCGCAGGGCGCTTCGGAACGCAACATCTCGGTCGTGGTGCCGGGCAAGGCGGCCACGCGCGCGCTGCGTGCGGTGCACGCGAGCTTCTATCTGTCCGCCCATACCCTTTCGGTGGGCATCATCGGTCCGGGAACGGTCGGTCGCGTGCTGCTCGACCAGATCGCCTCCCAGTCCGAGCGCCTGCATCGCGATTTCAAGCTCGACCTGCGCGTGCGGGGCATCCTGGCCTCGAAGCGCATGCTGCTGTCGGACAAGGGCGTGGCCCTCGGCGCCTGGCAGGACGAATTCGCCGCGGCCACCGAACCCGCCGACCTGGAGCGCTTCGTGCAGCACGTCGGGGTCGATTACCTGCCCAACCGGGTCATCATCGACTGCACCGCCAGTAGCGAGGTCGCAAAGCACTACCCGCGATGGCTGGCGGCCGGCATCCACGTCGTGACGCCCAACAAGAAGGCCAACAGCGCAGACCTCGGCTCCTACCGGGCGCTGCAGGAGGCGCGGCGCAGCGGCGGCAGCCATTACCTTTACGAAGCGACGGTCGGCGCGGGGCTGCCGGTCATCCAGACGCTGCGCGACCTGCGCGAGACGGGTGACGAGGTGACCAGCATCGAGGGCATCTTCTCGGGCACGCTGGCCTATCTTTTCAACCTGTATGACGGTTCACGCGGGTTCAGCGACATCGTCCGCGAGGCGAAGCAGCGGGGTTACACCGAACCCGATCCGCGCGACGACCTGTCGGGCATGGATGTCGCCCGCAAGCTGATCATCCTCGGTCGCGAGATGGGCCTGACCCTCGAGATGTCCGATGTCGCCGTCGAGAGCCTGGTGCCCGCGGGCCTCGAACAGGGGAGCATCGAGGACTTCCTCGCGGGCCTGCCCGCGCACGATGCCGCGATGCGCCAGCGCTTCGAAGCCGCGCGCGGCCGCGGCAAGGTGCTGCGCTACGTGGGTCGCCTGATGGCGGACGGCACGGCGACCGTCGGGGTCCTCGAACTCGACGTGCGCCATCCGTTCGCCAATATCGCGCTCACGGACAACGTGGTGCGCTTCGCGACCAGTCGCTACAACAACAACCCGCTCATCGTGCAGGGGCCGGGCGCCGGACCTGAAGTCACCGCCGGCGGCATCTTTGCCGACCTGCTGCGCCTGTCGGCCTACCTCGGAGCACGGCTATGAGCATGCAACGCGCGACCGCGTTCGCCCCCGCATCGGTAGGGAACGTCGCCATCGGCTTCGACATCCTCGGCTTTGCGGTCGACGCCCTCGGCGATCGCATCACCGTGATGCGCTCGCCGCAGCCCGGCGTGCGGATCGTCGGGACCTCGGGCGTGGTCATGGACCTGCCTGCCGAACCCGAGCGCAACACCGCGGGGCGCGCGCTGCTGGCGCTGAACGTCGCCGTGCGGCCTGATTTCGGTTTCGACATGCACATCGAAAAGGGCATCCCGCTCGGTTCGGGCCTCGGGGGCTCGGCGGCCTCGGCGGTGGGCGCCGTGGTGGCCGCGAACGCGCTGCTCGACCAGCCCCTGTCCAAGGTGGAACTGCTCAAGTTCGCCATGCAGGGCGAGGCGGTCGCCAGCGGCTCGATGCACGTGGACAACATCGCGCCGTGCCTGTTCGGCGGCCTGGTGCTCACCGTGGGCATCGACAACCCCCGGGTGAAGCGCATACCGGTGCCCAAAGGCGTGTTCGCGGTGATCTGCCACCCGCACATGTTCCTCTCGACCAAGCAGGCCCGCGCCATCCTCAAGCGCGAGGTCACGATGTCGGACTTCGTTTGGCAGACCGCCAACCTCGCGGGTTTCATTTCCGGTTGCTACACCAACGACCTCGAACTCATCCGCGAAGGCCTGAACGACGTCGTGATCGAACCGCAGCGGCGGCAGCTGATCCCGGGGTTCTCCGCCGTGCGTGCCGCGGCGCTGGGCGCGGGCGCGGTCGGCTGCTCGATCTCCGGCGCCGGACCCACGATGTTCGCCTGGGCGCTCGAAGCCGATGCCGAGGCCGTGCGGCAGTCGATGGTGTCCGAATTTGCGCGGCACGGGGTCGAGACCGACCACTGGGTCGTCCCCGTCGAGACTGACGGCGCGCGCATCGTCGAGTCCTGAGGCGCGGGCACGGCATGGAATTCTGCAGTACACGCGACGCCGCGGCGCGCCTCGGCTTTGCGGCGGCGTTGCGCCGCGGCCTGGCACCCGACGGGGGGCTCTACGTGCCGGTGTCCTGGCCGACGTTCGACGCCGCCAGCGCGCTGGCCGACGAACTGTCCCTGCCTGCGGTGGCCGGGCGGTTCATCGCGCCCTTCGCCGCTGGCGATGTGCTCGAGGCCCGGATCCCGGACATCGTGCGCGACGCCTTCAATTTCCCGGCACCGCTGGTCGAGGTCGGCGAACCCGGGCTCGGCCTGCAGGTGCTGGAGCTGTTCCACGGGCCGACCGCAGCGTTCAAGGACTTCGGTGCCCGCTTCCTGGCGGCCTGCTTCGAGCGGCTGGTGCAGCCCGGCGAGCGGCCGGTGAACATCCTGGTCGCGACCTCGGGCGACACGGGCGGCGCCGTGGCGGCCGCCTTCCATGGCCGGCCCGGGATCAAGGTCAGTGTCCTGTTCCCGCGCGGCCTCGTGTCGCCGACCCAGGAGCGGCAGCTGACCTGCTGGGGCGGCAACGTCCGCTCTTTCGCGGTGGCGGGAACGTTCGACGACTGCCAGCGGATGGTCAAGGAAGCCTTCCTCGACGCCGACCTCGCCAGCCGCTTCGAGCTCTCATCCGCCAACAGCATCAACCTCGGGCGTCTGCTGCCGCAGGCCGTGTACTACGCGGCCTCCAGCCTCGCGACATGGCGGCGCCATGGCGAAAAGCTCTCCTACGTGATTCCCAGCGGCAACCTCGGCAACGTGGTGGCCTGCGTGTGGGCGCGCAGGCTCGGGCTGCCGATCGGCGACATCCTGCTGGCCCACAACGCCAATCGCACGGTGCCCGACTTCCTCGAGACGGGCGTCTGGCAGCCGCGCCCGAGCGTGGCGACGCCGGCCTCCGCGATGGACGTCGGCAACCCTTCGAACATGGAGCGGCTCCGCGCGCTGTACCCGGATCTCGGCGCGCTGCGCGCGGCGGTGCGGGCGGTCAGCATCGACGACGGAGCGATCCGTGCCCGCATCCGCACCGATGACCAGCGCTTCGGCCAGGTCTGGTGTCCGCATACGGCGGTTGCGGCGGAAGCCTGGGCGCGCCTGCCCGAGGCGGAGCGGGTGGGGCGCCGCTGGGCCCTGGTGGCGACCGCGTCGCCCGCCAAGTTCCCCGAGATCGTCGAGCCGCTGATCGGGCGCAGCGTGCCGGTGCCGGTGGCGCTCCAGGAGCTGTTCGGCCGTCCGACCCATTGCGAGAGCCTCGAGGCGTCGCTGGCGGCCCTGCGCTCGGCGCTGGTGCAGGGTGACCGCGCATGACGCCGGCGCCCCTGAACTCGATCACGATTGCCGTGGTGGCGGTGCTCGCGGGCATCGGCATCGGGCTGGGCCTCGCCTGGCTCTGGCGCTGGTATCGCCTGCGGCGTCAGCGCCTGGCGCTGATCGCGCGGATCACCTCGGTGTCGATCGACCACGTCCGGGACGTACTGGTGCCGGATGGCAACGGCGGGGTGATGCATCTGGACTACGTGCTGCTGACGCCCCGCGGCCTGCTCGTGATCGACCTGCGCGATGTCTCGGGCAATGTGTTCGGTTCGGACCAGATGAGCGACTGGACGGTGATGGACAAGGCCCAGCGCTTCACGTTCCCCAATCCCCAGGGAGCGCTCTACGACCGCGTCGCCGCGGTCAAGGCACTGGTGGTCGATGTCCCGGTCGACGGCCGGATCGTCTTCACCCGTAAGGCGGCCTTTCCCAAGGGCCTGCCGCGTTTCACGCTCGGGGAAGACTCGATGCTCAGCGATTATCCGCTGGGGGATCGCGCCTCGGCGGAGCGCGCCTGCACGCCGTTCCAGGATTCCTGGCAGTCCTTCCGCAAGGCCTTGTCGCCGAGCCCCCTCGTCAAGCCCTGAGACTCGCGCCGTGATCGGCGAGCACCTGGACGCGCAGCGTCCCGGTCAGCTCGGATTCGATATTTTTTATTCTTATATTCATTAGCTTGCAGTATTTAGCTAATGTTAAACAAGAAGAAATCGCGGGCGGTCTGTGTGGTGTGTGCGGCCAGCGTCTCGAGGCTTTCGCCGCGCTCGCGGGCGATCACGCCGGCAATGTGGGGCAGGTGGCAGGGCTCGTTGCGACGCGATGCGGGTTTGGGCACGAGGTCACGCGGCAGCAGGTAGGGGCCGTCCGTCTCGATCATCAGGCGTCCCGCCGGCACCAGCCCGACGAGCTCGCGCAGATGATGTCCCCGGCGCTCGTCGCAGATCCATCCGGTAATACCGATCCACAGTCCCATCTCGAGGTACTCGAGCATCTGTTCGCGCGTGCCCGTGAAGCAGTGCGCCACCGCCCTCGGCAGGTCGCGCTGGTGTTCGCGCAGGATCGCGCAGAAGTCGTCGTGGGCATCCCTCTGGTGCAGGAACAGCGGCTTGCGGATCCGGGCGGCCAGTTCGAGCTGCCGGTGGAAAGCCTCGCGCTGTACGTCGCGGGGCGAGAAATCGCGGTGGTAGTCGAGTCCGCATTCGCCGACCGCCACCACCTCGGGCAGGGCCGCCAGCGCGGCCAGTTCCTCCAGCACCTCCGCGGACAGCGAGGCCGCCTGGTGGGGGTGGCAGCCGGCCGTGGCGCGCAGCATGCGACGGGCCGATCCGACCAGCTCAACGGCGCGCCGCGTGCTCTCGAGGCAGGAGCCCGTCACCACCATCTGCCGCACGCCGGCAGCGAGCGCGCGCTGCATTACCAGGCCCCGGTCGGCGTCGTAACTGTCGTGCGCGAGGTTGATCCCGATGTCGAAGAACTCGGGGATTACAGGAATCGCGGGGCTCACAGGGGGCGCAGGGCCTCGCAGAGGCGTGCGACGTCCTCCTCGGGCTGGTTCCACGAGACAACGAAGCGCGCCTCGCCGGAGCCGGTGGCGCCCCAGTCGTAGAACTCGAAGCCCCCGGCGCGCAGGGCGGCGCAACCCTCATCGCCGAGCTGCGCGAAGATCTCGTTGGCCTGCACCGGATGCATCAGGCGCTCGCCCGCAGCGGCACCGATGCGGCGCGCCAGTGCGTTGGCCCGGCCGGCGAGCCGCAGCCACAGGCCGTCCTCGACGTAGGCCAGCAGCTGCGCGGACACATAGCGCATCTTCGACAGCAGGTGCGCTGCGCGCTTGCGGCGGAATTCGAAGTCCGCGATGCGCGCGGCACCGAAGAACACCACGGCCTCCGCGCCCATCGCGCCGTTCTTGGTGGCGCCGAAAGACAGGACGTCGACTCCAGCCTTCCAGGTGATGTCTGCGGGCGTGCAGCCGAGCGATGCGACGGCGTTGGCGAAACGCGCCCCGTCGAGGTGTACGGCGAGCCCGTTGCGATGCGCGGTGGCGCAGACTGCGGTGAGCTCGGCGGGCGTATAGACGGTGCCGAGTTCGGTCGCCTGCGTGAGCGACAGTGCCCTGGGCTGCACAGTGTGCACCGAGGCCGGGTTCGCATCGATGGCGGCCTGCACGGCTTCGGGACCGAGCTTGGCTCCGGCGCCGCGCAGCAGCATCAGCCGTGCGCCGCCCGTCATGAATTCAGGCGCGCCGCACTCGTCGCGCACGATGTGTCCTTCCTCGTGGGTGAGCACCGCGCCATACGGCGGAACCAGCGTGGCGAGCGCCAGGGCGTTGGCCGCCGTGCCCGTCGCGACCGGGAACACGCGTACCTCGGTGCCGAACAGTTCGCCGAAGCGCTGATCGAGCTGCGCGGTCCACGGATCGTCGCCGTAGCTGCGGACGAAGCCGCTGTTGGCCGCAGCGAGCGCGGCCATGATCTCGGGCGCCGCGGGGGCGGTGTTGTCGCTCTTGAAGTAACTGGCCATCGGCGTCGAATGCTACCCGATCGGCGCTATCATTCGCGCGTGATGACGTATTCCATGCCGCCCGGAACCCAGCTTTCGCTGTTCTCCCCCGGGTCCGCCGGTTCCCCATGGCCCGTGCGGCGCAGCGCCCGTGCGCGGCGCCTCAGTGCGCGCGTATTCGTCGACGGGCGCGTCGAGATCGTGGCACCGGTACGCGCCACGGCCGGACGGATCCAGGAGTTCATCGATCGGCACCGGCAGTGGATCGAGAAACGGAGCGGTGAAGCCGGCGCTGCAGCCGCGTCGATCGAGCAACCGTTCCCACCGGCGGCCATCGACCTGGCGGCTTTCGGCGAGCGCTGGCAGTTGCGCAGCACCGAAGGGCCTTCGCGACTCAGGGTGGTCGCGCCCGGCGTGCTGGAGGCGGGCGCAGGACCCACGGGCCGCGCCGGCCTGCAGCCGCAGCTGTTGGCCTGGCTGGTCGGGCACGCCCGCCAGCGGTTGGGCGAGGCCCTGCGCGAGGCTGCGCAGCAGCACGGCTTTTCGTTCTCGCGACTCGAACTGCGGCGGCAGCGCACGCGCTGGGGCTCCTGCTCGGCGCGTGGCACCATCAGCCTCAATGTCTGCATCGCGTTCCAGAGGCCCGAAGTCATGCAGTACCTGCTGGTGCACGAACTGGCGCACACGCGCCACATGAATCATTCGCCCGCGTTCTGGGCGTGTGTCGCGAGCTGCTGCCCCGACTGGCAGTCCTGCGATCGCGAACTCCTGCAGGGCTGGCGGCATGTGCCGGGCTGGGTGTTCCGGTGAGCGAGCGGCGCGCGGACCCGACGCGCAGCGTCGACCTGTCCGACGAACGCGTGCACTGGGACCTTGGGGCGTCGCAGTCCTACGGCGAGTATCTGCAGCTCGACAAGCTGCTCTCCGCCCAGAAGCCGAACTCCTTCGAGCACGACGAGATGCTCTTCATCATCGTGCACCAGGCTTCTGAGCTCTGGATGCGCCTGTTCCTGCACGAACTCGAGGCCGTGATGGAGTGCGTGCGGCGGGACGACCTGGGACCGTCGTTCAAGAAGCTCGGCCGGATCTCCGGCGTGCAGCAGCAGCTGCTCGGTGTCTGGGAAGTCCTCTCCACGATGACGCCCTTCGACTACTCCGCGTTCCGCAACTCCCTCGGCCGTGCCTCGGGGTTCCAGTCCCAGCAGTACCGGCTGCTCGAGTTCCTGATGGGCAACAAGCACCGCGACATGATCGCCGTTCACAAGCGCGATCCCGAGGCCTACGCTCGTCTGCAGCGCGCGCTGGAGGCGCCTTCGCTGTATGACGAGTGCCTGCGCCTGCTGTCCCGCCGCGGCTACGGGATCCCCGAGGAATCTCTGGTGCGCGATTTCAGCGAGCCCTACCTGCCGAGCAAGCAGGTCGCCGGCGCGTGGCTGGGCGTGTATCACAACGCCACCAAGGACTGGGACCTGTACGAACTGGCTGAGCGGCTGGTCGACCTGGACCACAAGTTCCAGCTCTGGCGCTTCCACCACATGAAGACCGTGGAGCGCGTGATCGGCTACAAGCCCGGCACCGGTGGTACCGGCGGTGTGTCCTATCTGGCCAAGGCCCTCGAACTCAGGTTCTTCCCCGAGCTGTGGCAGGTGCGGACTTCGATGTAAGGCCGCTGGAGCGCCGCCGCCAGGCCCGCCACGCGCGCCAGCCCAGCAGCAGCGCCAGCGCGGCCCAGTAGAGCAGCGGCTCCGCCACCCCGGCCTTGACCTGCCAGTGGAAATGCCAGGCCGCCATGATCGCGGCCGGGTAGACCAGTTTGTGCAGCGCCGCCCAGCGACGGCCCAGCCGCCGCATCATGCGGTCCGTCGAAGTGGCCGCGAGCGGCGCGAGTGCGAGCAGTGCGGCGAAGCCCAGCGTGATGTAAGGACGGCGTGCGAGTTCGCGCCCGAGATCGCCGAAGTCCAGTCCCAGCTCCAGCGCTGCGTAGATCGCGAAATGCAGCAGCGCGTAGGCGAATGCGGCGACGCCCAGGATCCGTCGCGTGCGCAGCAGCAGTGGCGAGCGGAACCATTCCCGCAGCGGACTCACCAGCAGCGTCAGCAGCAGCAGGTTGAGCGCGGTCTTGCCCGTGAGGTGCAGGGTCTCGCGCACCGGGTTGGCGCCGAGGCCCGGCCCGAGGACCTCGAGCCCGCGCGCGGTGAGCCACCCCAGCGGCAGCGCGACCGCCAGCAGCAGCAGCGGACGGTAGATGAGGCGGTAGCGGTCCGGCACCTAGTAAAAGCGCTTGAGGTCCATGCCGCGGTACAGCTGCGCGACCTCGGCCGCGTAGCCGTTGAAAGGCAGGGTGTCGATGCGCGGCTCGAAGAAGCCGCCGCCGACGCGTCGCTCCTTGGCCTGGCTCCAGCGCGGATGGTCGACGGCGGGATTCACGTTGGCGTAGAAGCCGTACTCGCCGGGTGCCGAGAGGTTCCAGCTGCTGCGCGGCTGGCGTTCGGTGAAGCGGATGCGGACGATCGACTTGATGCTCTTGAAGCCGTATTTCCAGGGCACCATCAGGCGCAGCGGCGCACCGTTCTGGTTGGGCAGCCACTGCCCGTAGAGGCCCACGACCATGAGCGCCAGCGGGTTCATGGCCTCGTCGATCCGCAGGCCCTCGACATAGGGCCAGTCGAGGATCGCGCTGCGCTGGCCGGGCATCTGCTTCGGGTCGAGCAGCGTGGTGAACTCGACGTACTTGGCCTTGGCGGTGGGCTTGAAGCGCTTGAGCAGGTCGCCCAGCGGAAAGCCCATCCAGGGCACGACCATGGACCAGGCCTCGACGCAGCGGAAGCGGTACACGCGCTCCTCGAGTGCGTGGGGCTTGAGGATGTCCTCCAGCGTGAAGCGACCGAGCACCTCGGCCTCGCCGGCGATTTCGACGCTCCAGGGCCGCGGCCTGAAGCTGCCCGAGTTCGCCTTGGGGTCCGACTTGTCGAGGCCGAACTCATAGAAGTTGTTGTAGCTCGTGACGTCCTCGACGCTCGTCGGCGGTCCGCCCACGCTGAAGCGGGCGTTGCGCGTGAAGCGGGGTGCGGGCGGCGCAGCCGCCGCAGCCGCGGAGCCGGGGCCCGTGCCCAGGGCCGCGATCGTTGCCGCGGCGCCCAGCGCACCGATCACCTCGCGGCGATTCAGGTAGAGCTCAGGCGAGGTGATTTCGGAGGGCCGAATGAGGGTGGGGTCGCGACGATCCATGCCGGGTCTCCAGGGGCGCCGTGATCGGGAAGGGCAGGTTGTCCAGCCGGGGCGCCGGTGAGAGTATGGCCCAGGGTCGCCCCGTTTCGCGAGGCGCTGCGGGCCTGCGGCTACGGGATCCGGCGCGGGACTGTGGCGGGCGGCTCAGCTCCAGTGGACGAACTGGATTGCCCGGCCACCGGCTTCACGCCTCAGGCTCCGGCCGGGATTCACGAGCAGCGCCTGGTCCGCGAGTCTCAGGTGCGGCAGGTCGGGGCTGGAGTTGCCGTAGGCCACGACCGACCGTTCCGGAAAGCGGGCCCGCACGCGTTCGAGCCAGT
>CAJACZ010000317.1 GCA_903938365.1 uncultured Pseudomonadota bacterium | reverse complement strand
TCAAAGAGTGAAACAAAGGCCCATTGCTGGACTTTTTGGTCACTCGGTCATCTGCATCCAAAGGACACATCGACGCGAGTCCCCACACAAATTACCTGCCAAACTTTTAAAGAACTCTCGATGCGCTGGGCTCCGAGGGGCGGGCATTATAGCCGTCGAAGGGGCCCGGTCAACCCTCGAGGCAGAATTCTTTTCGGGGCCGCCCGCCGCCCTCCGGAAAGCCCCGGGCGGGGCCGCGTGGGCAACGGGCCGGGAGGCTCGCGTGGCGAGCCTGAGCGGGCACAATCTGTGTGCGTCCTGCCGAGGCGCGCGCCCAGGCGCCGCGCCACATCCTGCACCCCCCAGAGGCTCCCATGACTGTCCGCACCGTCCGCTACCTGCTCGCGCCCTTCCTGACGCTGGCGTCCCTCTCCAGCGCAGCCGCCTCGGCTCAGGAGACACAGAACGCCTTCACCGACGCGAGGCACTACACAGTGCGGCTCAATGTGTCTTCTCCCTACTCATTCATAGAGCAGGCCGAGGGGAGCTGGCAGGGGGCGGGGTTCCTCGTGGACCGGCAGCGTGGCTGGATCCTCACCAACGCCCATGTCGCGGGCTATGCCCCCACCCGGATCCGCGCCGAGTTCAACGGCCACGCGGCGATCGACGCGAAGGCGGTGTTCATCGACAACCTGCTCGACCTCGCCCTGCTGGAGGTCACGGCCGCCAGCCTGCCAGCCGATGCAAAGGAAGCCAGGCTGGGCTGTGACTCCTTGCCTGCCGTGGGCACCCATCTGGGAACCTACGGGCACCCGATGGGCTACGGATTCACCGCCACGCGCGGCATCCTCGCCGGCACCAGCCAGGCCCATGGATATCCCATGATCCAGACGGACGCTCCGATCAGCCCCGGGAATTCCGGTGGGCCGCTGATCAACCTCGACACGGGCGAAGTCATCGGCATCAACACCTCGAGTGCAGCCGACAACCGCGCGCAGAACATGAACTTCGCGGTGCTGATGTCGCACGCGTGCCGCGTGCTCGAACTGCTCAGGGCGAAACAGCCGGCCACCATTCCCCGCCTGACGACCCGCTTCGCGCACGACGCGGACGACACGGTGACGCTCACCGTCGCACGTGATCCCGAGCAGCCGGACGGCTTCGGCCTGCGCATGGGCGATCGGGTGCTGGGCATCGTCGGGGAATCCGGCGCGGCGACGAGCGCCCCGGAGTTCATGCTCGGCCTGCGCGGCCGTACCGGCCTCCTGCCCTTGCGGGTAAAGCGCGGGGACCGGGAAATCGTCGTGAATGCGCAGCTGACCCCCAGCCTCCAGCACGTGGGTCGCCGCGGACTCGCGATCGGCGGGGTCGTGTTCGGCCCGCGGCACCTGTTCAATGTCGCCTCGCCCGACGATGCCGGCACCCTGATCATCCACCATGTGGAATACGGCTCCACGGGCGCCCTGCAGAACATCGACTTCGGCGGCGAGGTACGCTCGGTGGACGGCGTGTCGATCCAGTCGCTGTCGCAGCTTGAGCGGCTCGCCCGGGCCGCCGACAGGGAAGACCGGCCATTGCAGCTCCTGCTGCGCATCTTCAATGAAGATGCAGAGGAGCCCGAGATGTTCCTGGTCCGCGAGCTGCCCGCGGACCAGGTCCGCTGGTACCCCGAGTAGGCGCTCACGGCGGGCCGTCGCGCGGTGGCCATGGACAGTTTCGCCGCTCGATAATAAGCTCTGCTCATTATCTCCTGGGCTCAGCTTCTGCCATGGCGACTTCCACCCAGGCCCGCGGACACTCGCTGGGCTTCCTGCTCGCCGACGTCCTCCGGCTGTCGCGCGAGGAATTCAGGCGCAATGCCAAGGGCCTGAACCTGACGCCCCAGCTGTCGCGCCTGCTCTTCTATGTGGACCAGCAGCCGGGCTGCAGCCAGACGGAGCTCGCCACCTTCCTCGACGTCACTTCCGTCACGGTCGGCCGGATGATCGACCGGCTCGAATCCTGCGGCTTCGTGCGGCGACTCGAGGACGCGAGCGATCGACGGACCTTCCGCATCCACCTCGACCGGGGCGCCGCACCGCTGCTGAAGCGCATGAACAGCATCCTCGCGCAGACCACCGCCCACGCGACGCGCGGGTTTTCCGAGGCGGAGCACGCGGCGCTGGTCCGCTCCCTGGAGCGCATGCGGTCCAATCTCGCCCCGGAGCGCGACTGAGCATGGACCAGCCCGACAGCACGACCATGGGATCCTCCGCGGGGGCGAGCTGGCGGCGGCGCATCCTGTTGTGGGTGCTGCCGCTCGTGGTGATTGGCGTCGCCGTGTGGATGTACGGCAGTGCGGGACGCTTCGTGACCACCGACAACGCCTATGTCCAGCAGGATCGCATCGACGTCGCGCCCCAGGTCGCGGGCGATGTCATCCGGGTCTTCGTCGCGGAGAACCAGCGGGTGGTCGCCGGGCAACCCGTGTTCGCGCTGGATGATTCCATGGCCAGGATCGCCGTCACCGCCGCGGAATCCCGGCTCGGCACCGCGCTCGCGGAGGTCGGCGCGCTCAAGGCAGCCCATCGGGAGAGTGTCGGACGCATCGCCGTCGCGAAGCGGGCGGCCGAACTGTCGATGCGCGAGATGGGGCGCCAGAGCCAGCTCGCCGGGCAGAAGCTGATTCCTGCTTCGCAGCTCGACGCCGTACAACGGTCGACCGATATCGCCCTGGGCACCGTTGCAGTGCTGCAGCTGCAGCTCGAGCAGACGCTTGCCAGGCTCGGCGGGGACGCGAGCCTGCCACCCGCGTCCTACCCGGTGGTCAAGGGCGCGGCAGCAGAACTCGCCCGCGCAAGACTCGACCTCTCGCGCACCGTGGTGCGCGCACCGCAGCCGGGCATCGTGAGTCACCTGCCTCGGGTGGGGAGCCGCGCCGACATCGGCCGACCGGCATTCGCCATCGTCTCGGATGGCGCGGTCTGGGTCGAAGCGAACTTCAAGGAGACCGACCTGGAGTGGGTGCGGCCCGGACAGGACGTCACCGTGGACATCGACACCTACGGGGAGCATCGCTGGAAAGGACGCGTCGAGAGCATCGCGCAGGCCACGGGCGCCGAGTTTTC
>CAJACZ010000316.1 GCA_903938365.1 uncultured Pseudomonadota bacterium | reverse complement strand
CTGCGCCCTGCTCGGCCACCGGCACGGTGACCTCGTTGAAGCGCAGCACCTGCGTCGCCCGCGCCGGGGAGCCAGACCCAGCGAGCACCAGGCACAGGAGCAGAGCCCAGCCGGAGACCCCTGCCCGGGCGGCCCCCTGCCCGCCGTATCGCGTGTTGTCACGATCCATGGGCCGATTGTAGCCATCCCGGCGGTCGCGCGGGCAGCGCGGCCGACGGATCACAGGCTTCGCGTACAATACGGTGGATCTTTCCCGGCAACAGAACCATGACCCAAGACACCTCCCCAGCCATGACCTACCGCGATGCGGGCGTCGATATCGACGCCGGCGACGAACTCGTCGAGCGCATCAAGCCCATCGTCCGCCGGACGCAGCGCCCGGAGGTGCTCGCCGGTATAGGCGGTTTCGGGGCGCTGGTCGAATTGCCGGAGGGCCGATGGCGCAGGCCGGTGCTGGTCTCGGGCACCGACGGGGTGGGCACCAAGCTGCGGCTGGCGATCGACACCGGCCGGCACGACACCATCGGCATCGACCTGGTGGCGATGTGCGCCAACGACGTGGCGGTCCAGGGCGCGGAACCGCTGTTCTTCCTCGACTACTACGCCACGGGCAAGCTGCGGGTCGAGGTCGCGCAGACCGTGATCACCGGCATCGCCGAGGGCTGTCTGCGCGCCGGATGCGCGCTGGTCGGCGGTGAAACCGCCGAGATGCCCGGCATGTACCATGGCGAGGACTACGATCTCGCGGGCTTCTGCGTCGGGGTCGTCGAAAAGGACGGCATCATCGATGGCCGCTCGATCACGCCGGGAGATGTGGTGCTGGGCCTCGCTTCCTCGGGTCCGCACTCCAACGGCTACTCGCTGATCCGCAGGCTGGTGGCCACCGCGGGTGCGGATGCCGCGACGCAGGTCGAGGGCCGTGCCCTCTTCGACCGCCTGCTCGAACCGACCCGCATCTACACGCGCTCGATGCTGGCGCTGGCCAGGACGCTGCCGGTGCGCGGCTTCGCCCACATCACCGGCGGCGGAATCACGGACAACATCCCGCGAGTGCTGCCCGAAGGCTGCGAAGTCAGCCTCGAGCGCGCAGCCTGGCCACGCGACCCGGTCTTCGACTGGCTGCAGCAGGCGGGCCGGATCGAGGACGCCGAAATGTACCGCACCTTCAACTGCGGCCTCGGCATGGTGGCGGTCGTCGCCGCCAGCGATGCGGACCGGGCGCTGGAAACCCTGCGCGCCGGCGGCGAGCAGGCCAGCATCATCGGCACCGTCCGAGCCGGGTCCGCGGGCGTACTGATCCGGTGAGCGGCGCGGCGGCGCTGCCGCGAGTCGCGATACTGGTGTCCGGCGCAGGCAGCAACATGCTCGCGATCGCGCGCCACTGCCGCGCCGGGGACATCCCCGCGAGCATCGTGCTGGTCGCCTCGGATCGCCCGACGGCCGCAGCCTTGCCCGCCGCCGCGGCACTCGGACTCGAAACCCTCGCCCTTGCGCCAGACCCTGCGCAGAGTCGTGCTGAATTCGACGCGCGCCTGCGCGGCGAAATCGAAGTCAGGGGCGCCGATCTGGTCGTGCTCGCAGGCTTCATGCGGATCCTCAGCCCCGAGTTCGTCGGCGCCTTCGCCGGACGCATGCTGAACATCCACCCTTCGCTGCTGCCGCGCCACAAGGGCCTGCACACGCATCGCCACGTGCTCGAAGCCGGCGACACCGAGCACGGCGCGACCGTGCACTACGTGACCCCGGAACTGGACGGCGGCCCCGCCATCCTGCAGGCGCGCATCCGCGTCCGACCCGACGATGACGCCAGTTCGCTCGCGGCACGCGTGCAGCACTGCGAACACCTGATCTACCCTCGGGTGGTCGACTGGATCGCCCGCGGCCGACTGCGATGCCCGGCGGGCGTCCCGGAACTGGACGGCAATCCGCTGGTCTCACCTCTGGTGGAGGATTTCGCATGACCACCCTGAGCCTGGGCCTGGCCGCGATGCTCGTGGCCGCCTGCACCGTATCCGGAGCCTGCGCAGCGGCCACGGCAGCTGGGCCGCCGCGCCCCGGCCCGTTCTCCGCCCGTTACGAAGTGGTGTGGAAGGGCGTCAACGTCGGCACGGCTTCGCTGGAACTGACGGTGGATGCGACCGGCCGCTACACCTATGTGTCACGCAACAACGCCCGCGGCCTGGCGCGCATGGCCTTTCCCGGCGAAATCACCCAGGTCAGCCAGTTCACGTTCGAGGCGGGCGCCGTCCGTCCCGCCACCTACCGGGCGGACGACGGGACGGACAAGCAGGAACGGGACGTGTCGCTGAGCTTCGACTGGACGGCACGGCGGGTGCGCGGCACGGCCGAAAAGCGCCCCGTGGACGTCGAGCTCCGGCCGGGCGCGCAGGACGGCATGTCGGTGCAGATCGCCCTGATCAACGAACTGCTGCAGGGGCGCAGCCCCGCGGGGTTCTGGCTCATCGACAAGGACGAGCTCAAAGAATACGAATACGTCGCCGAAGGGAAAGCCCGGATCAGGACCACGCTCGGCGAACTGGACACCGTGATCTATTCGAGCCGGCGTCCGGGCTCCAACCGTCTCACGAGGGTCTGGTACGCGCCGACCCTGGGCTACATGCCGGTACAGGCCGAACGCGTCCGGGCCGACCGCATCGAATGGTCGATGCGCGTCACACGGGCCTCCCGCAAGCCGGACTGAAAACGCCCCGGCTCAGGTCTTCGGCAGCGTGACGCCACGCTGGCCCTGGTACTTCCCGCCCCGGTCCCGGTACGAGGTGGCGCAGATTTCATCACTCTCGAAGAACAGCATCTGGGCCACGCCCTCATTGGCGTAGATCTTGGCCGGCAGCGGCGTCGTGTTCGAGAATTCGAGCGTGACGTGGCCCTCCCACTCGGGCTCCAGCGGCGTCACGTTGACGATGATCCCGCAGCGCGCGTAGGTCGACTTCCCGAGGCACACGGTGAGTACGCTGCGCGGAATCCGGAAGTACTCGACCGTGCGCGCCAGCGCGAACGAGTTCGGCGGGATGATGCAGACGTCCGCCGAGACATCCACGAAGCTCTTCTCGTCGAAGCTCTTCGGGTCGACGATGGTCGAGTTGATGTTGGTGAAGATCTTGAATTCCCGCGCGCAGCGCACGTCGTAGCCGTAGCTCGAGGTGCCATAGGAAATGATCCTCTGACCGCCCACCTCGCGTACCTGGTCGGGCGCGAAAGGTTCGATCATGCCGGCGCTCTGCGCCATGCGACGGATCCAGTGGTCTGACTTGATGCTCATGTTTCCTCGATGACGATGCGGGGGAATGCGCCGCTGCGGTCACGGGACCGCCGCGCCAGCTCGCCGGCCGTGCGCCGCGCCAGCTCGAGGTAGGCCGCGGCGCGCGGGCTGTCGGGGGCCGCAACCACGGTCGGCCGGCCGCCGTCGGTTTCTTCGCGGATGTGTGTGTCCAGCGGCAGCTCACCCAGCAGGCGCACGCCGTACTGCGCCGCCATGCGCTCGCCGCCTCCCGCACCGAACACATGCTCGGCATGGCCGCAGCGGGAGCACACGTGCACGCTCATGTTTTCGACGATGCCGAGCACCGGCACATTGACCTTCTCGAACATCCTGAGACCCTTGCGGGCGTCGGCGAGCGCGATGTCCTGGGGCGTGGTGACGATCAGCGCACCGGCCACCGGAACACGCTGGGAGAGAGTCAGCTGGATATCGCCGGTGCCCGGCGGCATGTCCACCACCAGATAGTCCAGCTCGCCCCACTCCGTATCGCCCAGCAGCTGGTTGAGGGCCGAGGTGACCATCGGTCCGCGCCAGACCATGGGCTGCTCCGCGTCCACCAGGAAGCCGATGGACATCGCGGCGAGCCCGTGGGCACGCAGCGGTTCGAGCCGCTTGCCCTCGATCACGCGCGGGCGCTGGCCAGCGAGCCCCAGCATGATGGGTTGGCTGGGTCCGTAGATATCGGCATCGAGGATCCCGACCCGGGCCCCCTGGGCCGCCCACGCCAGGGCAAGGTTGACCGCAACGGTGGACTTGCCGACGCCGCCCTTGCCGGAGGCCACCGCGACCACGTTGCGTATGCCCTTGAGCGGCGCAAGGCCGCGCTGGACGGCATGGGCCAGGATGTTCGTTTCGAGCTCCACGGCCAGCGCGACATCCAGGCCCGCGGCCAGCACATGCCGCGTCAAAGCGGCCGTCAGTTCCGCCCGGTAACCCCCGATCGGAAACCCGAAGACGAGCCGGACCCGGAACCCGCCCCCGGGAAGGGCCTCGAGCGAACGGATGGCAGCGGCTTCGCGCAGGGTCTGGCGCAGGTTGGGGTCAGTGTAGCCCTCGAGGGCGGCGCGAAGCTCGGGCAGGCGGGGATCGTGAGACATGCCGCGGATTCTAGCCCAGTTGCAGGCCCGCCTTCCGGCCGCTGTGCCGCGGTGGCGCCCGCCACTGTGGCATAATCGTCGGCCCATGGAAGGCACTTTCAATCGAGTCTCCCGGACCCGCGCCTGATGGGATTCTTCTCGAACATCAAGGCCGACCGCATCATCACGGAGCTGCGCGCCAACGCGGACGCGGCCAGCCCCGGCACACGCAAGGCGATCGCCCGGCTGCGCGACCTGGGCGAAAGCGCCATCCAGCCCCTCATTGCCGCACTGCCCGATGCCAGCAAGGAGGCCTCGGCCGCGTTCCTCGAGGCCCTGGCGCTGATCGTCAGCGCGAAGACCTTCCCCCTGTTCATCAAGGCGATGAGCGAAGGCGGCCCGCGGGTCGTGGCCGGCATCAAGTGGGCACTCACCGTGAGCCGCGCCTATCCGCCCACGCTCCTGCTCGAGGCGCTCGGCCAGCCCGACGTGCCCAAGGCCGCGATCCTCGAAGCCATCGTCGGGCAGAGGGACCGCTTCACCGTGCGCGACCTGCTGACCGCCGCCTTCAGTCAGCAGGCCAACGAGAAAGCGGCGCTGTTCCGGGTGGTCTCCGAGATCGCCACGCCCGAAGCGCTCCCGGAACTCATGGGCCGGCTGCAGGGCAAGGACCAGATCGCCCGACTGCACATCATCAACATGCTCGGGAAGTTCAACATCCCCGAGGTGCGTATCGCTCTGCAGGACCAGTTGAAGGACCCCAACAAGCTGATCCGCTCGGCCAGCCTCAGCGCGCTGGGCAAGATGGACGGTCTGATCGACGTCAGTCAGGTAGTGCCACTGCTGCGCGATCCGGAAATAGACGTCCAGTCGAAAGCCATCGACGTGATCACCAGGGCCAACGATCCGCAGACGATCAGCCTGCTCGTGGAGGTCATGAAGGATCCCGAGGAAAGCGCGCGACGGGCGGCCGTCGAGGTGCTCAACGAGATCTGCGATGCCAACTCGGTGAAATACCTGCTCGAGGCGATCGCCGACGCGGACTGGTGGGTGCGCAGTCGCGCGGCCGATGCCCTGGGCAGGATCGGTGGTCCCAAAGTCGTGAAAGCCGTCCTCGCGCTGGTGAAGGACGACAACGAGGACATCCGGCGGGCCGCGATCGAAATCCTGAACCAGACGCGGGATGAGAGCGCCGTCGATCAACTCATCGAAGCCACCCGCGACAAAGACTGGTGGGTCAGCGAGCGCGCCGTGGATGCGCTGGCCGAGATCGGCACCCGCAAGGCGGTGCCCCGGCTGACACAGATGCTGCAGCGCGGCCATCATCAGACCCTGCCGGTCGTGATGCGCGCCATCGGCAAACTGGGTGACGGGCTCTGCATCGACCCGATCCTGGCCGCCATGAAGGCGCACCCCGAAAAGGAGCTCCAGGTCGAGGCGCTGTACGCCCTTGCACGACTGTCGGACGAAGCACGGGCACCGCAGATCCAGGAACACATCGAGTCGAGCAGCCGCAGGACCTCCGATCCCACGGTTGCCAAGGCCGCCGCCGGCGCGCTCGCGGAACTCCGGCAACGCCTGGCCACGGGGCTCACGGGCGCGGGAGACCACGGCACCAGCGCGCTGCAGGCGACCGCCGAGACGGGGCGGCACCCCGCGGCGACGCGCTCGCCGCCCCTCAGCCGTGACGCCG
>CAJACZ010000315.1 GCA_903938365.1 uncultured Pseudomonadota bacterium | reverse complement strand
TGGTCCTCGAGGTGCCGGCGCCGGCCAACGGCATCCTCAAGGAAATCAAGGTCCATGCGGGTGCCACCGTGAAGAGTGGCGACCTGCTCGCGCTGATCGAGGAGGGCGTCGCCGCGGCGACCGCCCCTGCGGCTGCGGCGGCCGTCGCGGCTCCCGTTGCGGCGAGCCCCGCTGCCACAGTGCCCGCTGAGGCGGCGAAGCTCAGCCCGTCGGTACGCCGTCTGGTGGAGGAAAACCGGCTCGATCCGGCACAGGTCCCGGCCTCCGGTCGCGACGGTCGCCTGACCAAGGGCGACGTAGTCGGGCATCTCGACCGGCAGAAGACGGAACCCGCGGCGACGCCGGCGCCCGCTGCGGCGGCTGCCCCGGTGCCGGTTCCTGCGGCGCCCGCCGGGCCGCGGGGCGAACAGCGCGTGCCCATGACGCGCCTGCGCCAGCGCATCGCCGAACGCCTCGTCCAGGTGCAGCACAATGCCGCGCTGCTCACGACCTTCAATGAGGTCGACCTCACGGCCATCAATGAATTGCGCGCGAGCCACAAGGAGCGCTTCGAGAAGGAGCACGGCGTGAAGCTCGGCTTCATGTCCTTCTTCGTCAAGGCCGCGGTTGCAGCGCTCAAGAAGTTCCCGATCGTCAACGCCTCGATCGAAGGCACGGACGTGATCTACCACGAGTACTACGACGTGGGTGTCGCAGTCTCGACGGATCGCGGCCTCGTGGTCCCGGTCGTGCGCAACGCCGACAAGCTGGGCTTCGCGGACATCGAGCGCCAGATCGCCGATTATGGTTCGCGCGCCCGGTCGGGCTCCCTGACCCTCGATGAACTGACGGGTGGCACGTTCACCATCACGAACGGCGGTGTGTTCGGCTCCATGCTCTCGACGCCGATCGTGAACGCGCCGCAGAGCGCCATCCTCGGCATGCACAACATCAAGGAGCGTGCGGTCGTCATGAACGGGCAGGTCGTGGTGCGGCCCATGATGTACCTCGCGGTCACCTACGATCACCGCATCATCGACGGCCGTGACTCCGTGCAGTTCCTGGGGGCCATCAAGGACAGCCTGGAAGACCCCGGCCGCATGCTGCTGGGGGTCTGAGCCATGAGCGACAACTTCGACGTCGTCGTCATCGGCGGCGGTCCCGCGGGCTATCCCGCGGCCATCCGGGCAGGCCAGAACAAGCTCAGGGTCGCCTGCATCGACGAATGGAAGAACTATGACGGGAGCACCGCGTTCGGCGGCACCTGCCTGAATGCGGGCTGCATTCCCTCGAAGGCGCTGCTGGAGTCCACAGAGCTCTACCATCGTGCGCAGACCGAATTCGCGGCACATGGCATCCGTACCGGCGCGGTGTCCTTCGACGTGGCGGCGATGCAGAAGCGCAAGGCGGGCATCGTCAAGGGCATGACCGGCGGGATCATGCAGCTGCTGAAGGCGGCGGGCGTTACGCCCCTGCAGGGCCACGGCAGGCTGCTGCCGGGTCGGCAGGTCGAATTCACCGCGCATGACGGGACGAAGAAGGTCCTCTCGGCCCGGCATGTGGTGCTGGCGAGCGGCTCGGTGCCGACCGAGCTCAAGTCCGCGCCCTTCGACGGCAAGCACATCGTGGACAGCTGGGGTGCGCTCGAGTTCGACGGTGTCCCGCAGCGACTCGGCGTGATCGGCGCGGGGGTGATCGGCCTCGAGCTGGGCAGCGTCTGGAAGCGCCTCGGCGCGGAAGTCGTGGTGCTCGAGGCCATGCCCGACTTCCTGGCCATCGCCGACCAGCAGCTGGCCCGGGAAGCCCTCAAGCAGTTCCGCAAGCAGGGCATGGACATCCGTCTCGGGGCGAAGGTCACCAGCGCGCGCGTCGTGGGCGGTGCGGTCGAGGTGGCGTATACGGACGGGGCGGGTGCGCCGCAGTCGCTCAGCGTCGATCGACTGATCGTCTGCATCGGTCGCCGGCCGTTCACGCAGGGCCTGCTGGCCGAGGGCACTGGTGTCGAATTCGACGAACGGGGCTTCATCCGCGTGGACCATGATTGCCGTACCGCTGCAGAGGGTGTCTGGGCGGTGGGCGACTGCGTCAGGGGCCCGATGCTGGCGCACAAGGCCAAGGAAGAGGGCGTGGCGGTGGCGGATCGCATTGCCGGGCTTTACGCCGAGGTGAACTACGCGGTCATTCCATCGGTCATCTATACCGCTCCCGAAATGGCCTGGGTCGGTCTCACTGAGGAGCAGGTCAAGGCCAGCGGGCGCGCCTACAAGGTGGGCAGCTTCCCGTTCCTGGCCAGTGGCCGGGCACGGGCCATGGAAGCCTCCCAGGGCTTCGCCAAGGTGGTCTCCGCCGTGGACGACGACACCATTCTCGGCGTGCACATCATCGGGCCGATGGCGGGCGAACTGATCGCCGAGGCCGTGCTCGCGCTGGAGTACTCGGCCAGCACCGAAGACCTGCAGCGCACGATCCACGCCCACCCGACGCTGTCCGAAGCTCTGCACGAAGCAGCGCTCGCGGTGGACAAGCGCGCGATCGACATGCCCAACCGCTGAACCCCGACCGTTGCAGCGCCTGGTCAGGCGCTGCGACGGGCCCAGATCACTTCGGGCAGCGCAGCAAGGCTGCGCAGCAGTCGCTCCAGTTGGCCGAGGTCGCGCACCTCGGTCTGCAGCACAGCTTTCATCGTTGCATTGCCGGGCTCGGGGTGGCTCCTGAGGGCTGCCACCCGCAGTCCCTCCGCGACGAGCGCTTCGGAGATCTCGCGCACGAGGCCGCGCCTCGGGAGCGAGAGAATCGTGACTTCCACCGGCAGCATCGCTCCGCTGTCGAGCCGCCAGGCCACCCCCAGCAGCCTCTCTGGGTGCTCCGTGCCCATCCGCGCGAGGCCGCGGCAGGTGGCGGCATGGACGGTGACGCCGCGGCCCAGCGTCGCGTAGCCGACGATCGCCTGCGGACGCACCGGGGCACAGCAGCGCGCCAGCGTGATCGGCAGGTCGCCGACGCCCTCGACGTCGATGGGGCTCGCCGCAAGCCGCCGCGAAGCTGACGTCTTGCGTGCCGCTGGCGTGGCGGCGCTCGTGGCCGAGGGCAGGCCGGCTGCTGCGGCGCGGCGGGTGGCGGCCTGCACCAGTTGGGTGACGCTGATTTCGCCTTCGCCCAGCCAGCGATGCAGCTGCGCGGCGTCGGTCGCTTTCAGGTCCGTGATCAGCGCTGCCATGACTTCCGCCCCGGCGCCGATGCGGGCGAGTTCCCGTTCCGCGATGACGCGACCGGCGGCCTCGTTCTCGCCCGAGTCGCGTTGGCGGAACCAGGCACGCAGCTTGGCCCGGCTGCGTGGCGAGGCGAGGTAGCCGTCCTGCACCAGCCAGTCACGGCTGGGCGACTCCTGCTTCCCGGCAATCACCTCGACCACCTCGCCGTTGGCCAGCACGTAGTTGAGCGGGACGATGCGCCCGTTCACTTTGGCGCCTCGACAGCGGTGTCCGAGACTGGTGTGGACCTGGTAGGCGAAATCGAGGGGCGTGGCGCCGCGGGCGAGTTCGACGACCCGGCCGAGCGGGGTCAGCGCGTAGATCCGGTCCGCGAACAGCCCGCCGCGCACTTTCTCGATGAAGTCTGCTCCGGCGGAGTGATCGCCCGGCTCGAGCAATCGACGCAGCCCCTCGATGCGACGCTCGTAGTCGGCGTCGCGGGGTCCCCCTTCCTTGTAGCGCCAGTGGGCCGCCACGCCCAGTTCGGCGTGTTCGTGCATCTCGAGGGTCCGTATCTGGACTTCCACGGGCCTGCCCTGCGGCCCGATCACCGCGGTGTGGATCGACCGGTAGAGGTTGCCCTTGGGGGTGGCGATGTAGTCCGCGAATTCCGCCGGCAGATAGTCATGCAGGCTGTGCACGACACCGAGCGCCGCATAACAGTCGGGAACCGTGCGGCACAGGATGCGTACGGCGCGGATGTCGAACAGCCGGCCGAAATCGAGTTGTTTGAGCTGCATCTTGCGGTGGATGCTGTAGAGGTGTTTCGGCCTGCCGTACACCTCGGCCTCGATCCCTGCGCCCCGCAGGGCCTCGCGCAGCGCGGCGCAGAAAGCTTCGATGTAGCGTTCGCGGTCGGCGCGCCGCTCGGCCAGCGCGCTCGCGATGCGCCGGTATTCCAGCGGTTCGAGGTAGCGGAACGCGAGGTCCTCGAGTTCCCACTTCACCTGCCAGACGCCCAGGCGGTTCGCCAGCGGCGCGAACACCGCGCGGGTCTCTGCGGCGAGGCTGGCGCGCTGCGCCTCGTCGGCGTCCCGGGCGGCGCGCAGTCGCGCGAGCTGCAGGCCGATGCGCGCGACCACGAGTCGCGGGTCGCTGACGATGGCCAGCAGCATCTTGCGCAGCGTCTCGGCCTGGCTGCCGGCGAGGGGGCGTGCTTCGCTCCACTGGGCGCCGCGACCGAAGTCGCCGAGTCGCGAGAGTTCTTCGGCCACCTCAAGGCTCGACTCGCCCAGCTGCTCGCGGGTGGCCGCATTCAGGCTCGAGGGCGCCAGTGCTGAAGTCCGCAGGGCTTCGTGGATCAGGACGCCGATGGCGAGCGCAGCATCCTCGGTCAGGTGGCCGACGAGCCTCGCGGCGGAGCCCCCGAGCGCCAGTGCGGGCTCCGGTACCCCTGCCGTCGCGAGCGCGCCGTGTGCCGCGAGCAGCGGAGCCTCGATGCGAGGCGGGCAGGTGGCGATGTTTTCCAAGGTGGCAGGTGCGTCCCACGGTATGGCGCAGTGAGGATTCCGGATATCATACAGGCGGTGAAACCCCCCTGATTTCGTGGCGCGCCTGCGCCTGGCTGGTCGCTTGCCTTGACCCGATATTCCTCCAAGTCGTGGCGTGCCTTCCAGCCTGACGCCCCGCGTGGCGCTCCGGTCGTCGAGCGGGCCCCCGTGGCTGCTCCGCGGGTCGCAGGCGGGCGCGGGCCGTGCCGCATCCTGGGGCTCGACCCTGGATCGCTCCGCACCGGCTTCGGCATCATCGACATCCGTGGTCCCGACATGGGCTGTGTCGTGCACGGCCGCATCGAGGTCAAGGGGGCCTCGCTCGCGCAGCGCATGGCGCGGATCCACGCGGGCGTCAGCGAGCTCCTCGAACGTTATGCTCCCGACGAGATCGCCGTCGAGCGGGTCTTCGTCAACAAGAACATCGACAGCGCACTCAAGCTCGGCCAGGCGCGCGGCGCCGCGCTGGCCGCCCTGGGCGTTGATTCCGTAGTCTTTGAATACGCGCCGCGGGCCATCAAGCTCGCTGCGGTGGGCTTCGGTGCAGCCGACAAGGTTCAGGTGGCCCACATGATGCGTCAGCTCCTCAGGATCGACGGCATCCTCACCCCGGATGCGTCCGACGCCCTCGCCGTTGCCGTGTGCCATGCGCAGACGCGGCGCCTCGCGGCCCTGGTGGCGGCGCCGGACGTCGCGCCGCTGGCCTCGGCGGGACGCCGATGATCGGCTCGCTGCACGGGCTGCTGGCCCACAAAGCGCCGCCGCAGCTGCTGCTGGAAGTGGGCGGCGTGGGCTATGAGCTCGAAGCCCCGATGTCGACCTTCTATGGCCTGCCGCCGGTCGGCAGCACGGTCAGGCTGCTGACTCATCTTGTGGTGCGCGAGGATGCGCACGTGCTCTATGGTTTCGGTTCGGATGACGAACGTCGGCTGTTCCGTAACCTCCTCAAGGTCAGCGGCGTGGGCCCGAGGATGGCGCTTTCGATCCTGTCGGGGGTCAGCGTCGACGGCTTCGCGCTGTGTGTCGCCGCCAACGACATCGCGGCGCTGACGCGCATCCCGGGCGTCGGGCGCAAGACGGCTGAGCGGCTGATCGTCGAGATGCGCGACCGTGTCACCGCATTGTCGTCCGCGCCCGGCGCGGTCACCGACCTGCCGGCCGGCGGCGCCGAGGCCGAGGCCTTCTCCGCGCTGTCGGCGCTGGGCTACAAGCCGGCGGAGGCCACGCGGATGATCAAGGCAGCCGGACCGGAGGGGTCCTCCACTGAAGAACTCATCCGGCGCGCACTCCAGTCTGCCGCACGCGAACACGGCTGAGGGCGCGATGAGCGGCATCGAAGAAAGACTGATCAGCCCCGAAGCGGGCCGCGACGAGGAACTGGTCGATCGTGCCATCCGGCCCAAGCGCTTCGCGGACTACGTGGGGCAGCGTCCGGTGAAGGAGCAGCTCGGCATCTTCGTCGACGCCGCGCGTGCGCGTGGCGAGGCGCTCGACCACGTGCTGATCTTCGGGCCGCCGGGCCTGGGCAAGACGACGCTCGCCAACATCCTCGCGGCAGAGCTGGGGGTGAGCCTGCGCCAGACCTCGGGTCCCGTGCTCGAGCGCCCGGGCGACCTGGCCGCCATCCTGACGAACCTCCAGCCGCGCGACGTGCTGTTCGTGGACGAGATCCATCGGCTCTCCCCCGTGGTGGAGGAAGTCCTCTATCCGGCCATGGAGGATTACCAGCTCGACATCATGATCGGCGAGGGACCGGCGGCCCGGTCCATAAAGCTCAGCCTCCCGCCGTTCACGCTGGTGGGCGCGACGACCCGCGCGGGGCTGCTCACCTCGCCGCTGCGCGATCGGTTCGGCATCGTGCAGCGCCTCGAATTCTATGACGTCGAGGATCTCACGAGCATCGTGGTGCGCTCCGCCGGGATCCTCGGCGTGCCCATGGACCCGGAGGGCGCGGTGGGCATCGCCTGCCGGGCCCGTGGTACGCCGCGTATCGCGAACCGGCTCCTGCGCCGGGTCCGCGACTACGCCCAGGTGCGTGGCGACGGCCGCATCACTGCCGCACTGGCCGGCCTCGCGCTGGACATGCTCGAGGTTGATCCGCTCGGCCTCGACACGCTGGATCGCAAGTTCCTCACCACCATCATCGACAAGTTCGAGGGCGGACCGGTCGGGATCGACAACCTGGCGGCCGCCATCGGCGAGGAGCGAGGCACCCTCGAGGACGTCATCGAACCCTTCCTGATCCAGCAGGGCTTCGTGATGCGCACCGCGCGCGGACGCATCGCGACGCGCAGCGCCTACCTGCACTTCGGACTCGCCGCGCCGCAGCGCGAGGGCGAGGCATGAGCTCGCCCGAGATCTTCCACTGGCCGGTGCGCGTGTACTGGGAGGACACCGACGGGGGCGGCGTGGTGTACTACGCCAACTACCTGCGGTTCCTCGAGCGCTGCCGCACCGAATGGCTGCGGTCCAGGGGCCTTTCGCAGCAGTCGCTGTCGCTCGAGCAGGGAATCCAGTTCATGGTGCTCAACGTCAACGTCGACTACCGGGCTCCGGCGCGCCTCGATGACGCGCTGGTAGTGACCTGCCAGGCCGTCCCGGAGACCCGTACGACTGCGCGGTTCGCGCAGCGGATCTTCCGCGACGGGGCCGAGCCCCTGCTGCTGGTCGAGGCCAGCGTGCGCATCGTCTGCGTGGATGCGCGGACGCTGCGCCCCAAACGAATCGCGGAGTACATACCATGAGCAGCGGTGGCGACATCTCGATCTTCCGGCTGGTACTCGAGGCCACGCTGGTGGTGCAGCTCGTCATGCTGCTGCTGCTCGCGGCCTCGGTGTTTTCCTGGACCATCATTTTCCGCAAGCGTCGCCTGCTGGCGGTGGCGCAGGCCGACCTCGCACGCTTCGAGCAGGAGTTCTGGTCCGGCAGCGATCTGGCCACCCTCTATCGTGGCATCGAGTCGCGCGGCAGCGTGCGCGGCGTGGAAGGCATCTTCCACGCAGGTTTCCGCGAGTTCGCGCGCCTGCGACAGCAGGGCGGGCCGGCCGCCGACATCCTGGTCGAGGGCTCGCGCCGGGCCATGAAGGCGCAGCAGATCAAGGAAGTTGAACTGCTCGAGGAGAGCCTCTCGACGCTCGCCACGGTCGGTTCGACCAGCCCGTATGTCGGCCTGTTCGGCACCGTGTGGGGCATCATGCATGCGTTCGTGGGCCTGGGCGCCGTGCAGCAGGCCACCCTCGCCACCGTCGCCCCGGGTATCGCCGAGGCGCTGATCGCCACCGCCCTCGGGCTGGTGGCCGCCATTCCGGCCGTGGTCGCCTACAACCGTTTCGCCGACCAGGTGGGCCGGCTCGAATTGCGCTACGACGGGTTCATCGAGGAATTCTCGACCATCCTGCAGCGGCATTCCGGGCGGCCCGCGACGAACCCCGGCGGCACGGAGCCCTAGGATGGCCCAGGTATCGCGCGGACGGCGCCCGATGAGCGAGATCAACGTCGTGCCCTACATCGACGTCATGCTGGTGCTGCTCATCATCTTCATGGTGACCGCTCCGCTGCTGACGCAGGGCATCAAGGTCGAACTGCCCAAGGCCGCTGCGGAGCCGATCGATCCGCGCGATCTGCAGGACCAGCCGCCTCTCGTGCTGTCCGTGGATCGCAAGGGACTGCTCTACCTCAATCGCGGAGCGACCCCGGAGCAGGCGCTCGATGCGCTGACGGCACAGGCCCGTGTGACGGCAGTGCTGCGGCGTTCGCCGGGCATCCCGGTGCTCGTCAAGGGTGATCGTGACGTGCCCTATGGCAAGGTGGTTGAGGCCATGGTGATGCTGCAGGGCGCCGGTGCGACCAAACTGGGCTTCCTGACGGATCCGCTGGCTGCGGCTCCGAGAAACCGCTGAGGATGCCTGGTGAACGAGAGCGTCGTCGCTCGATGGCGACCCCTGGGTCTCTCGCTTGCCGTCCACCTCGGCATCGTCCTGCTGCTCGGCTCGGGCTGGTGGCTGATGCGTTCGGAGCCGCCTGCGGCGCAGGTGCTGGCCATCGAGGCGGTCGTCGTGGATCCGCAGTCGCTGCAGGCGCTGGGGTCGCCCGCGTTCGCCCCCCCGGCCCCGGCGCCGCCCCGACCGGCGGCCGTTCCCGATACCCCGCCCGCGGTTCTGCCCACGCTGCCCCCGAAGCTCCCGCCAAAGGCCGAGCCGGAAGCCGCGGCCAGGCCGGCGCCGGCGCCTCAGCCCGCAGCGAAGCCGTCGGCCGCCGAACGGGCCGCGGCCGATGCAAAGCGGCGGGAAGAGCAGGCCCAACGCAAGGCGGACGAACAGCGTCGGGCCGAGGCGAAGCAGCAGGCCGCCGAGCGCGAGAAGGCCGATCGCGCCCGGCTCGCGGAGCAGCAGAAGGCCGCCGAGGATGCGCGCCTGCGGGCGGAGCGCGAGGCGGATCTGCGCCGACAGCTCGAAGCCGAGGAGCGCGGTGCGGCCGCGCGGGCCAGCGGCCAGGCCGCGCAGTGGGCGGCCGCCATCCAGGGCCGCATCCAGCGCGCCTGGATCCGGCCGGCCTCGGCGCGTGCCGGACTGGACTGCACGGTGGCCGTGACTCAGGTTCCTGGCGGCGAGGTGGTGGCCGTGCGGGTGCTGGCCTGCAACGGCGACGACACCGTGCGCCAGTCGATCGAGGCGGCCGTGCTGCGGGCCTCGCCGCTCCCTGTTCCGCCTGATCCTTCGCTCTTCGAACGCAACATCGAGGTCCGGTTCAAGCCCAATGATTAAGCTGCTGCCCCGCTTCTGGTTCCTGTTGTTCGCGCTGTGCGGCGCCAGCCCCTGGCTGGGTGCGCAGGCGCAACTGCGTATCGACATCACCTCCGGCGTCACCGATCCGATTCCCATCGCCGTGGTGCCGTTCGAACTGGCCGCGGGTGCTTCTGCGCCTTCCGCCGATGTCGCAGAAGTGGTCCAGCAGGACCTCGAGCGCAGCGGTCGGTTCCGCGCGCTGCCGCGCTCGAGTCAGCCGTCGCGCCCGGCGCGCGCGGAGACTGTCTCGGCGGGCGAGTGGCGCCAGGCCGGCAGCGATTTCGTGCTGGTCGGGCGCGTGAGCGTCGCCGGGCCGGCGCAGTTCGCGCTCGATTTCGAGCTGGTGAACGCACTGACCGGCCAGCGTGTGCTCGCCGAGCGTTTGCTCGCCCCGGCTGCGGCGGTCCGCAACGGCGCGCACCGCATCAGTGACCGCATTTACGAGAAGATCCTCGGCATCCGCGGGGCTTTCGCGACGCGCATCGCCTACATCTCGGTGGACGGGGCGCCGCCGAGCCAGCGGTTCCAGCTCCTGGTGGCTGATGCGGACGGCGAGGGCGCGCGGGTGATCCTCGAGTCCCGGCAACCGCTGATGTCGCCATCCTTCTCCCCCGACGGCGAGTGGCTCGCCTATGTGTCCTTCGAGTCCCGCGTCGCGGCGATCTACGTGCAGCGGCTGCGCACCGGCGAGCGGCGCCGGGTCTCGGCGCGCGCCGGGATCAATGGCGCACCGGCCTGGTCGCCCGACGGAACGCGGCTCGCCGTCACGCTGTCAGGTCGGAGCGGTAACCTCGACATCTACACGCTGGAACTTGCGACCCAGGTCCTGACCCGGGTCACCGACGATCCGGGCATCGATACCGAAGCCTCCTGGGCTCCGGATGGTCGGACGATCTACTTCACGTCGGATCGTTCGGGGGGGCCGCAGGTATACCGGCAGACCCTGGGCGCTTCGGAGCGCCCGCGGCGCATCACCTTCTCGGGCAACTACAACGCGCGCCCGCGCGTCTCCCCGGACGGCACGCGGCTGGCGTTCGTCACCCGCGAGGGCGGCGCCTATCGTGTGGGTATCCAGGATCTGGGCACCGGAGCCTCGCGCGTGCTCTCCCGGGGCAACCAGGATGAATCGCCCTCGTTCGCCCCGAACGGCGATACGCTGATCTACGCCAGCCGTGACCGCAGGCAGGGCGTGCTGGCGACGGTGTCGGCTGATGGACTGATCACGCAGCGACTGAAGTCCGACCGCGGCGAAGTCCGGGAGCCCGCCTGGGGGCCCCATGCGCGCTGACACGCGCGCCGGTCGTGCATGAGATAATGAACCCATATCCGAGGAGCACCTGATGAAAAAATCCCTACTGCTGGCTGTTGTGATCGTCTCCGCAGCGCTGGTCGCCGGTTGCCAGACCAAGCGTGGCGTGGGCAAGCCTGCCGCGGGTGACACCAGCGCCACGACGGTGGCGGTCCCCGGAGCGACGACGACCGCCGATACGGCCGCAACGGCCACCGGCATCGAGTCCGCCGGCAGCGTCGGGGGCGAGGCCGCCGGCGCGGGCACGATTCCCGCGGAACTCGACGGGCGCCGCATCATCTACTTCGCCTTCGACAGCGCCGATGTGCGCGCGGAGGACCAGGCGCTGGTCGCAGCGCATGCGCGGCTGCTGGCCGCCAACTCCAGCCTGCGCGTCCGCCTTGAGGGCCACACGGACGAACGCGGCACGCGGGAATACAACATCGGGCTCGCCGAGCGGCGGGCGCAGGCCGTGCGCCGCGCGCTCGGGCTGCAGGGTGTCACTGATGCGCAGCTCGCGACGGTCAGCTACGGCGAGGAGCGTCCCGCTGCTGTCGGCGACGACGAGTCTGCGTTCGCGCAGAACCGCCGTGTCGAACTGGTGTACGGCAACTGAGCATGCGTCGCGTTGTCGCAGTCCTGCCGCTGCTGCTGCTGACCGGTTGTGTGCCGCTGGCCAGCGAGGACGACCCGCTGCAGGTGAGGGTGGGGGAACTCGACTCGCGGCTGGCGCGCATCGAGCGTGTCGCCGGCGGTCCGGCGATGCTCGAACTCGCGCAGCGCGTCGATGCCCTGCAGACAGAGGTGCGAGCCCTGCGTGGCCAGGTCGAGGTGCTCGAGAACGGCAACGAGGAACTGCGCCGACAGCAGCGCAACCTCTATGCTGACCTCGAGCGACGCACGGCGGCACTCGAGGCGCGTGGCGGCCAGGCCGGTCCGGCGGTTGCGGCCCCCGGCGCGGCTGCCGCAGCGGCCGGCACCGCAGGTGGCAGTACGCCGGAAGTGCTCTACGGTCGCGCTTTCGACGCCCTGAAGGCGGCCGATTATCCCGTGGCCATCAGCGGCATGAAGGAATTCCTGGCGGCCAACCCGGAGCACGAGCTGGCGGACAACGCCCAGTACTGGCTGGGCGAGGCCTACTACGTCACCCGCGATTACGAGAGTGCCGTGGCAGCGTTCACGGCAGTGGGGCGCAAGTGGCCCGATTCACCCAAGGCCGCAGACGCACTGCTCAAGCTGGGGTATTCCCAGTTCGAGCTCAAGCGCTTCGCCGACGCGCGCCAGAGCCTGGGTGCGGTGGCGACGCGCTATCCCGGAACCGAAGCGGCCCGGCTCGCGCAGGAGCGCCTGCGTCGCATCCCATGAGCGAGGCCGTGCCGGGCGAGGGGGATCGGGCCGTGCCGCGGCTCAAGCTCACCGAGATCTTCCGCTCGCTGCAGGGTGAATCGGATTCCGTCGGTATACCCACGGTCTTCGTGCGTCTCACGGGGTGTCCGCTGCGCTGCAGCTATTGCGACACCGCCTACGCGTTCCATGGTGGCGAGTGGTGGACCCTGTCGGCCATCCTTGATCGCGTCCGGGAGCTCGAGGCCAGTCACGTCTGTGTCACGGGTGGCGAGCCGCTGGCGCAGCGTCAGGTGCTGCCGCTGCTCACTGCCCTGTGCGATGCAGGCTGGCGCGTGTCGCTCGAGACCAGCGGTGCCATGTCGCTCGCCGGGGTGGATCCTCGCGTGGTCAAGGTCGTGGACGTGAAAACGCCGGCTTCGGGCGAGGAGGCGCGCAACCGCTACGACGAACTCGCCACGCTGGACGCCAAGGACCAGGTGAAGTTTGTGATCGCGAACCGCGCGGATTACGAATGGAGCCGGCGGCGGCTGGCCGAGCTCGGCCTCCCGGGGCGCTGCTCGGTCCTCTTTTCGCCCAGCCACGATGAACTTCCGGCCGGCCAGTTGGCTGACTGGGTACTCGAGGACCGCCTGCCGGTCCGCTTCCAGGTACAACTGCACAAATACCTCTGGGGCAACGTGGCAGGCCGATGAACACGTTGGGGACGCACGCGCCGCGCCGGGCAGTGGTGCTGCTCTCGGGTGGCCTCGATTCAGCCACGGTGCTTGCGCTGGCGCGCGACGAGGGCCTGGAGTGTTTCGCGCTGTCGGTGCATTACGGCCAGCGCCACGAAGCAGAGCTCGCGGCCGCCGCGCGCGTCGCACGGGGGCTGGGCGCGGCGGAACACCGGGTCATGGGGGTCGATCTGGCGGGGATCGGTGGCTCGGCGCTCACCGACCCGGGTATCGCCGTGCCTACTGCCGCGACGACCGGCATCCCGGTGACCTACGTCCCGGCCCGCAACACGCTGATGCTGTCGCTGGCCCTGGGCTGGGCCGAGGTGCTCGGCGCCGCCGAGGTGCTGATCGGGGTCAACGCCGTCGATTATTCGGGCTATCCGGACTGCCGGCCGGAGTTCATCGCGGCGTTCCAGGAAGTGGCCCGCCTGGGCACCAAAGCCGGTGTGGAGGGCCTTCCGGTGCGCATCCGTGCGCCTCTGCAGCACTGGTCCAAGGCCATGATCATTCGCGAGGGGCAGAGGCTGGGGGTGGATTTCTCCCTGACGGTCTCCTGTTACCAGGCCGACGCGGCAGGCAGGGCCTGCGGGCGCTGCGATTCCTGTCGCCTGCGGGCCGAGGGCTTCGCGGCTGCGGGCGTGGCCGACCCGACGCACTATCAATTTGTGTAGAATCCGCGGCGGATCTCGTTGGGCCCTTAGCTCAGCCGGTAGAGCAGCTCGCTTTTAACGAGTTGGTCGCGCGTTCGAATCGCGCAGGGCCCACCAGATTCCCTCCGCTTTGCCTCCTGCCGCGATTGATCCGGCGCCCGGCACCCGTCCAACAAGCACGGGTTTCCCGGGGCGGGGTGGATGCATGCGTTTTCCTCGCGCCGGTGCCGGACTCGACCTCAGGGTCGTCGCGGGCTTTGTTGCCCTGTACTGCCTACTGGTGCTCAGTCTGCCGTTCTGGGAGCGCGTGCTTGAAGTGCGGCCGCTGCTCACCTTCGGAGACGGCCTGCGGCTGCTGACCTTCGGGCTCTTCGCCTACTGCGCCATCCTGCTGTTCCTGCTGCCGCTCATCGTGGTGCCCCCGCTCGGGGCGCCGCTGCTCGCCCTGGTGCTGGTGGCCGCTGCGCTGGCCTCGTACTTCGGTGACGCCTATGGCGTGCTGATCGACCGGGTCATGATCCGCAACGTCCTGGCGACTGATCCGGGCGAGTCGACCGAGCTGCTGAACGGACGGCTGCTGGTCCGGGTGGGTCTGCTGGGGATCGTGCCGGCCCTGGTGGTTCTGCTGCTGCCTCGGGCGCGCGATGGCTGGCGCCGCGCCACGCTGCGCTGGCTCGCAGCGTTCGGGCTTGCGATCGCAGGCGTGGCCCTGGCAGCGGCGCTGCACTACAAAGACCATGCTGCCCTGCTGCGCGAACACCGCGAACTGCGCCAGATGCTGGTTCCCGTGAACCTGCTGTCCGCCGTCGGCAGCTACATCCACGAGGAAACCCGGCGAACGCTGCCGCACGAGCCCGTCGGTACCGACGTGAAGCTCGGCCGCTCCTGGGCTGGCGCATCCAGGGCACGCCCCCGGGTGGTCGTGCTTATCGTGGGCGAGACGGCGAGGGCTGCGAATTTCTCCCTCGACGGCTATGCGCGGCAGACCAATCCCCAGCTTGCGACGATCCCGGGCCTGGTCAATTTCCCGGACGTCACGGCCTGCGGCACCTCGACCGCGATCTCGGTGCCCTGCATGTTCTCGGGGCTGGGGCGCGCCGCCTTCGAGCCCGACCGCGCGCGAGCCCGCGACAACCTGCTCGATATCGTGGCGCGCGCGGGCTTCGAGGTGCGCTGGTACGGCAACAACACGACCTGCAAGGGCATCTGCAAAGTCGCCCCGCAGCTGCGGCCCGATCCGGCCGGGCACCCCGACCTCTGTCTGCCCGGTCGGCCCTGCATGGACGGCGCGATGTTCGAGGACTTCGAGCGCGGCTTCCAGTCGCTCGGGCCGCGCTCACTGATCGTGCTGCACATGCTCGGGAGCCATGGCCCGGGGTATCACCTGCGTTATCCCGAGGCGTTCGGCCGCTTCCAGCCTGCCTGTCGCGAGACTGATTTTTCCAGGTGCACGGTGCCCGAGCTCGTGAACGCCTACGACAACACGCTGCTTTACTCGGACCACCTGCTGGCGCGCGCGATCCGTTTCCTTGAAGGGATGTCCGACCGGGTCGATTCGGCGCTGCTGTTCGTGTCCGACCATGGCGAATCGCTGGGCGAGGGCGGACTGTTTCTGCACGCCATGCCTTACGCGATCGCGCCCGACGTGCAGCTCAAGGTGCCGATGGTGTTCTGGGCGTCGCCCGGGTTCAGCTCGCGGCTCGGCGCCGATCCGGCGTGCGTCGCGCGCCAGCGCGTCCTGCCGCGCTCGCATGACCATGTCTTCCATTCGACGCTCGGCCTGCTCGATCTCGAGACGGTCGCGCGCGACCCCGCCCTCGACATATTCGCGTCCTGCCGGCAGCCTGTCGTGAATATGGCGACCAGGCCTGCTTCAGGCCGGGGCGGCGGCTGACCGGCGCTGCGCGCCGATCGGCACCGCCCATCGCAGGATCTGCTCGTCGCTGCCCTCGGCTGCGGCTAGGCGCCGGCCATCAGGTCCGAAGAAGGCAGTTCCGCCGCCGCTCGGGTCAATCGCGGGGAACGAACGGGTCCCTGCCGCCGCGTTGACGATGGCGCCATGGATGCCATGCGCACGGCAACACACCGGCATGTCGAGGGCCCAGTCGGCCAGCGGTCCGGAACTGGTGCGCAGCACGAATTCCGCGCCCGCGGCCACCAGCGCGGCATGATGCGCGGGGTCGTCGGCGCGCGGTGTGGCGGCGAGGTTGCCGATGTCCGTCACCACGACTTCGGGCCAGGGTGACCCCGAGCGTACGGTGCCGTCGAAGCGCTGCATGCTCACGAGTTCGCCCGCCGGAGAGAGGAACGCGTTCGCCTCGAAAGCCTCGTTGCGTGCGCCCGGCAGGCGCAGCCATGCACCGAAGCTCAACCAGCAAGAATGGCGCCGGGCCGCGCCCGCGAGGCGCTGGAAATGCTCACCCCCGACCTCTATCGCGACGCGCGTGCGTGTCGCGGCGGTGGTCGCCACGCGCCCCGTCAGCGGGCAATCGTGGAACGCGATCCAGTCGCAGCGCTGGCCGGTGGCCTGGGCGGCCTCGATGGACTCGAGCATGCGTTGCAGGTTGCGTTCCAGGTCGGGCTCTGGTGTTTCCAGGTCGATCCCCCAGGCGGCGGACTGCACCAGCGCGAATACCGGGGTTTCAGTGCGCAAGGGGGCGAAAGCGGCTGCGCGCCCGCCTGGCCTGGCGGTGCCGGCCGCGACGGAGAAGCTGCCGAGGCCGGTAGCCGCGGCAACGCTGCCGGCGCCCACGAAGCTGCGTCGCGAAAAACGCGGCATCACTTGCGCGGCGGCTGGATCAGGCCGCTCCGGACCAGATTGCCGTAGGCTTCCTGCTGCACCTCGAGGATGCGCTCCTTGGAGTCCATCGGTGCATCCGCAAAACGGTTTGCGGGGTAGATCGTCGTGGCGTTGTAGAGCGGGCGGTAGATGTCGATGCGTTGCCGGAGCAGCCTGTTGCCGCCTCCGGGTATGGCGCGCAGGCGCCGCAGCGCCTCGACGTCGATCCAGGACGAGCACACGGTGGACTCGCCGGGGCCACCCGAGTCCGACAGGATGCGACCGTCCCAGTCGAAGATCTTTGAATGACCCGCAGTGGTTCCGGTGGGCAGTACGCCGCCGATCTGCCCAGTCTGGTTCGCCGAGACCAGGTACATCATGTTTTCCGAGGCGCGGACTTTCTTGGCCGACTCCCAGCTCCACATGTCCGACGCGCCGTGGTCCGATGTCGGGTGCAGCAGAACCTCTGCGCCGCGGAACATGAACATGCGAGCTGCCTCGGGGTACATGATCTCGCCGCAGGGCATCATCGCGAGATTGCCCAGGTCGGTCTTCGCCACCGGGAAAGTTCCCTCGATGCCGTACATGTCCAGGTACTTGTCCATGAAGTCGTGCGGAGAGCCGGTCTGGACGGTGTTGATCCGCCGGTACTTGAGCACCACGTTGCCGCTGGGATCGATCAGGAACGAAGTGTTGAAATACCGTCCCGGCCAGACGGGGTCCCGCTCATAGGCATTGGCACCGATCCAGATCCGGGCGGCCTGGGCTTCACGCTGCAGGCGTTCCGTCACGGGCCCCGGGATCTCGATGCAGGCCTTGTCGATCCACTGCGCCGCGCTTTCGGTCAGGGGGAACCCCGTCAGGCAGAACTCCGGGAACAGCAGCAACTGTCGACCGCCCTCGCGAGCGGTGCCGCGGATCAAAGTGGTCCACCGGTCCAGCGACTTGTTGACGATGATCATGGCCTCGTCCCGGTTGCGGGCCGAATTCACGAGGTTGCAGTAGACCTGCATGCAGGTCGCGCGCCAGGGCTGGATCATCGTATCTCCCATGTGTACGGGTCGGGTCCGGGTCGGGTCAAGAGGAACGGAGCTTGGCCCGGCTCGCGCAGTCGGCGCAATCTCCCGGGTGACCGGTGACCATTGAGAGGTGACGGGTATAGACTCGGCTTGTCCTTATCGCCAGAAACCCATCGAGGCGCCTACGGGTTCCTCGCAAACAACAGGGGACCCGTCCATGGACATGCAGAAGCTCATCGCCCGGGTGCAGGCCGTACTCCTTGCGCCAAAGACCGAATGGCCCGTGATCGCTGCCGAGCCCGCGACGACCGGCTCGATCTACACGCAGTAC
>CAJACZ010000314.1 GCA_903938365.1 uncultured Pseudomonadota bacterium | reverse complement strand
CGCGCGGTCGGTAATCCGTCCGTCTGCCATGACCTGGGTGGTGGTGGGTGACCTGTCGAAGATCGAGCAGGGCATCCGCGAGCTCGGTATCGGTGAGGTCAGTGTGCTGGACGCCGACGGCAAGGTCGTTCGCTGAGCGGCCCGCCGCCACCATCCGGTGATCGCGAAGATCCTCGCGCACCTGGAGAAGAGCGCTCCCAATCAGGGTCAGGCTGAACTAGCGCTCGGTGTGCTGGCGGCGATGGGTTGGGTCGCTGTACAAGGCCCGTTCCACGCACTGGGGAGGGCCGGGGGGGCCCTTTGACCTTTCTGTCCGCGACACGTCAGTTGCCCAGATCCGTCGGCCAGATCAATCACTTGCCGACGATGACGACGCTGCGTGTGATTGACGGGTGAATATCCGACAAATCCGGAGTACTGCGAGAACCGCGCCCCGATAGCGGACGCCCTACGGTAAAGAACGACCCGACGGGGGTCATCCGCATGGACGCGGTGAGGGCGGCGCAAAGGCGCATCACTCCTCGATCTGGGTCTCCCAGCCGTCGTAATCCCCATGGTGTCTCTTTGCGAGGTCCTCCAAGTCGGCTGACGTCCTTTCGACGTCCGCCAGACGCGGAACCATGGTCTTGCGCGCGAGCAGGCGCCAATCTGCGCCTTCCGATTCCTTGTTGATCCCTTCGACAGAGAAGCCGGCCGCGGTCAATTCCTGACCAGCCGCCCGAGCGGTCGTTTCGTCGCGAAAATAAAGCCAGTGATCGATGACGTGTGGCTTGGCCAAATCTGAACCCGCGTCGACCAGCGCCTTCAAAGTCTTCGCGTCCGGTGACATGTTCTCTTGGGCCATCGCAGTTAGTGGATTAGCGAGCGCAATGACGATGGACAACAGGAACAAGCGCATCATGATTTGGAACTTTTTTATCACTCATGCCCCCGTGAGTTCTCCGTTGTGCGACCGGCTGTTCTAGTAAACGAGTGTCCGCAATCCTGACGCTCCTCGCATCGCGCGGAATTCCGCTCCGGAAAGCAGGCGACCCACGCGAACAATCGGTAGAGTCGAGATGTGGCGCGGTGGCCGTAGGTTTGGCCGCCTTGACATCTTCATGCTGACCTTGCGGCTCACCGTCCAGTCGCGGGGATCCTATTTGTCCGGCTTCATGCGCATGGCGCAGGCAATATCGACGGCAGCCGAGGTCTTGTCTGTCCCGCAAACACGGGACAGCGGTGACAGCACCGTCACCGAAGCGTAGTTCCTTCGGGGCGCGGGCGCCGCCGAGTCAGGCGCGGCTGTTCCGAGGCCCGAGGGCGGATGCCTCATCACCTGTCGCAGCCGCCCGTGACGGGAGCTGCGAGTCTGGAGCGTGCGACCGGCGCTGGAAGGTGGGGAGGGGAAAGTTCAGGCGGAGAGTTCAGGCAGTGCTTCTCCGGGTGTCTGAAAGGGCGGTACTCCCGTGGCTCTTGACGCCAGTGTCGTTCCCGGGTCCTGCCCGGGTCACAGCGACAGCCGCAGCGACGCCACGACGCTGCGGCCATCGGAGGGCCATACGCCCGGGCCGGGGTAGAACTCGGGCCGCTTGGTGAAATAGCGGCGATCGGCGAGGTTGTTGACGCTGACGCTGAGGCCGAGGTGGTCGTTGAAGCGCCAGGAACCCGTGAGGTCGACGACGCCGCTCGAGGGCACCAGGCCGACCGCGCCGTTCGCCGAGGGCGTGCGGGTGTTCAGCGCATCGGCGTAGCTCTCTGCGGTGTAGCTGTAGAGCAGCGTGAGGCTCGCCGGCCCGCCCGAGAGCGTCAAGCCGCTGCGCGAGATCAGTTCCGGCACCGACTGCACGCGGTTGCCGTCCACTGCAAGGTTGGCCTGGCCGACGCGGGCCGTCGCCCGCTGGTAGCGCGCGTCCATCCACGAGGTCGAGGTGAACAGCGTCGCCCGCACCGGGCCGAGCTCGCGCTGGTGCTGCACGAACACCTCGAGGCCGCGGGTGCGCGAGTCGCCGATGTTGGTGCGCAGGTTGAAGAACCCGCCCGCGTCCGACTGCGCGATCGTGCCCATGCGGTTGGCGTACTGCAGCTCGAACGCGCTGACGTCCCAGGCCAGCATCGCGGTCTCGCCGCGCCAGCCGAGCTCGAGCGTATAGCCGCGCGCGTCCTCCAGGTTCTTGTCGACGCGTTCGAGCGGCGAGCTCGGGATGATGTCCTTGAAGATCACGGGCCGATAAGCCTGCGAATAGCCGGCGTACAGCTGCCCGCCGGCGACGCGATATTCGGTGCTGAGCCCCAGCAGCGTGAACTCGTGCCGGATCGTGTTCGGCAGCTCGCCGGGCGCATAGCCGACCACGAGGCCCGTCATGTCGGAGCGGCCACTCTCGACCCGCGCGCCGGCGTTCAGCCGCCAGCGATCACCCAGCGAGAACGACTGCTCGACGAAGCCGGCGACGTTGGTGGAATCGAGCCGCAGGTCGCGTCCCCAGCCCGGCCGTACCAGCGCCAGGTCGAAGTCGCT
>CAJACZ010000313.1 GCA_903938365.1 uncultured Pseudomonadota bacterium | reverse complement strand
TCCTGCTCGCTGAGGAAGCGGAATCATGAAACTTTCCCGACGCAACATCATGCTTTCGGCCAGCGCCGCGACCCTCGCGAAGCTCGCCGCCACCGACACGGCCAGCGCGGCCGGGCCCGTCGCCACTACCACTACCGGTACAAGTGCCGCGCCGCGCGCCGGCAGTTACCGGCCGGTGCGCACGCCGAACGGCTGGACGCTGCCGTACACGATGCGCGGCGGCGTAAAGGAATTTCACCTGGTCGCCGAGGAGGTCGAGCACGAGTTCGGTCCCGGCTCGAAGGCGAAATGCTGGGGCTACAACGGCTCGACGCCCGGGCCCACGATCGAAGCGGTCGAGGGCGACCGGGTGCGGATCATGGTGACCAACCGGCTCAGGGAGCACACCACGGTGCACTGGCACGGCCTCCTGCTGCCGAGCGGCATGGACGGTGTGGGCGGACTGAACCAGCCGCACATCAAGCCGGGCGAGACCTACGCCTACGAGTTCACGCTGCGCCAGCACGGCACGCACATGTACCACCCGCACGCCGACGAAATGACGCAGATGGCGTTCGGCATGATGGGGCTGTTCATCATCCATCCGCGCGTGCCCGACACGCCGCGGGTGGACCGCGACTACGCGATCCTGCTGCACAACTGGGCGCTGCACCCGGGCACGTATCGGCCGGATCCGTCGATCATGACGGACTTCGACGTGTGGACCTTCAACAGCAAAGCCTTCCCGGCGATCGAGTCGCTGGTGGCTGCGACCGGTGAGCGCGTGCGCGTCCGCGTGGGCAACCTGTCGATGTGGAACCATCCGATCCATATCCACGGCCCGCGGTTCTGGATCACGGGCGGCGATGGCGGCCGGCTGCCGCCCTCGAAGTGGCGCTCCGAGGTCACCGAGATCGTCGGCGTCGGACAGACGCGGGACTTCGAGTTCGACGCGGTCGCGGGCGACTGGGCGATGCACTGCCACATGTCGCACCACACGATGAACGCGATGGGACACGACATCCCGAACACGGTCGGCGTCGACCAGTCCGGGGTCGCATCAAAGATGAACCGGATCCTGCCGAACTACATGGCCATGGGCCAGGACGGCATGGCCGAGCACCAGTCGCACTTCGAGATGGGCCACATGCCGGGCCCCGCGAACACGATGCCGATGATGACGGGCACGGGTCCGCACGGAAACCTCGAGATGGGAGGCATGTTCACGGTCATCAAGGTCCGCGACGGATTGCGGCCAGGGGATTACTCGGATCCGGGTTGGTACCCCGCGCCTGCAGGGACGGTGGCGCAGAAAGTCAGCAGCGATCCCGATTTCGGCACACCGGTACGGCGCAAGCCGCCGGCCTGAACACTGGGCGTCATCGCCCCAATCCAGAAAATCCACAGAGGACAGTCCCATGAACAAGAACGCTTCCATCACCGTGGCCGCCGCCCTCGCGGCGGCCCTCGCCGCAGTGCCCGCCACGGCGCACAACACTTTTTCGTCCATGACGGCGCCCGCCGGCTACGTCCAGGACCTCGAGATGCGCATCACCCACGGCTGCAAAGGCAGCCCGGTGAACTCGGTGCGCATCAAGATCCCCGAGGGCGTCACGCGCGTCTCGGTCCATGTGGCCCGCGACTGGAAGGTCGAGACGAAGATGCGCAAGCTGCCGAAGCCGGTGCAGGGCGAAGGCGGCAACACGATCACCGAGACGGTCGACGAGATCAT
>CAJACZ010000312.1 GCA_903938365.1 uncultured Pseudomonadota bacterium | reverse complement strand
GACCTGCAGCAGAAGATCCTGACCGTCATCCGCAAGCGCGATCCGCTCCTGTCGGCTGGCGAACTCCCGGTCACCATCGAAGAGCAGAGCTTCGAGCAGGGAGACGCCCTGCGTGCCGAGATCGAATCCTTCCTCGGCTGCGTCCGCAGCGGACGTCGGCCGGTCGTTTCGGGGGAGGACGGACTGCGCGCTCTGGAAACGGCCATCCGGATCAACCAGCAGCTCGGCAAGGCGCTCGCCGGCTGAGGTTCCGACCGTCCCGGGCTCTTGCATTTCAGGGGATCGGCACCAGATCCCCTGCATGAACACCCTGGCTGTCGTCCCTGCTCCCCGCACTCCCGTGCTCACGCTGGATGTCGTGGCCGATTTCACCTGTCCCTGGTCCTTCCTCGGGATGCGCCGCATGGCGCGGGCATTGGGCTACCTGCGTGGGCTCGATGTACCGCCCCTGCTGCGCTGGCACGGCTTCCGTCTGCCGCGCGGCCCGGTTGCAGGCCCCGACAGTCCGTGGCGGGAATACCTGCAGACGCGCCTGTCCGGGGAGCTGACGCCAGAGATCGCAGAGCAGACCCTCGAGGAAGCCGGTCGCGCGCTCGGCATCCAGTTCCGGTTCGAACGCATACAGCGCGTTCCCGATACCCACGAAGCGCACCGCCTCACGGCGCTCGCTGCGCAGGAGGGCCTCCAGGCGGTGGTTGCCGACGCGATTTTCCGCGCCTACTTCGAGGAGGGGATCGACATCGGTGACCCGCTGCAGCTGGTGCGCATCGGGCGTGCTGCGGGCCTTGCGGACGCCACGATCCTGGCGTTCGAGGATGCGTCCGGCGAGGCCGGCTCCGTGCAGGCCGAAGAACAGCGACTTCTGCTGATGGGCGTGCGCAATGTGCCCAACCTCCTGCTCAACGGCCGGGTGCTGGTGCCCGGGCCGGCGGACGTCGATACCTACGTGCTGGCGCTAGACCAGGCCGTCTTCCCGCCCAGCCCCTCACCGGCGGACAACCCCCGGCTGCTGAACTGACGCGCCGTTGCACGGGGTCGCGCGTGCGGCCCCGGGCCGTGCGTGCGATCCTTGCGGGACAACGACCATCCGAGGATCCCGCCATGTCCGAGAACGTCCCTGCGCCGGCGCACCTGCGCGCGAGCTGTCGTGAGGTGACGGTGGCGGCGACCCAGTTTTCCTGCACATGGGACGTCGACGCCAACCTGGCCAGGGCCGAGGCACTGGTACGGCAGGCCGCCCGTGCGGGCGCACAGATCATCCTCCCGCAGGAACTGTTCGAGACCCCGTACTTCTGTATCGAGCAGGATGCGCGGCACCTCGCGCTGGCGTCCACGGTCGAGGACAACCCCGCCGTACGGCGCTTCAGTGCGGTGGCGCGTGAGCTGGGGGTGGTGATCCCGGTCAGCTTCTTCGAGCGAGCCAATCACGCCTGCTTCAACAGCGTGGCGATCCTCGACGCGGACGGCGCGCTCAAGGGCGTGTACCGGAAGTCCCATATTCCCAACGGACCCGGCTACCAGGAAAAACACTATTTCTGCCCGGGCGATACCGGGTTCCGCGTCTGGAGCACGCGCTTCGGACGCATCGGTGTCGGCATCTGCTGGGACCAGTGGTTCCCCGAGTCCGCGCGCATCATGGCGCTGCTGGGTGCCGAGATCCTGCTGTATCCAACGGCCATCGGCAGCGAGCCGCCGCCGGCCACGCCCGTGGATTCGCGGGAGCACTGGCAGCGTGCGCAGCAGGGTCACGCCGCTGCCAACCTGACGCCCCTGGTGGCCTCCAACCGCTGGGGCGTAGAACGGTCCCTGCAGGATCCCGAGGGACTGTACATCCGCTTCTATGGATCTTCGTTCATTGCGGACGAGACGGGCGCGAAGCTGGCCGAGGCCGGCGCAGAGGGCGATGCCGTACTGACGGCGACCTTCGATCTGGACGCAATCGCGGCGCGCCGCGCCAGCTGGTTCGTGTTCCGTGATCGGCGTCCCGAGCTCTACGGGCCCATCACGAGTTTCGACGGACACCCGGTTTCGCGGTGAAGCCGGTTCCCGCGATGGTGATCACCGGGCCCCTGGGTTCCGGCAAGACCACCGTGATCTCCAGGCTGCTCGCCGGCAAGCCCGCCGCAGAGAACTGGGTGGTGCTGCTCAACGAGTTCAGCGACGCCGGGATAGACGCGCTCACGGTCGCGTCGCAGGCCCGCGGCGCTTTTGACGTGCGGCTCGTTCCTGGGGGCTGTCTCTGCTGCCTGGGTGAACAGGACTTCCGTCGCAACCTGAACGAACTGCTGGACACCGTGCATCCGGACCGCATTGTGGTCGAGCCCTCCGGCATCGGGCACCCGGCCGGGATCGTCGAGGAACTTCTGGCCCACCAGTCCCGGGGCAGGCTCAGCCTCGAAGTCGTGGTGGCGCTGCTCGACCCGGCCAGCCTGGACGCCTGTGCGGACGGCCGCGGGGAGCTTGCACGGGCCGCCGCGGAGATCGCGGACTCGCTGGTGCTGTCCAAGGCGGACACCGCATCGGCGGACCAGCGG
>CAJACZ010000311.1 GCA_903938365.1 uncultured Pseudomonadota bacterium | reverse complement strand
TGCCTGCGGGCTATGTGCGCGAGCGGGCGAGCGCGCCCCGGGGCGCCGTGCTGCTGAACATGTTCTACGGTGAGCCACTGCTCGGCGTGGGGGTCTCGCCGGGATTCGACCCGAAACTCCTGGTCGAGTACGTGAACCCGCTGGAGATGGACTGGGACCCGGGTCTGGTCGATCCGCAGCTCTCCAGGGGAGTGGCCATCAAACCACTGCGCACCGACCCCTACACCGGCGAGACCTCGTTCCTCTACTGTTCGCCGCCCCATAGGGTGCCCCCGGGGATGGCCAAACCGCAGTGGACCCACCCGATGGTGGAAGAGCTGTACACGCTCGAAGGGGATTACGTCTGGGCCGACGTCGGGCGGATGCAGCGCGGTGGTTACTGCTGGTGGCGCGAAGACGTCTACCACGGCCCCTCCGGAACCGACACGGGTTACAACCTGTTCGTGCGCACGGTCAACGGGCCGCTGGTGAATACCTTCGATACCGAGAAGAAACCCTTCACCTGGGATCCGGAGCACAGACCCATGCTGCCGCCTGAACTCGCGCCCTACGGCCAGCCCCTGCCCTTCGCGCCGAACTACTGACGTGCACGAACCACCGCAAGGCAGCTGGCCCCCGCCGCGCGAGGCCTGGTATGCGGTGACGGTGCTGATGGTCGCGTACCTGTTCTCGTACGTGGACCGGCAGATCCTCTCGATGCTGGTCGGCCCCATCAAGGCCGACCTCGGGCTCAGCGATACGCAGATCAGCCTGCTGCACGGCCTGGCATTCGCGGTCTGCTACACCCTCCTCGGCGTCTGGCCCATCGGCAAATGGGCGGACACGGGCAACCGGCGCAACATCGTCGCTGGCGGCGTGTTCCTGTGGTCACTCATGACGGCGCTGTGCGGCCGCGCCTACAGCTACACCACGCTGTTCATCGCCCGGGTCGGCGTCGGCGTCGGCGAAGCGGCGCTCACGCCCACGGCCTACTCCATGCTCGCGGACTACTTCCCGCCCGAGCGGCGCGGCCGCGCACTCAGCCTGTTCGCCACGGGCGTGTACTTCGGGATCGGCGCGGCGATCATGATCACGGGCCTGGTGGTCCAGCTCGTGGCGTCGGCGCCCAGCGTGGTCCTGCCCCTGTTCGGCGAGGTGCGATCCTGGCAGGTCGCCTTCCTAGTGCTCGGCCCGCCCGGCATCCTCGTCGCGCTCTGGACGCTCACGATCAAGGAACCGCCGCGGCGCGAGACACCGGGACAGGATTCCATCGCGGGCTTCAGCGACGTACTGCGCTACATGCGCGCCCACTCGGGGTTCTATGCCGCCCTGACCGGCGGGATTTCACTGCTGACGCTGCTGTTCAACGCGCTGGCCTTCTGGGCGCCGGCCCACATGATCCGGGTGCACGGCCTCGAGCCCGTCCGCATCGCATTCACGTACGGCCCGCTGATGTTCGTCTTCGGCGCGCTGGGGATCGTGGCCGGTGGCGTCCTCGCGGACCGCCTGCGCCAGCGGGGCCACAAGGACGCCGAGCTGCGGGTCGGCGCATGGAGCGCGCTCGCTCTCTGGCCGCTCGCGATCGCCACCTTCCAGGCCAGCGACCCGACGTGGATGTTCGCGCTGCTGGCGCCCACGCTGTTCTTCTCGAGCTTCCCGTTCGGCGCGGCCTCGGCGGCGCTCCAGCTGGTCACACCGAACCGCCTGCGGGCACGGACCTCCGCGGTCTACCTGCTGGTCATCAACCTCACGGGCATCGGCTTCGGCGCCACCGCGGCGTCGCTGGTCTCGGACTACGTGCTGCGGGACGACACGCGCATCGGCGACGGCGTGACTGCCGTGGCGGCCGTCGCGCTGCCATTCGCCGCCCTGCTGCTCTGGCGGGCCGCAGCGACCTACCGGCGCATGCAGGACTGAGAGGCCGCGCCCGGCGGCGCCCTCAGCCGCCCGCGCGGATCGGCAGGAAGATCTGCACCCCTTCGCGCTGCACAAGCAGCGCGACCGTCTTGCCGGCCTTGGCGACGGCCTCGCGCAGATCCTTGAGGGCTTTCACGCTGCGGCCGTTGACGCCCAGGATGATGTCGCCGGGCCGCACGCCCGCCTCTTCCGCAGGCCCATCGACCCGCTCGACGTAGATCGAGCCGGTCGTCTCTGCCGAACGCTGTTCATCGGCGGAGAGCTCGCGCACCACCAGACCCAGACGATCGGCATCAGCGGGCTTGTCCGGAGTGGCGGCGACCTTCTCGGATTCCTCCTTGAGTTCGGCCACACGCACGGTGAGCTTGCGGATGGACCTTTCGCGCCAGACCTCGAGCGTCGCGTCGGCCCCGGGACGCACGGCGGCGATGATGGTCGGCAATTCGGCAGAGCGCTCGACCGGGCGGCCGTTGACCGACAGGATGATGTCGCCCGCCTTGACTCCACCCTTGTCCGCAGGACCGCCCGATTCCACCGAGCCCACCAGCGCGCCACGCGGTCGCTCCAGACCGAAGCTCTCGGCGAACTGCGCGTTCACTTCCTGGATGCTTACGCCGATGCGGCCCCGGCTGACCCGGCCCGTCCGGACCAGCTGGTCTTTGATGTCGCTGGCCAGGTCGATCGGGATGGCAAAGGACAGCCCCATGTAGCCGCCCGTGCGGCTGTAGATCTGCGAATTGATGCCGACCACCTCGCCATCGAGGTTGAACAGCGGACCCCCGGAGTTGCCCGGGTTGACCGCGACGTCCGTCTGGATGAAAGGCACATAGTTGCTGTCGCCGCCCGGCAGGTCGCGCGCCGTCGCGCTGACGATGCCCGCAGTGACGCTGTTGTCGAAGCCGAAGGGCGAACCGATGGCGACCACCCATTGACCCGGGCGGAGCTTCGCAGGGTTGCCGATGCGCACCACGGGCAGCTGGGTCGCCTCGATCTTGAGCACGGCGACGTCGGTGCGCTGGTCCAGGCCGACGACCTTGGCCGTGTACTCGCGACGGTCGGTCATGCGGACCGTGACTTCGGCCGCGTCGTTGACGACGTGCGCGTTGGTGAGGATGTAGCCGTCGGCGCTGACGATGAAGCCCGAGCCCTCGCCCCGCGCCGGCGGTCGGTTGCCGCGCTGCCCGCCACCCGGGATGCCCGGCATGCCGAAGCGGCGGAAGAACTCATAGAGCGGATCGTCGGGCGACATGCCCGGGGCGGCCGGGGCCTCGCGCTTGCCGACGATGGAGACATTGACCACGGCGGGCCCGAAGCGCTCGACGAGGCCGGCGAAATCCGGGAGCGCCAGACCCTGCCCGGCAGCGGCGGGCGTGACGACGGGCGGAGCGGCGGCCGTCGCGGCGGCGGTGCCCTGCGCAGGTTCCGCAGACTGGGCTGCGGCCGTCGAGGACTGCGGTGAACAGGCCGTAAAGAGAAACACAGCCAGGGCGGCGCCGGCGGCACGCCGCGCGAGAGGTTGGGTCGACATGCTCAAGGCTCCTCGGATGAGTCGCGCGGACAGGGTGGATGTCATCAGAGACACTGTTTCCTAGACTGACTGCGCAGTGAGAAGTTCACCGCGCCGCCGGATGCGCGCGGCAAGGATGGTGCCCAGCAACGCGACAAGCAAGACCGGCCAGTTGCCCAGACGGGCATAAGCGGGAAGCCCGGTCCGGGGCACCACGCTGGAGCGCAGCACCGCGGCCCGGTACTCCGGCGCACGCGCGACCACGACGCCCCGTGGATCGATGACGGCGGACACACCGTCGTTGGCCGCCCGCACCAGGAAGCGCTGCGCCTCGATCGCACGCATGCGCGAGATCTGCAGGTGCTGGTGGCGCGCTGTGGAGCGGCCGAACCAGGCGTCGTTGGTCACGTTGACGAGAACGGTCGCCTCGCGCAGGGCCGCGAGCTGCGAGCTGCCATAGGCATCCTCGTAGCAGATGCTCGCAGACAGCGAGAGCCCGGCAGCGCGCAGCGGAGCCTGCTGGCGTTCGCCCCGGGTGAAATCCGAATACGGCAGGCTCATCAGCCGCAACCAGTCGCGGATGAAACCGGGCACCGGGAAGAACTCGGCGAAGGGCACCAGGTGATGCTTGTCGTACCAGGCGAAATCGGCGCCCAGCGCGAGCACGGAATTGAAGTACTGCGGCTCCGCTTCGGAGCCACGGTAATCGGCGCGCACCACGCCCATCAGCAGCGTCGAGCCCCGCTCGCCCGCGGCACGCGCCATCTCGCGCAGATAGGGCACGAGATTGTTGGCCAGGTCCGGCGCCGCGGCCTCGGGCCACACGATCAGCGGCGTGCCGAGGGCCTGCAGGGTCAGGGACCGGTAGAGCTCGAGCGTGGTGTCGCGATTGCTGTCGAGCCACTTCTGGTCCTGGGGGATCGCGCCCTGGACCACGGCGACCGCGACCGCGGCACCGCTGGCACGCGTCCATTCGATACGCCCGGCGGCCAGCGCAAGCGGCCACGGCAGCACCAGTGCCACGACCGCGGCCAGACGCTCGCGCCGCGACCCGCAGGCGAGCGTCACGAGCGCGCCGGCGCACACCAGCAGCACGGCGGACAACAGGTAGGTTCCGCCCAGCGGTGCAAGGCCCGCGAGCCAGGTGTCCGTCTGCGAGTAGCCCAGCGACAGCCACGAGAACCCGGAGAGGAACCAGCCGCGCCACCATTCGACCAGCAGCCAGAGCGCCGGCATGCCCACCATCCAGCGCCACAGGCCGCGGGCGGGCAACAGGCGGACCGCCAGAGCGCCCACCAGCGCATGGTAGAGGGCCATGATGCCCACCAGGCCCAGCATCAGCAGCAGCGCGACCCACACGGGCGCCTGGCCGAAGCCGTGGATGCTGAGGTAGAGCCAGTAGGTGCCGACGCCGAAGGTGCCGGCGCTGAAGCAGAAGCCCAGCCACGCCGCACGCCGGACAGATGCCCCGTTCCAGAGATACATGAGCAGCGCCGGACAGGCGATGGCCAGCGGCCACCATCCCGTCGGAGCAAACGCGAGGGACAGCAGCGCACCGGAGCCGAGCGCGAGGAGCGGCTGCAGGCGCGCGCTCAGTCTGCAGTCTCCCGGTCCTCGAGCGGCAGGACGTCATGGGGCGGGATGACCTTGAGCGTGTCGATGCGCCGCCGGTCCGCACGGGTCACGCGGAACTCGATGTCGCCGATGTGCAGGATCTCGCCCCGCCGCGGCAGGCGTCCGAGCTGTTTCATGATCAGGCCGGCCACGGTGTCGAACTCTTCGTCCGACAGCGAGACCCCGAAGTATTCGTTGAATTCCTCGATGGGCGTCGCGCCGCGCACGGCGAACTGCCGTTCACCCTCTTTGCGGATGTTGTGGTCGTCCTCGACGTCGAACTCGTCGTCGATGTCGCCGACGATCTGCTCGATCGCGTCCTCGATGGTCACCAGACCCGCGACGCCGCCGTATTCATCGACCACGATCGCCATGTGGTTGCGGTTGCGGCGGAATTCCTTGAGCAGCACGTTGACGCGTTTGGATTCAGGGACGACCACCGCCGGCCGCGTGCACTCGCGGATGTCGAAGCGGTCTTCCTGGCCGGCGGCGAACACGCGCAGCACGTCCTTGGCGAGCAGGATGCCCACGATGTCGTCACGGTCGGAGTCCAGCACCGGGAAGCGCGAATGCCCGGACTCGACCACGACCGGCAGCAGCTTCGAGGCGGGATCGTCCCGGTTGACGGTCACCATCTGCGAGCGGGGCACCATGATGTCGCGCACCTGGATATCGGCGACGCCGAGCACGCCCTCGAGCATGTCGAGGGCCTCGGTGTCGATCAGGCCGCGCTCGCGCGCCTCGCGCAGCTGCTCCACGAGGTCCTGGCGATCCTGAGCCTCGCCCGACAGGGCGCGACCGAGCTTGCGGATCCAGCCCGCCGGACTGCGCTTCGTCTCGTTCATGCCGCCACCCTCCGACGCACAGACGGCGCCGCGGGCGCTTCGCCTGCGGGCTCGCGGTAGGGGTCGGCAAAGCCCAGGCCCGCCAGCACCCGTCGCTCACGCCGCTCCATCCGCCGCGCGTCGGCGTCGTTCTCGTGGTCATACCCGGCCAGGTGCAGCGTGCCGTGGACGACCATGTGCGCCCAGTGGGCGGCCAGCGTCTTGTGCTGCTCGCGCGCCTCGCGCGCCACCACGGGCGCACAGATCACGAGGTCACCGAGCGGGCGGCGTTCGGCCCGGGCGGCACGGGCGGCCGGTGCGGCGGAGGGCGCCGGGAAGGCCAGCACGTTGGTGGCGTAGTCCCGACCGCGCCAGCGCGCATTGAGCCGGCGGCCCTCGGCGCGACCGACGATGCGGACCGCGAGTTCGCCGCGCGGTGCACGCGCACCCAGCGCGGCGCGTGCCCAGTCACCGATGCGCTGCCGGGAAGGAGCCCAGGCCTGCACCGCGCGGTGCACCTCGAGCTCCACACGGGATTCCTCAGGACGTTCCACCTTTAGCCTCATATGCTTGCACGATCCGTTGCACCAGCGGATGCCTGACGACATCCCGCGCCTCGAAGAACTGGAACCCGATGCCCTCGACGCCGCGCAGCACGTCGAGCACGTGCCGCAGCCCTGACGGACGTCCGGGGGGAAGGTCGGTCTGGGTGACGTCGCCCGTCACCACGGCCCGCGAGCCGAAGCCCATCCGGGTCAGGAACATCTTCATCTGCTCGACCGTCGTGTTCTGGGCCTCGTCGAGGATGATGAAGGAGTCGTTGAGCGAACGGCCGCGCATGAAGGCCAGCGGCGCGACCTCGATCACGTTGCGCTCGATGAACTTGGCGACGCGCTCGAAGCCCATCATTTCATACAGGGCGTCGTACATGGGACGCAGGTAGGGATCGACCTTCTGCGAGAGGTCGCCTGGGAGAAAGCCCAGCCGCTCGCCCGCCTCGACCGCGGGGCGCACCAGCACGATGCGGCGCACGCGGTCGGACTGCAGGGCCTCGACCGCGCAGGCCACCGCGAGGTAGGTCTTGCCGGTGCCGGCCGGCCCGACGCCGAAGGTAAGGTCGTGCCGCTGCATGCGACGCAGGTATTCACGCTGGTTGGGACCGCGGGCGCGGATCGTGCCGCGCAGCACGCGGATCGCAGGGTCGTCGGCGGCCGGGGCAGCGCCGGATTCAGCTGCGGCCGGAGCGGGCGCGGGGCCGTCGTAGTCACGCAGCGCGAGGTGGATGCTCGCCGGACTCACTTCCTCGGCGCGCGCGAGGCGGAAGAGTTCGCGCAGCAGACCCTCGGCCGCGGCGGCGCGCTCGCCCGAGACGCGGAAGGCGCTGCCGCGGCGGCGGATGTCCACCGCGAGACGCGATTCCAGCATCCGCAGGTTCTCGTCGAGCGGGCCGCACAGGTTGGCGAGCCGCTCGTTGTCGGTAGGCTCGAGTTCGAATTCGCGCGTCATGGACGGCGCAGGGGTTTCGGGGTGGTCAGGCATTCAGGGCCGCGGCGCGATGCGCGGTGGCGGTTGCGGTTGCGGTTGCGGAGTCCGCGATCCGCCCGCGCAGCGAATGAGCGCGCGCCTCGACGATCACGACGTCCACGAAACGACCCAGCAGCGACGGCGGCCCCGGGAAATTCACCCAGCGGTTGTTTTCGGTACGGCCGGCGAGTTCGCGATCGTCGCGCCGCGAGGGCCGCTGCACCAGGACGCGCTGGGTCGTGCCGACCATGGCGTGGTTGATGTCCTGCGACTGCCGCTCGAGGAGTTCCTGCAGGCGGACCAGCCGCTCCTGCTTGACCTCGTGCGGGACATCGTCGGGCAGCGAGGCGGCGGGCGTACCCGGCCTGCGGCTGTAGAGAAAACTGAAGGACTGATCGAGCCCGAGGTCGGCGACGAGGCGCAGGGTGGCCTCGAAATCGCGTTCGGTCTCGCCGGGAAACCCGACGATGAAGTCGGAAGACACGGGTATGCCGGGCCGCACGGCGCGCAGGCGCCGGATCTTGTCCTTGAATTCGAGCGAGGTGTAGCCCCGCTTCATGAGCGCCAGCACGCGGTCCGAACCCGACTGCACCGGCAGGTGCAGGTGGTTGGCCAGTTTGGGCACGCTGGCATAAGCCTCGATCAGGCTGTCGTCGAATTCCAGCGGATGCGAGGTCGTGAAGCGGATGCGTTCGACTCCGTCGATCGCGGCGACATGATGGATGAGCGTGGCCAGGTCGACCTCGACCCCGTCGGCCATCGCGCCCCGATAGGCGTTAACGTTCTGGCCGAGCAGCGTGACCTCGCTGACGCCCTGCCGCGCCAGCGCGCGGATTTCCTCCAGGACGGACTCGAGCGGGCGACTGATCTCATCGCCCCTGGTATACGGCACGACGCAGAAACTGCAGTACTTGCTGCAGCCCTCCATGATCGACACGAAGGCGGATGCCCCCTCGGCGCGCGGCGGCGGGAGACGATCGAACTTCTCGATCTCGGGAAAGCTGATGTCCACCACCGACCGGCCGGTGCGGCGCAGTTCGCTCAGCATCTCGGGCAAGCGGTGCAGGGTCTGGGGACCGAACACCAGATCGACATGGGGCGCGCGGGCCGTGATGGCCTCGCCTTCCTGGCTGGCCACGCAGCCACCGACGCCGATGATGAGACCCGGACGCTGCAGCTTCAGCAGCCGCCATTCGCCCAGCAGCGAGAAGACCTTGTCCTGGGCTTTCTCGCGGACCGAGCAGGTGTTCATGAGCAACACGTCGGCCTCGGCGGGGTCCGTCGTGGGAACCAGCCCCTCGGCCGAGGCGAGCACGTCGCCCATCCGGGACGAGTCGTACTCGTTCATCTGGCAACCGAAGGACTTGATGAAATAGCGGCCGGGCATAGGGAATTCGTGCGCCAAGCGTAGCGTGTTTACGCCGCGAGCGATATCCGCGACAGCCCTGAGGCCGGGCCCGGGGCAGTCCCCGGGCAGGCTCAGAACGGGATGTCGTCGTCGAAATCGTCTTTTTCGGTGCTGCGGCCCGGCTGGGCATAACCCTCGTCGCCGCCCGACGGACGACCCCCACTGCCGCCGGCCCCGCCGCCGCCGCCGCCGCCGCCGCCGCCGGACCGAGGCTCGCCGCCACCCATGCCGCCCCCGGCACCGCCGCCGCCGGCGCCACCGCGGCCGCCCATCATCTGCATCTCGTTGGCGACGACCTCGGTCGTGTACCGGTCGTTGCCCTGCTTGTCCTGCCACTTGCGGGTGCGCAGGCGGCCTTCGATGTAGACCTGGGAGCCCTTGCGCAGGTATTCCCCGGCGATTTCCGCCAGTCGCCCGAACATGGCCACGCTGTGCCATTCGGTCTGTTCCTTCATTTCGCCGGACTGCTTGTCCTTCCAGCTTTCGCTGGTGGCGATGCGCAGGTTCGCGACCGTCATGCCGGAGGGCATGGCCTTCACGTCGGGGTCCTGGCCGAGATTGCCGATGATGATGACTTTGTTGATGCCGCGCGCCATGTCGCCGCCTTCCTTGAGTTTGGGGAGGGGTTCGGGGAGAACCACTCTGGGAGACCTATTCTAGTCGGCTGACCGCCCCCCCGCACGGCGGCGTAACTGCCGTCTATCACCCATTTTGGCGGCCTTCGCCCCGCGCGGATACACTAGTCGGCTGTTCCTTCGAGGCGCCCAAATGGCTCAGTTCATACGGATCCGGGGTGCGCGGACCCACAACCTGCGCAACCTGGACATCGACATCCCGCGCGACCGCCTGGTCGTGGTCACCGGGCTGTCCGGGTCGGGCAAGTCGTCCCTCGCCTTCGACACGCTGTATGCCGAAGGTCAGCGCCGCTACGTCGAGTCGCTGTCGGCCTATGCGCGGCAGTTCCTGTCGATGATGGACAAGCCGGACGTGGACCACATCGAGGGCCTCTCCCCGGCGATCGCGATCGAGCAGAAGGCGACCTCGCACAATCCGCGCTCCACCGTCGGCACGGTCACCGAGATCTACGACTACCTCAGGCTCCTGTATGCACGGGCGGGCGTGCCCCGCTGCCCGGAACACGACATCGAACTCAGTGCGCAGGCCGTCAGCCAGATGGTCGACCAGGTGATGCGCCTGGAAGAGGGCCTGGGCGCCATGCTGCTCGCCCCGCTGGTGACGGACCGCAAGGGCGAGCATGCCGAGGTCTTCGAGGACCTGCAGGCGCAGGGCTTCGTGCGCGTCCGCATCGACGGCCGGGTCCACGACCTGGACGCCCTGCCCCGCATCGACGCGCGCCGCAAACACACGATCGAGGCGGTCGTCGACCGCTTCCGCGTGCGGCCGGATGCCGCCCAGCGCCTCGCCGAGTCCTTCGAGACCGCCCTGCGGCTCTCGGGGGGCACCGCGCGCGTCGCGCCGCTCGAGGCCACGCCGGGCGGGCCGGCCGAGCAGCTGTTCTCGAACCGCCACGCCTGCCCCGAGTGCGGCTACAGCGTGCCGCTGCTCGAGCCGAAGATGTTCTCTTTCAACAACCCGGCCGGCGCCTGCACCGGCTGTGACGGCCTCGGCCAGCAGGAGTTCTTCGATCCGGCACGCGTGGTGGCCTGTCCGCACCTGTCGCTCGCGGGCGGTGCCGTGCGCGGCTGGGACCGGCGCAACGCGCACTACTTCCAGATGATCCAGTCGCTCGCGAAGCACTTCCGCTTCGACATCGAGGAGCCCTGGCGCGAACTGCCGCCGCGGGCACAGGAAGTCCTGCTGCACGGCAGCGGCGAGGAAGCCGTGGAGTTCCAGTACCCCGAAACCGCCGGCAAGCTCTCGCGGCGCAAGCACCCCTTCGAGGGGATGCTGCCGAACCTCGAGCGCCGCTACCGCGAGACGGAATCGGCGGCGGTCAAGGAAGAACTCGCCAAGTACCTCGGCATGCGGCCGTGCCAGGACTGCGCGGGCACGCGGCTCAACACCACGGCCCGCCACGTGTTCGTCGGCGGCCGCGGGCTGCACGAGGTCACGCGCCTCACGGTGGCCCGTTCGCTGGAGTTCTTCGACGGACTGGAAGTGGCCGGCTGGCGCGGCGCCGTCGCCACGCAGATCTTCAAGGAGGTCAAGGACCGGCTCCGCTTCCTGGCCGATGTCGGGCTGACCTACCTGACGCTGGACCGCAGCGCCGACACCCTGTCGGGCGGCGAAGCGCAGCGGATCCGCCTGGCGAGCCAGATCGGCTCGGGACTGACCGGGGTGATGTACATCCTCGATGAACCCTCGATCGGCCTGCACCAGAGGGACAACGCGCGGCTGCTCGGCACGCTGCGCCGCCTGCGCGATCTCGGCAACACCGTGATCGTGGTCGAGCATGACGAGGACGCGATCATGGAAGCGGACCACGTCATCGACCTCGGCCCCGGCGCCGGCGTGCACGGCGGGGAACTTGTCGCCCAGGGGACGCCCGCGGAGATCCTGGCGGCCCCGCACTCGCTGACCGGCCAGTATCTCTCGGGCGCGCTGAGCATCGCCGTGCCGGCGGTGCGCACGCCGCGGCCCGCCGGCAAGTCCCTGCGCATCCTGGGCGCCACCGGCAACAACCTGTGCGACGTCAGCGCGGACATACCGATCGGCCTGCTGACCTGCGTGACCGGTGTCTCCGGCTCGGGCAAGAGCACGCTCGTGAACGACACGCTGTATCGTCACGTCGCGACGCACCTGAACGGGGCGGCACCCGACGGCGCGCCCTGCCGGGCGATCGAGGGACTCGATCTCATCGACCGGGTCATCGAGATCGACCAGAGCCCCATCGGCCGCACCCCGCGCTCCAACCCGGCGACCTACACCGGCCTGTTCTCGGCGTTGCGGGAACTCTACGTGCAGGTCCCCGAGGCCCGGACCCGCGGCTACGACGCCGGGCGCTTCAGCTTCAACGTGAAGGGCGGCCGCTGCGAGGCCTGCCAGGGCGACGGACTGATCAAGGTCGAGATGCACTTCCTGCCGGACGTGTACGTCCCCTGCGACCTCTGCAAGGGCAAGCGCTACAACCGCGAGACGCTCGAGATCCTCTATCGCGGCAAGAGCATCCACGACGTGCTCGAGATGACCGTCGAGGAAGGCCTGCGCTTCTTCCAGAGCATCCCGGCCATCCAGCCGAAACTGCAGACGCTGGTCGATGTCGGCCTCTCGTACCTGAGGCTCGGCCAGAACGCGACGACCCTCTCCGGGGGCGAGGCACAGCGGGTCAAGCTCGCCAAGGAACTGGCCAAGCGCGCCACGGGGCGCACGCTGTACATCCTGGACGAACCCACCACCGGGCTGCACTTCCACGACGTGGCGCAGCTGCTGGCGGTGCTGCACCGACTGCGCGACGAGGGCAACACGATTGTCGTGATCGAGCACAACCTCGACGTGATCAAGACGGCGGACTGGGTGATCGACCTGGGCCCCGAGGGCGGCGAAGGCGGCGGGCGCATCGTGGCGATCGGCACGCCCGAGACCGTCGCGGGACATGCGGATTCACACACCGGGCACTACCTTGCCCCGCTGCTGGCGCGCGCCGCGGCCCGGAAGCCGGCGCGGGTGCCGCGCCCGTAGTCCGGCGCTCGCGCCATCGGATCACCGCCGCAGGGCGGGTTTCTGGCATCGTGGGGCGGTGTCCAGAGGATGAGGCCCCGCCATGACCGCTCCACGACTGCCCGTCACCCGTCGCCGCTTCATCGCATCCGCCGCGGCGCTCGCCGCCGCACCGCACGCGCAGCCGCTGCTCGCGGCCGGAGCGGCCGGAGCGGCCGGGGCTGCAGCGCCCGCGGCACGATCCGGCTTCGATGCCGACGTCATCGTGCTCGGGGCCGGCCTCTCCGGCCTGCAGGCCGCACTGCTGCTGGAGGAAAACGGCGCGCGCGTGCGCGTGCTGGAGGCCCGGGATCGCACCGGCGGCCGTGTCCACACCCTCTTCGACCTGCCGGGCCATCCAGAGGTCGGTGGCAACAGCTTCGGCGCCGCTTACGGGCGCGTGCTCGATCGCGTGCGCCAGTTCGGACTGCCGCTGCTGGACTATTCGCCACGGCGTGCCGCTCATCCGCAACTCGAATTCAACCTCGGCGGCGAGTTCATCCGGCGCGACCGCTGGGCGTCCCATCCGCGCAACCCGTTCCAGGGCGCCTTGAGGGAGCGCATGCCCTGGGAAGTCGCCGGCGGCCTCATAGCCGCGAACAACCCGCTGGCGGCGCCCGAAGACTGGCTGTCGCCCGCGAACGCGCGTCTCGACATCCCGGCGTTCCAGTACGCCCGGCAACTGGGACTGACGGAGCTGGCCGCCGAACTCGCGTTCTCCGCCAACCCCTACTTCGGCACGTCCGCGCACGATGTCTCCGTCCTGATGCAGTTGTTCAACGACAGCTTCGTCAAGCAGCAGATCGCCATCTCCGGCTCGATGCTGTCGGTGCTGGGCGGCAACGGGAAGCTGACCGCGGCGATGGCCGGCGCCCTGCGCGGCGACCTGCAGCTGCGGCGTGAAGTGGTCGCCATCAGCGCCGACGCGGACTCCGTGACGGTGAGCTGCGACGATGGCTCGCGCTACCGCGCCCGCCACTGCGTCTGTTCACTGCCGTTCTCGGTGCTGCGCCACCTGCGGATCGACCCGCCGCTGCAGGGAGCCCAGTCGCTCGCGCTGCAGACGCTGCCGTACATGCTCAACACGCTGGTGTTCATGGTGCCGCGGCGCAGGTTCTGGGAGGAGGACGGCCTCGCTCCGGCGATGTGGACGGATGCCCGCTGCGGCACGGTGATGGCGCAGCGGTTCGGCGCCGACCCCGACGAGGTCACGGGGCTGGTCGCGAATCCCCGTGGCTGGGCGGCCGAGTATCTCGATCGACTGCCGCGCGAGGAAGCCATGCGCCGCGTGGTCGGGGAGATCGAACGCCTGCGCCCTGCAGCGAAGGGCGCGCTGGAGGCGGTCGCCATGCATTCCTGGGCGAACGATCGGCATGCCCGCGGCGACTGGGCGGTATTCGCTCCCGGCCAGGTCAGCGCCTTCGGCCAGCACGTCTCGACCGCGAACGGCCGGCTGCACTTCTGCGGCGAGCATACCGCTCGGGCGAACCGCGGAATGGAAGGCGCGCTGGAGTCGGGCGAGCGCGCTGCGCTGGAGGTGCTGGGCTCGCTCTAGCGACGGGGGCTGCGCTGCGGACCCGAGACGAAATTCTGGCGGACCTCGCCGTCGGCGACGCGTTCGATGTAGTCGCCGCGGGTGTAGCTCGAAACGATGCCGCGCCAGAACTGCACTGCGGCGCGGTTGCGCTGGAACTCGGTGATTTCCCAGCGCCCCTCGAAGCGGTCGAGGATCAGCGGCACGGCCGCCTTGCCGACACCGCGCCGGCGGTGTTGCCGGGCCACGAAGAACTCAGCCATCCGGAAATCCACCGGCGGCAGCCACGGCGTGCGTGCGCCCCGACCCACCATGGCGAAGCCTGCCGGTACGCCCGAATCGGCGATCACCAGCAACTGCGCGGATTTATCCGCATACCAGCGGGCCAGCTGGTCGGGCTCCGAATGTCCCACTTCACCCAGCACCGGAAACAGCCCTGTGCTGGTCGGCGCAAGGTCGTCCAGGTAATCCCGATAGACGCTCTCGAGCCAGCGGCGGTCCGAGGAGAGGGTCCGGGCGTCTCTTACGCTCACCGCCATGGGGAAGGCACCCTGAGCATCGAAGGATTGAGGCGAACAGGTCCCGGAAAAGAACAGGCCCGGGATGGTGTCTCCACCATGCCCGGGCCTGCCTCGAGCCAGAGGCTCTTCAGAAGTAATCTCCTATAGGAGGATTACTTCGCGGCCTCGACGGCCGGCGCGACAACGGCAGCAGCAGCGTCCGTGGCGGCAGCGGCAGCGTCCGTGGCAACGGCAGCGGCGTCCGTCGCAACGGCGGCGGCGGCGTCACCAGCGGCAACGGCGGCGTCGCCAGCGGCGGCAGCGGCGTCACCAGCGGCATCGACAGCGGCGCCAGCGGCGTCGGCAGCAGCCTCAACGGCCGGGGCGGCAGCAGCCTCCGGAGCGGCTTCCTGCTTGGCGCAGGCGGTCAGGGCGAGAGCGGCGAGAACGGCGCTGAGAACGAGCTTCGTCTTCATTGTGTGTTTACCCCAGAAAATGAACGTTTTTGGATCAAACAACCTAGCTAGTTTGTCTGGCGACCGAAATCGCGGGCGAATTGTAGAGTCTTCGCAGCGGAATGGAAATGTCGCCATATAGCCACACCCGTCGCGCAGGACAGTCCCGGCAGGCCCGCCTAGAATATCCACCCCGGCTCCGCGCCCCGCCCCCAGGAAGGGAATGCCAGTGTACCCCTCGCAGCTCGACACTCTGTACCCGGATCATCTTTCAGAGGTCGTGCGGCGCACGGAAGCCGCCCTCGCCGCCAGCGACTACGACGGGCTGCTGCTGCATTCGGGCGAGGCACACCTGTTGTTCCTGGACGACCATCACTACCCGTATCGGGCGCATGCGCCGTTCAAGCTCTGGGCACCGCTGCTGGACGCGCCGGGTTCCTTTATCCATTTCACGCCGGGCTCCAGGCCACGACTGGTGTTCCACAAGCCCACCGACTTCTGGTACCTCGCCGCCAGCATCCCGGCATCCTGGTGGCCCGCGTCCTTCGACATCGTCGAGGTCGACTCGCGCGAGGCAGCACGGGCAGCCCTCCCGGGCACGCTGGGCAACGTGGCCTACATCGGCGACGCATTCCCGGAGCTCGCAAGCTGGGGCGTCGCGGCGATCAACCCCGAGCCGCTGCTGCACCGGCTCGACTATTCCCGCGCGCGCAAGACCGCCTACGAACTGGAATGCCTGCGGGAAGCGAACCGCATCGGCGCTCGCGGACACCGGGCTGCCGAGGGCGCGTTCCGCGCGGGTGGCACGGAATACGACATCCACCAGGCCTTCGTCGGCGCCTGTGGCCAGCGCGAGCAGGAACTGCCTTACAACGCCATCGTGGCGCTGAACGAGTCGGCCTCGGTGCTGCACTACCAGGTCCTGCAGCGTACGGCGCCGCCGCAGCACCGCAGCCTGCTGCTGGACGCCGGCGCGGGTTTCGCAGGATATGGCAGCGACATCACCCGCACCGTCGCGTTCTCCGATCCCGGATTCCAGTCGCTGGTCGACGCCATGGAACGCCTGCAGCTCGGCCTGTGCGCCCGCGTGAAGCCGGGTGTCGACTGGAGGGATATCCACCTGGCCGCCGTGGATGCGATCGCTGGCGTACTCGCCGAAGCCGGGATACTCCGCTGCAGCGCCGCCGAAGCCGTCGAGAACGGCGTGGCACGCCTGTTCTTCCCCCATGGCATCGGCCACCTGCTGGGCCTCCAGGTGCACGACGTCGGGGGCACTCTCGCGGACGACACGGGCCGGCAGAACCCGCGCCCACCGCGGGACCCCGCGCTGCGCCTCACGCGCGTGCTGCAGCCCGGCTTCGTGGTCACGATGGAGCCGGGGCTCTATTTCATCGACGCCCTGCTGGAACCGGCGCGGCACGGCGAACTGGCCCGCCACGTCGACTGGCAGCGGGTGGACGCGCTGCGCCCCTTTGGTGGCGTGCGCATCGAGGATGACCTCGCCGTGACCGCAGACGGCTGCGAGAACCTGACGCGCAACGCGTTCAGCGCCCTCGCAGCACGCTGAGCCCTCAGCCCTTCCGCAACAGGTCGCGGATCTCGGTCAACAGCGCTTCCGTCGGCGGCGGAGCCGGCGGAGCGGCGGCCGGGTCCGGCTTCCTGAGCCTGTTGATCCCCTTGAGGGCCAGGAACAGGACGAACGCGATGACCATGAAGTCGAACACGGTCTGCAGGAAAGCGCCCCACTTCAGGACCACCTCGGTCGTGCCGTCGGGGCCCATCCCGAGGCTGGTGCCCAGGTCCGCGAACGCCACGCCACCCAGCGCGTAACCGATGGGCGGCATGATCACGTCGCCCACGAACGACGAGACGATCTTGCCGAACGCGCCGCCCACAATGATGCCGACGGCCATGTCGACCACGTTGCCGCGCATCGCGAATTCCTTGAACTCGGAAGCAATGCTCATTCGAACCCCCTGTACACAACGGTGATGGGCAGTATTGCCACTCGCTGATTCTGCTACACGCACGCAGCTCCCGCACGCCAGACGCGTGCCGGCTGCCCCAAGGGGAAACAGCCCGCGCGGAGCGAGCTTCAGCGTCGGGAATGAAAAAGGCCGGCGCCTCTGACGAGGGCCGGCCCTGGAGGCCTCCGGTTCAGTACCGGATCAGGCGGCTGCAGCGGCCTTCTTGCGCGGCGCGCGCTTGGCCTTGGTCTCGGTCTTGGCATCGGCAGCCGGAGTCTCGACCACCACGGCCTTGTCCACCAGCTGCATGAGCGCCATCGGCGCGGCATCGCCGGCACGGGGCATCATGCGCAGAATTCGGGTGTATCCACCGGCTCGCGCCTTGAAGCGCGGGCCGAGATCCGTGAAGAGCTTCTCCACCACCGCGACGTCCCGCAGGCGGGCGAACGCCAGCCGGCGATGCGCTTCGCTGTCGATCTTGGCAAGGGTGATGAGCGGCTCGACCACACGCCGCAGTTCCTTGGCCTTCGGCACCGTCGTACGAATGGTCTCGTGACGCAGGAGGGACACGCTCATGTTGCGCATGAGGGCGTGGCGATGCGGCGCATTGCGCGAAAGCTGACGCCCGGAAAGACGATGACGCATAAAAAAACCTCAATAAATCGGCGGTGGCGCGAGGTCAGGTGACCTCGCAGCCCTTACATCAGGCCCGTGCGCTCTTCCTCATGGCGCAACCCGGACGGCGGCCAGCCATCGAGGCGCATCCCGAGCATCAGCCCGTGGCTCTGGAGAACTTCCTTGATCTCGGTCAGCGACTTCTTGCCAAGGTTCGGCGTGCGAAGCAGTTCGACCTCGGTGCGCTGCACCAGGTCGCCGATGTAGTGGATGTTCTCCGCCTTCAGGCAGTTGGCACTGCGTACGGTGAGCTCGAGTTCGTCCACCGGGCGCAGAAGGATCGGGTCGAACTGCATGGCCTCGGTCTTCTGGCCGGCCTCTTCCTCGCCCTGCAGGTCAACGAAGACGGACAGCTGGTCCTTGAGGATGCTGCCGGCGCGACGGATCGCTTCCTCGGCATCGATCGTGCCGTTGGTCTCGATGTCGAGGATCAGCTTGTCGAGGTCGGTGCGCTGCTCCACGCGAGCCGAGTCCACCGAGTAGGTGACACGACGAATCGGGCTGAAGGAGGCATCGAGCTGCAGCCGGCCGATGGCCCGGGTCTGCTCCTCGAACGCCGCCCGCTGAGCGGCCGGACGATAGCCGCGACCGCGCTCGACGCGCAGCACCATGTTCAGTTCGCCAGCCTTGGTGAGGTTGGCGATGACCAGCTCGGGGTTCACGACTTCGATGTCGTGGTCGGCCTGGATATCGCCCGCCGTGACGGGGCCCGGGCCCTTCTTGGACAGCCGCAGCTCCGCGACGTCGCGCGAATGCATGCGGATTGCCACCTGCTTGAGGTTGAGCAGCACGTCGACCACGTCTTCCTGCACACCCTCCATGCTGGTGTATTCGTGGAGGACGCCGTCGATCTCCACCTCGGTGATGGCCGCGCCCGGCATGGACGACAGCAGCACGCGGCGAAGCGCGTTGCCCAGGGTATGTCCGAAGCCACGCTCGAACGGTTCGATGACGACCCGAGCCTGGCGGGGGGCCACAGGCGTCACCTTGACGACGCGGGGCTTGAGGAACTCTGTGACGGATCCGTGCATGTTCAGGTTTCTCCCCTCTTACTTCGAGTAAAGCTCGATGACGAGGTTCTCGTTGATGTCCGGCAGGATCTCATCCCGCGCAGGCACCTGCTTGAATACGCCCTTCATTTCCTTGTCGTTCACTTCGACCCACTCGGGCAGGCCGACCTGCGACGCGATCTGCAGCGCGTTCTGGATACGCAGCTGCTTGCGGGCCTTCTCCCGGATCTGCACCGTGTCACCGGCCTTGACCTGGTAAGACGCGATGGTCACGGTCGACCCGTTCACCTGGATGCCTTTGTGGCTGACCAGCTGGCGCGCTTCGGAGCGCGTCGAGGCGAAACCCATGCGGTACACGACGTTGTCGAGGCGGCACTCGAGCAGCTTGAGCAGGTTCTCACCCGTCGAGCCGGTGCGCCGGGCCGCTTCGGTGTAGTAGTTGGAGAACTGGCGCTCGAGCACACCGTACATGCGGCGCAGCTTCTGCTTCTCGCGCAGCTGCGAGCCGTACTCGGAGAGGCGCGTGCGGCGTTCACCCTTGATGCCACCGGGCGGCACCTGGAGCTTGCACTTGCTCTCGAGGGGCTTGACGCCACTCTTGAGGAAAAGATCGGTGCCCTCGCGACGGGAGAGCTTGCACTTCGGACCAATATAACGGGCCATCTAGTATTCCTCTTGCGCAGCCTTAGACGCGGCGCTTCTTGGGCGGGCGGCAGCCGTTGTGCGGGATCGGCGTGACGTCCTCGATGCTCGTGATCTTGAGCCCGCAGTTGTTCAGCGCGCGCACCGCCGATTCGCGTCCCGGGCCCGGCCCGGCGACCCGGACCTCCACGTTCCGCAAACCGTGCTCCTGCGCCGCGTTGCCTGCCTTTTCGGCAGCCACCTGCGCCGCGAAGGGCGTGGACTTGCGCGAACCGCGGAACCCACAACCGCCCGAGGTCGCCCAGGAAAGCGTGTTCCCCTGGCGGTCGGTGATCGTGATGATCGTGTTGTTGAAGGACGCGTGCACGTGCGCGATGCCATCGAGAACGTTCTTGCGAACCTTCTTCGGCTTCTTCGCGCCACCTGACTGCTTCTGATCTGCCATATCGCTCTGCCTGTTCCGCCTGTTGCGGCTCTATGCCTTGCCCGGTATCCCCGGAATGCTTACTTGCCCGGGGGCGAGTTGAGCTTGACTGCCTGCTTGCGCGGGCCCTTGCGCGTACGGGAATTCGTGCGCGTGCGCTGCCCGCGGACCGGCAGGCCCTTACGGTGGCGGAGGCCACGGTAGGTTCCCAGGTCCATGAGGCGCTTGATGTTCATCGAGACCTCGCGACGCAGGTCGCCCTCGACCAGCCCGCGCGAAACCTGCGCACGCAGTGCGCTGACTTCGGCGTCCGTGAGGTCCTTGACCTTCGTCGTGGGATCGACGCCCGCCGCATCGCAGGCGCTGCGCGCGCGAGTCCTGCCGATCCCGAAGATGTGCGTGAGCCCGATGACAACATGCTTGTTCATCGGGATATTGATGCCGGCGATACGTGCCATTTTTGCTGCCCCGAAGCCGCGAAAAGCGCGGCATTCTAACTAAAAAGCCTTGTAAATCAATTCCGGTGCGGAAAACCGCCCGGTCAACCCTGCCGCTGCTTGTGGCGCGGGTCCTTGCAGATCACATATACGACGCCTCGGCGACGCACGATCTTGCAGTCCTTGCAGATCTTCTTGACGGATGGACGAACTTTCATGTCAGGTACCTTTTCTTCACTGCGGCGCGCCGCCGCGTCCGTAGCCCATCAGGTTGGCCTTCTTGAGAAGACCCGGATACTGATGGGACATCATGTGCGCCTGCAGCTGGGCCATGAAATCCATGGCCACCACCACGACGATCAGCAGGGATGTGCCGCCGAACACGAACGGCACCCCGCCCTGGGAGATCATGATCTCCGGGATCAGGCACACGCCAGCGACGTACAAAGCGCCCCAGAGCGTCAGCCGGGTGAGCACCTTATCGATGTACTCGCCCGTTTGCTGGCCGGGGCGGATCCCAGGAATGAAGGCACCCGACTTCTTGAGGTTCTCCGCCGTGTCGCGGGCATTGAACACCAGCGCCGTGTAGAAGAAGCAGAAGAACAGGATCAACAGCGTGTAGACGACCAGGTGCAGGGGCTGGCCATAGCCGAGAGCCGCCGCCACGCCCTGAAGGACTTCGGCGACCTTGCCCTCTCCGGTACCGAAGAACTGCGCGATGGTCGCCGGGAACAGCAGCAGGCTCGAGGCGAAGATCGGCGGGATCACGCCGGCCATGTTGAGCTTGAACGGCAGATGGCTGGTCTGCCCCGCCATCACCCGGCGCCCCACCTGCCGCTTGGCGTAGTTCACCGTGATTCGACGCTGGGCGCGTTCCACATACACGCAGAATGCCGTGACGCCACCCACCAGCAGGATCAGCAGGAGCGCGAACGGGCCCGACATCTCGCCGGTATTCACCGCCTCTGCCGTCAGTCCGATCGCGCTCGGCAGTCCAGCGATGATGCCGGCGAGGATCAGCATCGAGATGCCGTTGCCGATGCCACGTTCGGTGACCTGCTCGCCGAGCCACATCAGGAACATGGTCCCGGTGGTCATCGTGATCGTGGCGGTGAACAGGAACTGCCAGCCGGGCACGTTCACCATGCCACCGTTCTGCAGTGCGACCGCCGCGCCCAGAGACTGGAAGATGCCGAGGCCGAGGGTGCCGTAGCGGGTGATCTGGGCGAGCTTGCGCTTGCCCGACTCGCCCTCCTTCCGGTACTCCTCCCAGGGCGGGTACACCATCGACATCATCTGGACGATGATCGATGCGGAAATGTAGGGCATGACGCCCATCGCGAAGATCGACAGGCGCTCCAGCGCGCCGCCCGAGAACATGTTCACCATGCCGAGGATGGTGCTCTGGGTGTCCTCGAAGAATCTCGCGACCTGCTCCGGGTTGATCCCGGGCACCGGGATGAACGTGCCGATGCGGTACACGATCAGGGCACCGAACAGGAACAACAGCCGCGAACGCACTTCGGCGAAACGAGTCGCCCCTGCGATGGTCGCTGCCGGGTTTCCGATTCCTGATGCCACGCTGAGTGTGTTCCTGAAGTGCCTGGACTAAGAGCGCTGGGTGCGGCTCAGACTTCGACGCGGCCGCCGGCCGCAACGATGGCCGCGAGCGCGCCCTTGGTGGCCAGCACGCCCTTGAGCGTGACCGCCTTCTTGAGCTCCCCGGAGAGGACCACCTTGGCCTGCTTGGTGTGCTGCGGAACCACATTGGCCGCCTTGAGCGACGCGAGGTCGATCAATTCGCCCTCGACCTTGTGCAGTTCGTCGAGGCGCACTTCCGCGCGGCTCGCCTTCATCGCCGAGCGGAATCCGACCTTGGGCATGCGCCGCTGCAGCGGCATCTGGCCGCCTTCGAAGCCAACTTTGTGGTAGCCGCCCTTGCGGGCCCGCTGGCCCTTGACGCCGCGACCGCAGGTCTTGCCCTGGCCCGCGGACGCACCGCGTCCCACGCGGAGTCGGGGGCGCTTGGAGCCCGGTGCCGGCTTGATTGAATTCAGGTGCATGTCTTGTCCTCTGTTCCGATGGCCCCGATCAGCCTTCGCTGACCGAGAGCAGGTGGCGGGCCTTGCGGATCAGGCCGCGGTTCTCAGGGGTGTCGCCCACAGAGACCGTCTGGTGCCGCTTGCGCAGGCCGAGCCCCCTGACCGACTGCGCGATGTTCGCGAGCTGGCCGTGGATGCTCTTCTTCAACGTAACCTTGACTTGCTTGGCGGACATGTCGTTCAACCCATGATTTCCGACAGGGACTTGCCACGCTTCGCGGCGATGTCCTGTGGCGAGCGGATGGCAGCGAGCGCCTTGACCGTGGCGCGCACGACGTTGATCGGGTTACGCGAGCCGTAGCTCTTGGCGAGCACGTTGCGCACACCGGCGCACTCGAGGACCGCGCGCATTCCGCCGCCCGCGATGACCCCGGTACCGTCCGAGGCAGGCAGCATGAACACCCGCGTCGCGCCATGATCGCCGCGCACGGCGTAGTGCAGCGTCTCGTTGCGAAGCGAGACGTTCACCATGTTCTTGCGAGCGGCCGCCATCGCCTTCGAGATCGCCACCGGGACTTCCCGGGCCTTCCCGAAGCCGAAGCCGACGCGCCCGGCCCCGTCACCGACCACCGTCAGCGCCGTGAAACCGAACTGGCGACCACCCTTGACGACCTTGGCCGTGCGGTTGACCGCAACGAGCTTTTCCAGGAATTCGTCGGCGGACTGTGACTTTTCGACTCGTGCCATAGCGATGGATTCCTGCTCTAGAACTCGAGACCAGCTTCACGCGCGGCATCGGCCAGCGCCTTGATCCGGCCGTGGTACATGAAGCCGGCGCGGTCGAAAGCGACCTTGGTCACGCCTGCCAGTTTTGCGCGCTCGGCGATGGCGCGCCCGACGGCCTTGGCCGCCTCGACGTTGCCCGTACCGGACAGCCCGGCCGCCACTTCGTCCTGCACCGTCGAAGCCGACGCGAGGACGAGTCCGCCCGTCGCATCGAAGACCTGGGCATAGATGTGCCGCGGTGTGCGATGGATCGTGAGCCGCGCGCTGCCCAGCTCCCGGATCTTGGCCCGGGCCCGTACGGCACGCCGCTGCCTGCGCTCTTTCTTGGTGATCTGCATTGTTCGAACCTCTTTCCGCGAGCGCGGCTACTTCTTCTTGCCTTCCTTGAGGGCGATCTTCTCGCCGGCGTACTTCACGCCCTTGCCCTTGTAGGGCTCAGGCGGACGGAACGCCCGGATCACGGCAGCGACCTGCCCGACCTGCTGCTTGTCGAAGCCCTTGATGAGGACCTCGGTCTGGGTCGGTGCCTCGATGGTGACACCCTCGGGAACCGGGAACGTCACCGGGTGCGAGTAACCGAGCGTCAGGTTCAGGGTCCTGCCCTGCACCGCCGCGCGATAACCGACGCCCACCAGCTCGAGCTTGCGCTCGTAGCCCTTGGACACGCCTACCGCCATGTTCGCCAGGTGCGAGCGGGTCGCTCCGGCCTGCATGCGGTTCTCGACGGTGTACTTCACCTCGAGGGTCTGAGCCTTCTGCTCGACGGTCACGCCGTGGGTGAGCGGGACGCTGAGCGTGCCCTTGGCGCCCTTCAGCGAAACCTGGTCCGCTGTGATGGTCGCCGTCACGCCCTGCGGCAGCTGTACGGGTTGCTTTGCTACACGACTCATGTTGACTACCTGGAGCTATGCCTTGATCGAGCCGTCATCAGGCGACGATGCAGAGGACTTCGCCGCCCTGGCCAATGGCCCGGGCCTGCTTGTCGGTCATGACGCCCTTCGGCGTCGAGACGATCACCGTGCCCATGCCATTAAGCACCTTCGGCAGCTCGTCCTTGCCGCGGTAGATCCGCAGGCCGGGGCGCGAGACACGCTCGAGGCGATCGATGACGGGACGGCCTTCGTAGTACTTGAGGGCAATCGTCATGGTGCTCTTGGCGCCATCTTCGGCGACGCGGAAGTCGGCTACATAGCCTTCGTCCTTGAGGACCTTGACGACGGCCTGCTTGAGCCGGGAAGAACCGAGCTTGACCTCCGCCTTGCGCGCAAGCTGCGCGTTGCGGATACGGGTCAGAAGGTCGGCAATGGGATCAGTCATGCTCATCGTGCGTGCTCCTACCAGCTCGCCTTCGACACGCCGGGCAGCTCGCCCCGGTTGACGGTCTCGCGGATCTTCACGCGGGACAGGCCGAACTTGCGGTACACACCGCGGGGACGCCCCGTGATGGCACAGCGCAACCGGCCGCGGCTTGGGCTCGCGTCGCGGGGCATTTTCTGAAGGGCGACCTGCGCTGCCGCACGATCCTCAGGAGACGTCTGCGGGTCACGCACAGCCTCCTTGAGCTTCGCGCGCTTCGCCGCGTACTTCTTGACGGTCTGGGCACGACGCCTCTCGCGCTCTACCATGCTCGTCTTGGCCATTGCTTGATGCTCTCGCTTGTCGCGCAGTCGCTGGGCTGCGGTGGTCTATTTGCGGAACGGGAACTTGAAGGCCTCGAGCAATGCTCGTCCTGCCTTGTCGTCCTTCGCCGTCGTCGTGATGGTGATATCCATTCCCCGAAGCTGGTCGATCTGGTCGTACTGGATCTCGGGGAAGATGATCTGTTCCTTCACGCCCATGTTGTAGTTGCCACGACCGTCGAACGACCGGGCAGAAACACCCCGGAAGTCGCGGATGCGGGGCATCGCTACGCTGATGAGGCGGTCAAGGAACTCGTACATGCGCTCGCCGCGGAGGGTGACCTTGCACCCGATCGCGAGGCCCTCGCGGACCTTGAACGTGGCGACGGACTTGCGCGCGAGGCACATCACGGGCTTCTGTCCCGTGATCTTCGCCAGGTCGCCGGCAGCCGCGTCGATGACCTTCTTGTCGGCCACCGCCTCGCCCACGCCCATGTTCACCGTGATCTTGGTGATCTTGGGGACTTCCATCGCGTTGGTGATGCCCAGGCCCTCGCGGAGCTGGGGCACGACGGTCTCGCGGTAAAACTGTTTCAGCCTTGCCATGCTGTGTAACCCGTGATGTCGACGCTCAGGCGTCGATCATCTCTCCGTTGGACTTGAAAAAACGCACGCGCTTGCCGTCGGCCAGCAGCTTGATGCCCACCCGGTCCGCCTTCTGCGCACCGGGATTGAACAGCGCCACCTTCGACATGTGGAGCGGCGCTTCCTTCTCGACGATCCCGCCGGCCTTGTTGGCCTGCGGGTTCCCCTTGGTGTGGCGCTTCACCCGGTTGATGTTCTCCACCAGGACCCGGTCGTCCTCGAGGATCGCGAGCACCGAGCCCTTGCGGCCCTTGTCCCGGCCGGCAATGACGATGACGTTGTCACCCTTGCGGATCTTTCTCACAGGACCTCCGGCGCGAGCGAAATGATCTTCATGAACTGCGACGTGCGCAGCTCGCGTGTCACCGGTCCGAAGATGCGCGTGCCGATGGGCTCGAGCTTGGTCGTCAGGAGGACCGCGGCGTTGCCGTCGAACTTGATCAGCGAGCCATCGGGACGACGCACGCCCTTGCGGGTGCGCACGACCACGGCGTCGTAAACCTCGCCCTTCTTGACCTTGCCGCGCGGGATCGCGTCCTTGATGCTGACCTTGATGACGTCCCCGACGCTCGCATAGCGACGGCGGGTGCCACCGAGGACCTTGATGCACATCATGGTCTTCGCGCCGCTGTTGTCCGCCGCGCTCAGGATGCTCTGCAGCTGGATCACGACGCACGCTCCACGACGCTGACCAGCGTCCAGGACTTGCGGCGCGAGAGCGGCCGGCACTCGGCAATGGTGACGGTGTCGCCCTGGCGTGACTCGTTGGCCTCGTCGTGGGCAAGCAGCTTCGTCGTGCGACGGATGAACTTGCCATACCGCGGGTGCTTGATGAGGCGCTCGACCTCGACCGCGATCGTCTTGTCCATCTTGTTGCTCACGACCCGTCCGGTGACGGTGCGCAGCTTCTTGGCAGGAACGGTTTCAGTGGTGCTCATGTGTGCTTACTTCCCGGCAGCCGGCGTCTTCTGACGCAGGACGGTCTTGAGTCGCGCGATGTCCTTGCGGACCCGCCCGAAGTCGTGCGGCTTGATGCCCTGGCCAGTCGCCCGCTGCATGCGCAGCGAGAACTGCTCCTTGCGAAGCTTCAGCAGCTCGTCGTTGAGTTCAGCGGCCGTCTTGGCGCGCAATTCGTTGGCGTTCATGTTCAGCGTACCTGCCGCTTGACGAAGGTGGTCGACACCGAGAGCTTCGCACCGGCAAGGCGAAACGCCTCACGTGCGGTCTTCTCGTCAACGCCTTCCATCTCGAAGAGAACCTTGCCGGGCTTGACCTTGGCGACCCAGTACTCGACGTTGCCCTTGCCGCTACCCATGCGAACCTCGAGAGGCTTCGCCGTGATGGGGACGTCCGGGAAGACGCGGATCCAGATCTGGCCGCCACGCTTGACGTGGCGCGCCATCGCGCGGCGCGCGGCCTCGATCTCGCGGGCCGTCATGCGGGCGCGCGAAGTGGCCTTCAGGCCGAAATCGCCGAACGCGACGGAATTGCCTCGCATCGCAAGGCCACAGTTGTGGCCCTTGAATTGCTTGCGGTACTTGGTGCGCTTGGGCTGCATCATCTCTGCAAATCCTCAGTTCCGGCGTCCGACTCAGGCCGCGGTCGGGGCGGCGCCCGACACGTCGCCACCCAGGCTGGGCGCATGGCCCGCCGCCGTCTCGCTCTCGTGAGCAGGCCGGGACACTTCTTCCTTGTCGAACACTTCGCCCTTGAAGATCCAGACCTTGACACCAATGATGCCGTAGGTCGTGCGAGCCTCGCCGAGGCCGTAGTCGATGTCGGCGCGGAAAGTGTGCAGCGGCACACGCCCTTCGCGGGCCACTTCGGTGCGAGCGATCTCGGAACCGTTGAGGCGGCCGGACAGGCGAACCTTGATGCCCAGGGCGCCACTGCGCATGGTGCTCATCACCGCGCGCTTCATGGCGCGGCGGAACATCACGCGCTTTTCGATCTGCTGCGCGATGCCGTCAGCGACAAGCTGCGCGTCCATCTCGGGCTTGCGGATCTCGGCGATATTGAGCCGGATGTCCGAGGCCGGACGGCCGACCAGGCGCGCAGTCTCCTGCCGCAGCTTCTCGATGTCCTCGCCCTTCTTGCCGATGACGATGCCCGGACGCGCGGTCTGGATCGTGATGTTGACCTTGTTTGCCGCGCGCTCGATCAGGATGCGCGAGACCGAGGCCTCGGCAAGCTTCTTGCGCAGGAACTCACGCACGCGGAAATCGGTGTGGACGTGCAGGGGGAACTGCTTCTTCCCCGCGTACCACTTGGAGGTCCACTCGCGCGTGATGCCGAGGCGGATACCGATCGGATTGACTTTCTGGCCCATGGATCAGTCCTTCCTGCCGTCGCTTACCACGACGGTGATATGGCTGTTGCGCTTGATGATCTGGGCGCCGCGCCCCTTGGCGCGCGCCGCGAAGCGCTTGAGTACCGGCGCCGCATCGACATGGATGCGGTGCACCTTCAGTTCGTCGATGTCCAGGCCGTTGTTGTTCTCGGCGTTCGCGACAGCGGACTCGATGACCTTGCGTACCAGCTCCGCGCCCTTCTTGGGCATGAAGCGCAGCGTCGCAATGGCGTTGCCGACCGGCTTGCCCCGCACCACGTCCGCGACGAGGCGGCACTTCTGCGGGGAAATCCGCGCGTACTTCAGTTTGGCAGTGACTTCCATCGTTATGCTCCGGGAGTGACTCAGCCGACCTTCTTGTCGCCAGAGTGCGACTTGAAAGCGCGCGTGGGAGCAAACTCGCCCAACTTGTGGCCGACCATGTTCTCGGACACGAGCACAGGGATGTGCTGCCTGCCGTTGTGGACGGCGATCGTGAGACCAACCATTTCGGGGATAACCATCGAACGACGCGACCAGGTCTTGATCGGCTTGCGATCATTCTTGGCAGCGGCTACCTCGACCTTTTTTACAAGGTGGAGATCGACGAACGGACCTTTTTTCAGTGAACGAGGCACTTTTGGCTCCTACCTACGGACCGGCCGCTCAGCGGACCTTGTTCTGACGGCGCTGCACGATCATGTGCGTCGTCCGCTTGTTGGTTCGGGTCTTCTTGCCCTTCGTGTTCCAGCCCCACGGCGAAACAGGATGGGGATTTC
>CAJACZ010000310.1 GCA_903938365.1 uncultured Pseudomonadota bacterium | reverse complement strand
GCCGACTACGGCAACGTGCTGCAGATCGTGGTGGCTTCCGGCGAGCTGCTGCTCCGCGAATGGAAGCAGTACCCCGCGAGCCAGCTCGCGCGCGGCGCCGGCGGGCCGGGGTTGCCCCCGGAGGAGGGCTTCGAGGTCGCTACGGAGTCGCTTGGCAGGCTCGATGCCGCGGGTGTGGCGGATTTCGGCGCAGAAGGACGTTTCCTGCCGCTAGACGGGCACTCCGCGCTGCGCAACCTCGTGGATCCGGAGTCGGGCGCGCCGCGCTACCGCACCTGGCACACCCTGCCGAGCGCCGATGTGCTCGTCACCACCCAGCTCGGTATCCACTTCACGCCCTTCGAGGCCGACTACTACAACCGCCCGCTGACCGACCCGGTCAGCGGCGAGACACGGCCCAGTTCGCGCTTCGGCCAGCTCAAGGGCATCAGTGTGTTCCGCTACCGCCGCATCGAGGCCTCGGCCCTCGAAGCCGCGCGCGCCGATCGACGCGCGCGGTTCAGGATCCGCAACCCCGCCGCGGCCGTCCGGCGCCGCGGCTAGAGGCCGCCGCTCGCGAGATTGCCGGCCGCCGCCGCCGCCTTGCGGGGTGCGACGAACACGCCGCTCGCGGTGAAACGGCCGATTACTTCGTTCAGCGCCTTGCCGCCGAGGTAGGGGCGGTCGTCTGGGCCTTGCATCAGGTTGTCCGGCAGGGTGACCGTGCCCGAGTACACACGTTCGTAGACGCGCGGCTCGTCCCAGAGCAATGGACAGTGCTGCGCGTCGGCGCGCGCCTGCCGCAGCGCGCGCAGGTCGATCGCGCCGCCGAGCGGCACTGCGCCGGGGCCGTCCGCAACGCACTGCACCGTGCCGTCGAAATTGACCACCTTCGAGTGACCGCGTGAACTGAGCGTCGGCGCATCGGTGCTGCGGCCGTCCCAGTACTCGCCCCCGAGACCCGCCGAGGCGATGTACAGGGTGTTCTCCCAGGCCCTGACCTGACGACCGTTCTCCCACGCGCGCCGGCGCACGTTGTAGGGCTCGGCGGTCGGGTGCAGCAGCACCTCGGCGCCCCGCGTGGCGAAGGCGCGGAACAGCTCCGGGAAGTTCATGTCGAAGCAGATCGCGGTGGCGAGCCGTCCCAGCCTGGTGTCGGCGACGGGGAACAGCGCCTCGTAGCCGTAGCGGTCGAGATAGCGGTCGAGCACGCTGCCGGGGGTCGTGTCGAGGAAGCCGAAGACGTCGGCGCACTGGATCTTGCGGTAGCGGTGGATCAGTTCGCCGCGGTCGTCGATGATGATCGCCGTGTTGAAGAGATGTCCCGGCCATTCCGGGTCGATCTCAAGCACCGCGCCGCAGACGTGCACCTTGTGGTCCTGCGCGAAGCGCGCCAGCCGGTCGATGTGCGGGCTGGCCTTGAGGTCGATGCCCGCCACCGGGAACAGCTGCGGCAGGCGACCCATGCGCGAGCCCTGCAGGAAGAACTCCGGGAACACGACCAGCCGCGTGTCCGGCGCTGCGGCGAAGCGACCCACCACGTCGAGCGCGTGGTCGAGGTTGCGCGTCATCACCTCCGCTGCGCTGGCTGCATCAGCCACGTGGCGCACCACCACCTGCCCGAGCAGGATGTCGTAGCGTGCGATGCCGTCGGCGCGGGGCGGATGAGCCTGGGCGAACGCGCGGGCGCGGCGCTCCCCCTCGGCGACCCAGTCCGGGACGGTTTGCGGTGGCGGGGTGGCTGCGTCGGACCGGGCGATGGCGCTGCGATAGCCGGGTGCGTAGATCGTCGGCCGCGTCGTGACGCACAGGTTGCCGAAATACTCGCTGCGCCGGCGCCGTACGGCTTCCACGTCGAGGGTCACGCGCAGGAAGCTCTCGGCGCCGGTGGCGCGCACCGGCTGTGCCCATTCGTCATAGAGAGCCGAAGCCGGTGGCAGCCGTTCCTCGAAGCCACCTTCGCGCAGCACGCTGGCGGGCGAGGCCGTGACCAGGCAGAGGTGGTTCTCGTAGGCGCGGGCCATGCGCGCCTGCTGCCGGATGCCGAACTGCTCGTCGGTGAATTCGCAGGCGGGGTTGAGGATGATCTCGGCACCGCTCCACATCGCCGCGCGCACCAGGTGGGGTGCGGTGGCGTCCTCGCCCACCAGCACGGCGACCTGTCCCTGCGGAAGCCTGGCGATCGCAAAGGCCGCCGGCTCGTCGAGCGCGCTGGGCGTGTCCGAGTATCCCTCGGCGAGATCCGGCAGGATCCTCGGCGACCGCAGCAGCGCGCGACCGTCGGCGCCCACCACGAAGCCGACGCTGCCCGCCGCCAGCCGCAGTGCACCAGCGACCACCACGCCCAGTGTCGCGGCCAGCGCGCCGACCACCCCGAGGGCTGCGGCTTCGTCGAGGCCGTCGCCCGGTCCGGACAGCGGCAGCAGGATCAGCTCCGGGTCTGCTCCTGCGGACTGTCCCCGTTGCGCGGCGCGCAGCAGTCGCTCGAGGCCTGCGGCGTCGGAAGGGCTCCAGCGGTCCTGCACGATGATCATTGCGGCGCCTCTCCTGATGAAAACGGGGATCGATGCTAACCGACCGCCGGCGCCGCGGCGTTTCACTTGGTGAGCGGCCGCCGTGATCCAGCCGTTCCTGTCATGTACCGCTGCCAGACTGCGGCCCCATGGCTGAAGATGCACGCCTGCCCGAATCCTCCACCGCCCTGCAGGTCTGGGCGCCGTTGCGCGAGCGCGTCTTCCGCGCGGCCTGGATTGCGGCGGTGGTCTCGATCTGCGCCATCTGGATGCAGGACGTCGCGGCGGCGTGGTTCGTCAAGGAGCTCACGGCCGGCGATCCGCTGGCGATCTCGCTGGTGCAGGTGGCGATCTCGCTGCCCGTGCTGCTGCTGGTGGTGCCTGCCGGCACCCTGGGCGACCTGCTGGACCGGCGGCGTGTGCTCGCCTGGGCGCTGGTCTGGCTGGCGCTCTGCGGTGCGGGGCTGACCTGGGCCGCGCAGCCCGCTGCAGCGGTGGGGCTGCCGGGGCTGCTGGCCTTGACGCTGCTGTCGGGAGCCGGCAAGGCCCTGATCCTGCCGGCTTTCTCGGCCACGGGCGCCGAACTGGCGCAGCGCTCCGAACTGCAGCATGCGGTGGCACTGCACAGCGCGGCGAACAATGTCGCGCGCATCGCCGGGCCGGGCGTTGCGGGCGCGCTGCTGGTCGCCGCAGGCGTGCCGACCGTGTTTGCCGCGACCCTCGCCGCCTATCTGCTGGCGTGGCTGCTGGTGCTGTCCATTCCGCCGGGGCGTTTTGCGAAGCCCCGGGGGGTGTCGCAGCGCTACTGGCCGGCGCTGCTCGAGGGCCTCCTGCACTGCGCCCGCGACCTCGTCTACCGCCGCGTCATCCTGCGCGTCGTGGTGTTCTTCTGCTGCGCCGTCGCCGTGCACGGCATGCTGCCCCTGCTGGTGACCGACGCCCGCTGGTTCGGGCTCGGCTGGGCGGCCTACGGGGTCGGGGCCATCGTCGGTGTGGTGCTGTTCCCGCGGGTGGCGCGCAGTCTCGACGCCGGCCGGCAGCTGAGCCTCGGCATCGGGCTGCATGCCGTGATGATGACCTCGCTGGCGATCTTCCCGGCCAACCTGCTGCGCACCGCGACGCTGTTCGTGCTCGGTATCGCCTGGTACGTGGTGGTCTCAGGCGGGCAACTCGCCGTGCAGCGCGAGCTGCCCGATGCGCTGCGGGCCCGCGGCATGGCGGTGTTCACGATGACGATGATGGCCGGGTTCGTGGCCGGTGCGCTGCTCTGGGGCGCGCTGGCGCGGGTCATCGGGGTGCAGGCCACCCTGCTGGCGGCTGCGGCGACCGGTGCGCTGGGCCTCGCGGCGACCTTCCGACTGTCCCTGAAGCGCTGAGTCCGGCTCAGGGCGCGCCGGAGGGCGCTCCTGCCTCGAAGGCGCGGCCGATCTCCATGGCTGCTTGCTCGAGGCGCGGCAGGAACCGCTGCAGCGCGATCGAGCGCCGTACTGCGCTGCCGGCGTAGCGGATGCTCAGGCTCGCCAGCACGCGGCCGTTGCCCAGCACGGGCACGGCGAGCGCGCACTGCTGCGTCACCCGCTGCGCACGCTGGTGCGTCGCGTAACCGGCCGCGCGGATCTCGGCCAGCTCGCGGTGGATCGTGGCGCGATCCTGGGTCGGCATCTCGCCGGGATCCTGTGACCGGCTCAGCACATCGAGCAGGGTCTCCCGCTGGTCGTCGCCACAGAACGCCAGGTAGACACGGCCCGAGGCCGTACCGAGCAGACTGATGCGCCGGCCGGGCGCGAAGCGGTTCACCGCCAGCGGGCTCTGCATGTCGGTGCTCTCGCGCAGCAGCATCGCCGGGCCGGACAGGGTGGCGATGGCGAGGGGCCAGACCAGTTCGCGCCCCATCGACTGGATCACCGGCTTGGCTGCATGCGCGAGCCAGTGCTCGTCCTCGAAGCCGCAGCTCAGGGCACGGACCAGATGCGAGGGCGAGTAGTGGCCCGTGGCCGGGTCCTTGGTGACGAAGCCGGCCTCGACGAGGGTCTCGAGGAATCGGTAGGTGGTGGCGGGCGCCATCTGCAGGCGCCGCGCGATCATGGCCGATCCCGCCGGATGCCCGGCATTCAGGGCGGTGAGGATCTGCAGCACGCGTACCGCGCTGCGGATCGGATTGACCGAACCGGCCATCAGTCCTGATCCGCCCGGAGGGCAGGGTCAGCAGCGAAGCCTGCCCGCGCCGACCCTGTATTGAAACACTGGCGAGATAGAGTGAGCGATGGTTTCAAGTATTGATTCACTGACGATATTTCCTAAAGCCAAGGCAGCGACACGCCGATAACCCACTGAGCAGGGCGGTCATGCCCGCCGTCCCCCTGTACTGGAGAGAGCCTGGAATGAATTCCCTGACCGGCACCTATCGTCTCATCACCCGCAGCGACATGGATGGCCTCGTGTGCGCCGTGCTGCTCAAGGAACTGGGCCTCCTTGGCGAGATTGTCTTCCAGCACCCCAAGGACATGCAGGACGGCAAGGTCCCGGTGACCGATCGCGACATCCTGACCAACCTGCCGTATGTGGCCGGTTGCGCCATGTGCTTCGACCACCATGCCAGCGAGGCCACCCGCAACGACGGCCAGGCGACTTCCAATTACGTCCTCCAGCCGGAAGCCAAGAGCGCGGCGCGAGTGGTCTACGATTACTTCGGCGGCGCCGCACGCTTCCCGCGGGTCAGCGCCGAGATGATGGCAGCCGTGGACAAGGCCGACTCCGCCGGCTTCAGCCGCGAGGACGTCCTGCACCCGCAGGGCTGGGAACTGCTGTCCTTCCTGATGGACGCCCGCACTGGCCTGGGCCGCTTCCGGGAATTCCGCGTCTCGAACTACCAGCTGATGATGATGCTGATCGACTGCTGCCGGGACCTCAGCGTCGAGCAGATCCTGGCGCTGCCCGACGTGAACGAGCGGGTAGAACTGTTCTTCGCCCAGCACGAACTGTTCCGTGACCAGATCCAGCGCGTCGCCCGGGTCCACGACAACCTCGTGGTGCTCGACCTGCGCGGCGAGGACACCATCTACGCCGGCAACCGCTTCGTCGTCTATGCGATGTTCCCGCAGTGCGACATCTCGATGCACGTGATGTGGGGTCGCGAGAAGAAGAACACGGTGTTCACGGTCGGCAAGTCGATTTTCGACCGCGGCAACCCCGTCCCGGTGGGCGAACTGATGCTCACCCACGGCGGCGGCGGGCACGATGCCGCCGGCACCTGCCAGGGCGAGAACGCCACGGCCGAGTTCCTCAAGCACGAACTGATCGACCAGCTCGTCGCCCTGTCCCAGGAACAGCGCATCGCGGTCTGAGGTCGCCCGCGTCGCCCTGGGGCGGCGACAGCAGTTATAGTGCAGCCACCACATTGCCGTCTGCGGATCGGCTATTGTTGCGTCCGTTTTCCCGACGCCGTTGCGCGGTGCTGCCTTGGCCGGACCAAAGGACAAATTGATCCGGCTCCTCGACTACATCACCGAAGTCGAGAAGCTCAAGAAACGCGCGCCCTTCACGGTGCCGGACGAGCTTTTCCGCGCGTTCCAGCGCGACCTGCAGGGCCTGCCCGGCATCCAGTACAACCAGCTGACCGGCGGTGATGACGTCTGGCTGCGCATCGCGCGACTGGCGGAGCAGCCCCCGCCTGAACCCGAGCTGGCGCTGCGCCCCTGGGTCGCCCTCTCAAAGTCGCCGGACAAGGAACCCGAACTGCGCGACGAGGCGGTCGTGCCGAAGGGCACCGACGGCCGCGCCCTGAAGCTGAGCGATTTCCCCGGTGTGGCGCGGTTGTTCGAGCGCTATGTCCACGACCGCTGGCAGCCCTGGAGCGCGGCCGAGAAACCGCGTCGCCGCACCATCCGCTTCTACAACCAGCTGTTTACGCTGCAGCAGGTCATGGCTTCCGAAGGCGCCGAGACCCCGGTCGAACTGGTCTGGGGCATGGGCGTGGCCGTCTGGGACAAGGACGGCGCCCGTGGCCCCATCGAGCATCCGCTGCTGACCCAGTCCTGCGAGATCAGCCTCAACCCCGGCACGTTTGCGCTCGAACTGCGTCCGCGCGAGGCGGACACGGTGCTCGAGACCGACTGCTACGCCGAGCTCGAACTCGCCGGCGTGCCGGCGCTGCAGGGCTTCTTCCGCGAGCACCAGGCCACCGCGGCGAGCCGTCCCGCGCCCTTCGAGCCCTCGAGCTTCGAGGACATCCTGAAGGCCGCCGTCGGCCACCTCGATCCGGGTGGCCGCTACCAGCTCACGGGTGACCGGCAGGAGCCGGCCGAGTCCTCGCCGACCCTGCTCGTCACCGACAGCTGGGTGGTCTTCGGGCGCCCCCGTTCCGGCCACATATTCCTCGAGGACGTCGCGCGCCTGCGGGCGCGGCTCAAGGCGCTGGTGAAGACCCTGCCACGCGCGCTCGAGAAGTTCGTGACGCCGGGGGACACGGCCGTGAAGCCGCGCCTCAACCTCACGTTCCGCGGGCTTTCCTCCTCGGTGTCGGGCGCCAACGTGCGCGAACTCTATTTCCCGATGCCCTTCAACGACGAGCAGCGGGCCATCGTCGAGAAGCTCGAAAGCGGCGACGGCGTCGTGGTGCAGGGCCCGCCCGGCACCGGCAAGACGCACACCATCGCCAACGTCATCTGCCACTTCCTCGCCCAGGGCAAGCGCGTACTGGTCACCAGCAAGGGCGAGCAGGCGCTGTCGGTGCTGCAGGAAAAGATTCCCGAGGAAGTCCGTGCGCTGACCGTGGCGCTGCTCACCAGTGAACGCGAAGGCATGGCGCAGTTCGAGCGCTCCATCGAACGCATCGGTACCGAGATCGCGGCGCTCGATCCTGCGCAGAAGCAGGCCGAGATCCTGCGCCTCGAGGCGCTGTTGAACCAGGTGCATTCCCGGATCGCAGCGCTGGACCACGAGATCTCTGAACTCGCCGAGCGCCAGCTGCGCGACATCGTCCTGCCCGATGGCGAACTCTCCCCCGAAGCACTGGCCCGACGTGTCGTCCTGCAGGCCGAGCGCCATGGCTGGCTGGACGACCCCATCCCGGCGGACGCCACGCCCGCCTTTACGGGCGAGGACCTGGCCGCGCTGCGCGAGGCGCGTCGCCGGCTGGGCGCGGATCTGCCCTACCTCGAGCATTCCCTGCCTGCCGTGGACGCGCTGCTGCCGGAAGCCGTGCTGCTCGAGCTGCATCGCGACCTCGCGCGCATGCGCGGCATCGAAGCCCGCGTGGCCTCGGGTGAGCTGCTCGACCTGGCCGACACCACGCCTGCCACGTTCGAGGCCGCGACGCGCCTGCGGCAGGCGCTCACCACGGTCCGCGAACTGCGCCTGCAGCTCGATGGCGTCGACCCGGCGGTGGCGGCCGCGCTGCGTGCGCGCCTGCGCGAGACGCGCGACCCGGTGGTGCTGAACCTGATCGAGACCGTCGCCGCGATCCTCGCCGAGGACAACTCGCGCCGCGTGCGCCTCGGGCGGCCCGTCGACGCCCCGGCGGACCTCGAACTCGATCCGGTGGTCCGGTCCGCCCTGCAGCGCCTGTCCCAGGGCAAGAGCGCGTTCAGCCTGCCGTTCGGCCATGGCGAGGCGCGTGCCACGCTGGCGGCACTGCGGGTCAACAACCTGGCCGCGAGTACGGCCGAGGACTGGACCGCGGTCCGCGAGGAACTCGAACACCGGCTGCGCGCCCGCAGTCGTGTGGCCGCCTGGAACGCGCTGGCGCTGGAAGTCGGCATTGCGCCGGCGGCGGGCCAGGGTGCCGAGGCCTTCCGCACGGCCGCGACGCTCGCTGCGCAGGTCGACCGACTGCACCGCCTCGCTACCGAAGGCGATGCCGTCGCGGCCCCGCTGGTGCCGCGCGTCTTTGGTGCCGCCGCGGCGGCTGCGTTGCCCAGGGACGAGGACGCCGCGCTCGCGCAGCTGCTCGAGGCGCTGGACCAGCACCTCGACAAGGACCGGCTGGCCCATGCGCAGGCGCGTGTGCGCGAACAGCTCGAGGCGCTCGAGGGTCACTCGGGACCGATCGTCGAGTCCCTGCGCGCGCTGCTCACGCGCGAACTGGGGCTGGCCGCGCTGCCGGAAGCCGCCATCGCCGAACGCTGGCGGTCGTTGCGGACCGAGCTGCGTCGTCTGACGGGCCTGCGCGGTGACCTGGTGACGATCGACCGGGTTGCGGCGACGGTCGCGCACTCCGGCGCGCCGGGCTGGGCGGAGCGCCTGCGGCGCGAGCCGGCGCCTGCCGACGGCGATCCGCTCACGCCTCCGGACTGGCTCGAAGCGTTCCGCTGGCGCACGGCCCGAACCCTGCTCGACTCGCTCGACGGCCACGAGGCGCTGCATGGCCTGTTCGAGCGCAGGCACATCGCCGAACGCGATCTGGCGCGCGCCTATCGACAGCTGGTCGCCGAGAAGACCTGGCTCGGCGTGTACAACAACTCGCCCGAGAGGGTGAGGCGGGGACTGGCCGCCTACCTCACGGCCATGCAGTCCATCGGCGCGGGCAACGGAGTGCGCGCGATCCGGCACCGGCGCGATGCGCGCGCCGCGATGCTCGAGGCGCATCCGGCGGTGCCGTGCTGGATCCTGCCGCAGTGGCGCGTGTCCGAGACCCTGCCCGCCGAGATCGGCGTGTTCGACCTCGTGATCATCGATGAAGCCAGCCAGTCCGACATCTGGGCGCTGCCCGCGCTGCTGCGCGGCAAGAAGGTGCTGGTGGTCGGCGACCACAAACAGGTGAGTCCGAGCGCCGTGGGCATTCCGGAGCGCAAGATCGGCGAGCTCGTCGAACGCTTCCTCAAGGAGCAGCCCAACGGCGCGCTGATGACTCCCGACCGCTCGGTCTACGACCTCGCGAAGGCCGTGTTTGCCGGCAACTCCGTGATGCTGCGCGAGCACTTCCGCTGCGTGCCGGCGATCATCGAGTTCTCGAACCGCGAGTTCTACCAGGGCGAGATCCGGCCGCTGCGCATCCCGCGCCGCAGTGAGCGCCTCGACCCGCCGCTGGTGGACGTGTTCGTCAAGGGCGGCTACCGGCGGCGCGACGTGAACGAGCCCGAGGCCGTTGCCATCGTGCAGGAGATCAAATCCATCCTGCGCGACCCGGCGCTGGCGGGGCGCTCGATTGGCGTGGTCACGCTGCTCGGGCAGGACCAGGCACCGTTCATCGATGCGCTGATCCATCGCAACATCGAGCCCGGCGACATCCTCGAGCGCCGGCTGCGTGTCGGCAGCCCCACGGTGTTCCAGGGCGACGAGCGCGACATCATGCTGATGTCGATGGTGCTGGCCAAGGGCGAGCGCGGCGTGCCGAACCGCATCGAGTTCGAGCAGCGCTTCAACGTCGCGGCCTCGCGTGCCCGGGACCGCATGATGCTGTTCCGTTCGATCGACGAGGGCGATGTGGCGCTCGACGGTCTCAACGGCCTGCTGATGGCGCACTTCCGCAGCCCGTTCCGCCAGGACCACGCGCAGGTGGCCGGCCTGCGCGAACTCTGCGAGAGCGATTTCGAGCGCGAGATGTTCGACCTGCTGGTGGCGCGCGGCTACCGGGTGCGTCCGCAGGTGCGCGTGGGCGGCTTCCGCATCGACCTCGTGGT
>CAJACZ010000309.1 GCA_903938365.1 uncultured Pseudomonadota bacterium | reverse complement strand
GGCGCCCTGGGGCAACGCCACACCGTCGAGACGTTGCCGACCCCGCACACCCCACCAGGCCAACCCTCCACCGGGCAGTCCGACGCGGCCGTCACCGCGCACCGCCCTGCCGGACATCCGCCATCCGTCACGCGTCGCCGCGTGCAGCAGGATCGAACCGAGGGCCCCGACGGCACGGGCGTCGTCCAGGGTGAATGTGACCGCACCGGATGCATGTTCGACCACGTTGCGCACGCGCAGTCCGGAGGGCATCCGGAACGGCAGCGTGGCGACGGGGCCGGGCAGGACGCTCAGGTTCTGCACCGCCACGCGGACCTCGAGGCGGCGCGGCACCGCCGTCGGCGTGATCGATACGGTCTCGTGCAGCGAGCCGCGCTGGCGGCCCACCACCAGCGTTTCGCCGAACTGGAGCACATGAGGGGTGGCCGGGCCTTCGGCTCGCCACGCACGCGCCAGCTCCTGCGCCATGGCATCGCGTCGACCCGCGACGGACAGCGACACGATGTCGAAGCGCACGCCGTTGATCCGGACCATGGTGGCCGTGGGATGCGCACGCTCCGCGGACGCTGACCAGGGGGGCGCGAGTGCGCCCGTCACGGCTGCCACGGCGGCCAGATAGCGGCGCAGGCTCAGCACGGACGCCTCCGCAGGTCGTTGAGCGCGGGGTTCCCGCCCTGCAGGCGATCCTCCGGCACGATGTCCGGATCGAGACGGCCCGGGCACAGACCGCGGACCGCGGGCTCGAACAGCTCGATGGCGTCCTTCACGGGTTCAAGCTGCTCCGTCGCCGACCCGACCAGGCCAACGGCGCTGAGGCTGCGGGTGCGTGCCGCCACTTGTTCAGCGCCCCGCGAGACCCAGGGATCGACCATCGCGTAGAGCGATTCCTGCAGCCTGAGCCTGGGTTCATGGAAACCTGCGCCGCGCAGAAGCCGCGAATCGAGGCTGATCTGCACCTCGCTGCGCCGGGCAGCGGCGCGACCCAGGTCGAAGGTCCCGACCCCCAGCGCGAGCGCGGGCGAGAGCATCGCGAAGGCCGTGCGTTCGACGCGTTCGGCGGACTCGGGCTGGGGAGCGGAGTCCACCGTCACCTGCAGGCTCTCGACCGTGGTGAGCACGGGCGCGAGTGCATCCAGGCCGCGCCAGTCGGCACGCGGCGGATATCGAGCGGGGGCACCCGGATCGACAGGGTCCAGCGCACGGAACCGCCCGGCACCGGCCGACAACACACGGATCTGCGTCCGCGCCTGCACCGCCGCGACACCGGCACCGCCGGGACGGGAAGCCGTGTCGAACAACGCGTACCGTGCTGCGCCGATCGCCGCGTGCTGCAGGTCCTGCCAGAGCCAGAGGTGGAATGCCGCGATCCAGAGCGGGACCAGGAACAGCAGCGCGACCAGCACCTCGGTCAATGCCTGGCCCGACAGGGCTCCGCGCCGGGGGACTCGATGCAGGCGGCGGCTCATGGCAGCGCCTCGAGCAAGGGCACTGCCACACCATCAGCGGAGGCGGCGAACATCCGTTCCGCCCGAGTCGGAAGGCTCAGACGCGGCCGCCAGTACGGGCTGTAGAGGCTCGGGGCCTCGCGGGCGCCGTCCCTGCGCCGTTCGGTGCGCAGGAAGTAGGTCTCCGCCGCTGACATGGCGTACATCGCCCGCGCGCGCGGCAGCGCGACACCCTCGTCGCCGGCGCCGGCCGCTGGCAGCAGGCGGTTGACGCCGGTGATGCCGGACGCGGTCTGGCGGCCGGCCTCGTGGATCACGGCACGGACCACGAGCCGCGGCGGCTCGAATTGCCGGCGCTGCTCGACCGAGAGATCGCGCAGGGACGGCAGCCCCAGATAGGAACGATGCTGCCGGACGCCCGCGTCCGCGAGCCGGAACGCACGGGGGTTGGTCCGTACGCTACCGCCATACGTGCCTGCCTGACGGCTCGGCGCGCCGTGATAGGCGGCACCCCAGCCCAGCGGCACCTGCTCGCGCATGCGGCCCACCAGGAACCCGGAACGGGTGTGCAGCGAGAGTGTCTCGACGGACCGCCAGGTCTCGAAGTCGAGCAGCTCGGTTCCCCCGCGCTTCTCGATGCGCAGCCAGGTGCCCAATGGCGCCGCTGCAAAAGTGCTGTTGCGCGACTCGGTGAACCCGTCAAGCGAGCGGCGTAACACGTCGGCCTGACGCCATCGCCACGCGCCCCCGTAACTGGAGGAGAACCGCGTCCAGTCGGCCAACCAGCGCGCGAGCAGCGCCTCGCCACCCGCGGAGAGCCGGTAGCGCGGATCATTCGCGGCGAGCGTCGCCCGCACCACGTCGGGGACCGCCTGGAAAGAGGCCGCATGCATCAGCCTCTGGGCCGCGGCGAGGTCATGGTCCACGAGGCTCACCATGGCTTCGGCGGCGGTGAGCCCGGGTTGCAGCGCCCTGTCGAAACCTGCCCAGAGACGTTGCAGCACCAGCACGGCACCATTGAGGATCGGTACCCAGCGCGTCAGAACGGAGGCCCCGGGCAGCAGCCGATTCATGTAGTCGGACCAGGAGCGCAGGCTGACCGACTGCGCGATGACCGCCTCGTTGGCGATGATCGAGCGGTTCATGTAGGACTCGAAATTCAGCGTGCGGGCCTGCCATACCGCGGCGCTGAGCGCGGCCGCGTCGGTCGCGTCGACCAGTCGCTGCTTCTCGCTGACCCCCTGCCCGGCGTCCAGTACCCAGAGCAGCGCGGCAGCCAGCGTCGCCACGAGCGGCAGCAGGAAGACCAGCGCCTGGCCCCGGGGGGATCCGGGCCGCCGCCGTTCCTGGCGCGGCCTGCGGGACGGCCGGCCCGCCGGGCCGACATTCCCGGTCATGGGACCCTCCCCGGGGCCGGTGCTCACTGCTGTTCCTCGAAGTTCTCGAGAGTCTTCTCGCGCGCCGATGCATTGGCACGGCCCTGGGCATTGCCGACGAGTCCCCGGCCGTTGCCGGAATCGTCGCCGGACAGCGCGGCGGCGGCGACGGAGGTCTGGCCGCGCACGATGTCGCCGAAGGCGCTGTAGACGCCGATGGCGGCGATGGCGATCAGCGCGACGATGATGATGTATTCGGTCATGCCCTGGCCGGCGGCATGTTTCTTGAGCGTGAAATTCATGGCGGTCTCCGATCGAGTGCTCCGGCGGATCGCCGGCGAGGCACATTTGAGCCGCGACGCGCCGCGCCGGCAGCTGGATAAAGCGCCGGAAAACACCTGATTGGGCGGCCAAGGGGCAAATGCCGCGAATTGCGGCAGATTCGCCATGACGCCACCCTGGGGCTGCAGCCGGGCTGGCCCTGCCGCGGGACGACGGCGCTGTGATTAAATGCCGGCATCGCTTATTCACAGGGTGTGACACCGATGCGTCGCTATCTTCTTGCCGGGCTTTTCGCCCTGCTCTCCCCGATCACCGCACTGGCCGACGAAGGCATGTGGACCTACGACAACTTCCCCGCTGCCACCGTGCAGCAGCGCCATGGCCAGAAGATCGACGCTGCCTGGCTCGACCGCGTCCGGCAGGCCACCGTCAGGCTGGCGGGCTGCACCGCCTCGTTCGTGTCGAAGGACGGGCTGATCCTCACGAACCATCACTGCATCACCAGCTGCCTCGCCGAGAATTCCTCGAAGGCAAAGAGCCTGCTGGACGACGGCTTCCACGCACGCACCCGCGAGCAGGAGATCCGCTGCGGCACCCAGGTCGCCGACATTCTGGTCGGGATGCAGAACGTCACCGAGGCACTGGCCGTGGCGACCCGCGGTCTCGATGACCGCGCCGCAAACGAAGCCCGCAAGCGCAAGCTCACCGAACTCGAGCAGGCCTGCGAACAGGGTGGCTCGATCAAGTGCCAGTCCGTGGCGCTGTACAACGGCGGCCAGTACTTCCTGTACAAGTACCGGCGCTACACCGACGTGCGGCTGGTGTTCGCGCCGGAAGCGGCCATCGCGGCCTTCGGCGGCGACCCGGACAATTTCCAGTTCCCGCGCTGGTGCCTCGACATGGGGCTGCTGCGCGCCTACGAGGGCGGCAAGCCTGTCCAGGTGCAGCAGCCGCTGCGCATCGACTTCCGCGGTCCCGAGAAGGACGAACTGGTGTTCGTCTCGGGCCACCCGGGATCCACCGACCGGTTGCTGACGGTGGCGCAGCTGCAGCGCCTGCGCGACAGCGACCTGCCACCCGCGCTGCTGCGCTCGAGCGAGCTGCGCGGCCGCTACATCCAGTTCGCCAAGACCAGCAACGAAGCCCGACGCATCAGCGAGGACACGCTCGCCGGCCTGGAGAACGGGATCAAGGTCCGGCGCAAGCTGCTCGACGCGCTGCTCGAAGAGCCGCTGATGGAGCAGAAGCGGCAGGAAGAAAAGACCCTGCGCGCACAGGTCGCTGCCAGCGCCGAGCTGCGCGGCATCGGCGACCCCTGGGCCGAGATCGAACGTGCCGGGTTGATCGACCGGGCCCTCTCCAACGACTACACCTTCATGGAAGGGGGCGCCGGCTTCAACAGCCGACTGTTCCGTTATGCGCGCACACTGGTGCGGGCAGCCGAGGAGCGCGGCAAGCCGAACGCGGAGCGGCTGCGCGAATTCACCGACAACGCGCTGCCCCGCATCCAGCAGCAGCTGGGCGCGAAGGTTCCGATCTACCCGGAACTCGAGAACCTGAGTCTGTCCTTCGGGCTCGAACGCATGCGCGAGTGGCTGGGTCCCGACCACCCCATGGTGCGCAGGCTGCTGGCCACCGAGTCGCCGGACACGCTGGCCGCGAGCCTGATCGGCGGCAGCCGGCTCGCGGATCCCGCGGTGCGGCTGGAACTCTGGAACGGTGGCGCGCCGGCGATCGCCGCTTCGGATGACCCGATGATCCGGCTCGCCGCCAGCATCGACGCCGAGTCACGGGCGATACGCAAGCGCTACGAGGACGAGGTCGAGGCGCCGACACGGGCCGCCGAGGAAAAAATCGCGCGCGCCCGCTTCGCGCTCTATGGCACGGCGGTCTACCCGGACGCCACGTTCACCCTGCGCCTCAACTTCGGCACGGTGCAGGGCTGGAACGAGAACGGACGCGACATCGATGCGTTCACACGGCTCGAGACCGCCTTCGCGCGGGCCACGGGCAAGGATCCGTTCCGTATTCCCGACAGCTGGCAGAAGGCGAGGTCCGCGCTGGACCTGTCGACGCCGTTCAATCTGTCGACCAACAGCGACATCGTCGGCGGCAATTCCGGAAGCCCGCTGATCAATGCACGGGGCGATGTGGTCGGCCTGATGTTCGACGGCAACATCCACTCGATCTCGGGCGCGTACTGGTTCGACACGGCCCGCAACCGCGCCATCGCAGTGCATCCGGCCATCATGCGCGAGGCGCTGATGAAGGTTTACGACGCGAAGGAACTGCTCGCCGAGCTGGGCGGCAGCTGAGTCAGAACTGGTCGTCGCGCATGTTCAACGCCGTGTCGTCCAGACTGGCCAGCAGGGCCAGCTGGGCGCGCGCGCGGGGCAGGTCATGGCGGAAGAAGAACCGGCAGGCGGCAAGCTTGCCGCGGCGGAACACCTCGGCGCTGCCCTCGGCCTGCGGCCGGGCACCGTCAGGAACGCCACCCGGATCGGGAGGGAGCCCGCGCAGCGCAGCCCCGGCCTGCGCCAGCCAGCGCCAGGCCACCGCGATCGTGCCGAACGCGTCGAGGTAGAGTGTCGCGTTGCTCAACGCCCGTTCGGCCTCACCCGACTCGAGGGTCTCGAGCAAGCGACGCGTGGTGGCGGCCAGGGCCTGTACTGCCGAGGCGAGCGCCCGGCACTCCGCCCTGAGTTCATCGCTGTGCAGCGCCTCGCGGATGGTGTGCTGCACCTCGCCCAGAAATGCCTGCAGCGCGCGACCGTCGGACATCCTGACCTTGCGACCCAGCAGGTCGAGTCCGTGGATGCCATAGCTGCCCTCATGGATCTGGTTCAGGCGGTTGTCGCGATACAGGCGCTCCAGCGGCAGGTCACGCGTATAGCCCGCGCCGCCCGCGACCTGGATCGCCAGCTTGTTCGCTTCCAGGCAATGCTCGGCCGGCCAGCTCTTGGCGATGGGCGTCAGCAGTTCAAGCAGCAGTGAGGCCTTCTCTGCCTCTGCGGACCCGGGCGCCGCGCCCAGCTCATCGACCAGCCGCGCGCAATAGAGAACCAGACCCATGCCGCCCTCGACCCAGGCCTTCTGCGCCAGCAGCATGCGACGAACGTCGGGGTGGCCAATGATCGGGATCGGCGGCGCGAGCGGATCCCGGCCACCCAGGGGCCGCCCCTGGAGCCGCGTGCGCGCGTAGTCGAGCGAATACTGGTATCCGGCATGCGCCAGCGCCACCGCGCACAGGCCCACGGCGACGCGTGCCTCATTCATCAAGTGGAACATGTAGCCGAGCCCCTCGTGCTCGCGGCCCACGAGTTCCCCGAGGCACTCGCCGGTGTCACCGAAGGAAAGAGCCGTGTTCACGTGCCCGCGCCAGCCCATCTTGTGGTTGAGCCCGATCAGTCCCACACCGTTCGCCTCCCCGGCGCCGCCCGCGGCATCCAGCCGGTAACGCGGCACGATGAACAGCGACAGCCCCTTCACGCCCGGCGGTCCGCCGGGAACCCGGGCCAGGACGAGGTGGATGATGTTTCCGGCGAGTTCGTGCTCGCCGCCGGAGATCCACATCTTGCGTCCCCGCAGGCTGTACTGGCGCTCGCCCGCAGGAGTTGCGCTGGTCCTGATGTCGGCGAGCGACGAGCCCGCTTGCGGCTCGGACAGGCACATCGTGCCGAAGGCCCCGCCGGAGAGCAGCGCGGGCAGATAGCGGCGACGCTGTGCCTCGCTTCCGTACCGGGCGATGACGTTGGCGGCGCCCTGGGTCAGCATGGGATAGGAGTACAGGGAGACGTTGGCCGCGGCGAACAGCGCGCCACAGGCCTGAGAGAGCAGGAAAGGCAGGCCCAGCCCCCCCAGGGGCCGCGGGAACGCGGTACCCGGAAAACCCGCGTCCACATAAGCCCGCAGCGCCTCGCCAGCCTCCAGCGGCAGCACCACCCTGCCGCCCTCCCAGCGCGGTTCATCGGCATCAAGCCGGGCAGCACAGGGGGCGAACTTCGCCTCGGCGAGTTCAGCGGCAGCCTCGAGCATCGCCGTGGCGATGCCCCGATCGATGTCGCCGAATCGGGGCTGTTTCAGGACCTCGGAGAGGCCGAGGACCTCACCGAGGTGGAACTCGAGTTCGCGCAGCAATCGGGACATCGGGCCCTCCGCAGCAGATTTCGCCTGAGGATAGCCGATCTCCCCCTAGGCTGCGGGCGCCAGCAACCCCTCGCGGCGCAGCGTCTCGACGATCTGGGTGTCGGGGGAGTGGATGAGGTCGCGATCCAGCTCGCCGGTTACCAGGTGCCGGGTCGGATCCGAGAGATGCTTGCGCAGGACGCCAAGGAAATGTGGCCCCGCCACCAGCAGGAACCGGTGCGCATGCCCCTGCTGCCTCGCCAGGTCGAGCTTGCCGGCAATACTCTTGGCGAAACGATCCATCTCGACCACATGAGGGTCATGGTCACTGCCGGTGCTGGACCGGGCAGACTGCGGCGACCCGGGACCCGCGTGTCCGGCACGCGCGAAAACGGTCGCACCCCGGTCGCTCTGCATCTCGTGCTTCGCAAGCCTCGCGGACGGGCATTCGAGGGTCTCGACGGGCTCGAGCGCCGGAAACAGGCCAGGGGTCAGATGCATGATCCGCGCCTTGCTTGAATCGGCCACCACCAGATAAGTCGACATTCGGCTTCCCCTGTACTGAGTATTGCGAGAAACCCATTGTCGGCCGGGGCTGCCGCGCTGCCGATAGGGATTAGTCCTTGGTGGATACGCATTCGCGCGAATGCCCCCTGCAGGCGCTGGCGAAACTCGACCCCGGGCACGCATCGTCCTGAAAAGCGGCCGGGCTTCGTGGCATGCTCTGCCCCTCTCAGGGATCGATCAGGAGCCGACATGGAAGCATCCGCCGCGCCGCCCAGACACCGACTGGGACGATCCTCCCTGATGGTCTCGCCCATCGCATTCGGCGGCAACGTGTTCGGCTGGACCGCGGACGAGTCGCGCTCCTTCGAGTTGCTCGATGCCTTCGTGGCGGCGGGATTCAATTTCATCGATACCGCAGATGCCTACTCCCGCTGGATACCGGGTAACTCCGGAGGCGAATCCGAAACGATCATCGGGCGCTGGCTCAAGGCGCGCGGCCCGGCGATGCGCGAGCGGGTCGTCATCGCGACCAAGGTCGGGCTCGAGATGGCTCCGGGCGAGAAGGGTCTCTCGCGCGACTATATCCATCGCGCCGTGGATCGCTCGCTGCAGCGGCTGCAGACCGACTACATCGATCTGTACCAGTCGCACCGGGACGATCCGGACACTCCCCTGCCGGAGACCGCTCTCGCATTCGACCAGCTGGTGCGTGCGGGCAAGGTGCGCGCCGTGGGCGCATCCAACTTCTCTGCCGGCCGTCTGGCCGAGGCCCTGCAGGTCAGCGACTCGCTGGGCCTCGTGCGCTACGAAAGCCTGCAGCCGCTCTACAACCTGTACCAGAGGCAGGAGTTCGAGGGCGATCTCGCATCCTTGTGTGCGTCCGAAGGACTTGGGGTCATTCCCTACTTCGCCCTCGCCGCCGGGTTCCTCACCGGCAAGTACCGCACGGAGGCGGACCTCGCCAAGAGCCCGCGCGGCAGACTGGCCAAAAACATGCTCGACGCTCGCGGCCTCGGCATCCTGGCGGGCCTGGACGCGGTCGCGGCGAGCTTGTCGGCGAGCCCCGCGCAGGTGGCACTCGCGTGGTTGCTGGCGCGGGGCGCCACAGCGCCCATCGCCAGCGCCACGACCGTCGCGCAACTGCATGAGATCCTCGGCGCCGCCACTCTGAAACTCGACCCCTCGATGCTCGCAGCGCTCGATCGCGCCTCGGGCTGATGTCGCCTTCGCCCTACACCGCGCCGGAAGAACTCGCCCACACGCTCACGCACGGGATCGGCGTTGCGGCGAGCCTCGTGGCGATCCCCTCGCTGGCGCTGATCGCCGCCGAACACGGTGATGCCTGGCGCCTCGCGAGCGGGCTCGTGTTTGCCCTGAGCGCGCTGCTGCTGTTCACGACCTCCTGCGTGTATCACGCGACATCGGAGCCGCAGCGCAAGGCCCGGCTGCGGGTGCTGGATCATTCGGCGATCTACCTGCTCATTGCAGGAACCTACACCCCCTTCACCCTCGGGGTGCTCCGGGGCGCGTGGGGCTGGACACTGTTCGCCGTGATCTGGATCCTCGCGGTGGCCGGGATCCTCGCCAAGACCCTCGTGGGCTTCCGGTTCCCGCGACTCTCGCTCGTGCTCTACCTGGGAATGGGCTGGGCGGGCCTGTTCGCGATCCAGCCGCTGGCCGAGCGCTTGTCGGACACCCAGCTCGGCTGGATCGCTGCCGGGGGCGCGCTCTACACGCTCGGGGTGCCGTTCTACGTCTGGAAGAGCAGGCGCTACACGCACGCCATATGGCATCTGTTCGTGCTTGGCGGAGTGGCCTGCCATTTCATGGCCGTCCGCGGCGTGATGTCGCTCCCGCCCGGCTAGCGCAGCACGACGGTCCGCCTGCCGTTGACGAACACCCTGCGCTCCGCGTGCCACTTGATGGCGCGGTTCAGGACCACGCTTTCCAGTTCGCTGCCCGTCACGGCGAAGTCCTCGGGGGGGGCCGTGTGGTCGACGCGTTCGACCTCCTGCTCGCGCTTGCGGTTCTCCCTGATGGGGAAGTAATGGAACGGCACGCCGTGCCACTCGGCGAGGCTGCGCAGGTCCTGGTGGTTCGACACCACAGCGGCCACCTCGACCGGCAGCGCTTCAGTGCCCGCCAATCCTGGCAGGGCGCCCCTCGCCGGTCCGGACGGCGGCCCGTAGAATCCGCGCAGGGCCCATCCGGGTGTCAGGCTGCCAGATCCCCATGAACGAATACGTCATTGCCGCTGCCGAACGTCCCACTGTCACGGTCGCCGGGTCGACCCGACGTTTCCCCGTGCACCGGATCTACTGTGTCGGCCGTAACTACGCGGAACACGCCCGCGAGATGGGGTACGACCCGACCCGCGAGCCGCCGTTCTTCTTCTGCAAGCCCGCCGACGCGATCGTCGAGGATACGACCCCCGTCCCCTACCCGCCGCGCACGGCGAACTTCCACCACGAGATAGAACTGGTGGTCGCCATCGGCAAGGGCGGCTCCAGCATCAGCGCGGAACTCGCGCTCGGGCACGTCTATGGCTACGGGGTCGGCATCGACTGGACGCGTCGTGACCTGCAGGCCGAAGCGCGTAACCAGGGACGCCCCTGGGACACGGCCAAGGGTGTCGATCACGGCGCCTCGCTCAGCGCACTGGTCCCGGCAAGCGAGATCGGACATCCCGGGCAGGGCCGGATCTGGCTGGCCGTGGATGGACACCTCCGCCAGGACTCGAATATCCGGGAACTGATCTGGTCAGTCCCGGAAGTGATCGCGGAACTCTCGAGCCTGTTCGAACTGCTTCCCGGCGACCTCATCTACACGGGCACGCCTTCCGGCGTGGGGCCCGTGCAGAGAGGCCAGCGGGTCGAGGGCGGGATCGACGGCATCGCGTCGATCGCCACTTCGATCATCTGACAATGGCGGGCGCGGGGGTCTGCTCCAGCGCGTAGCGCTCCAGCGAGGACAGCGAGGGCTCGACCCACTTGTCCGGCGCGTTCAGGTAGAGCGGGTACTTCTTCTCGACGAAATCCAGCACCTTGCGCGGCAGGACTTCCTCGAGGGATTGCCCGCCCCCCTGATAGGTCATGTACTGGCAATGGCCCGCGGCCTGACCCATCAGCATCCAGGGCAACCATGGCGTGACGCGCGACCAGGTGCCGTGGAAGGGCATGGCCGTGACCTTCGGGTTCTGAACGTCCGCCAGCTCGATGAAGAAAGTGAAGAATTCCGACACGCGGGTCATGTTCCCCGCCGACTCCCGCGGCCATTTGTCGGGCTGCAGTGCGCTCTTGTAGTACAGGTGGATGTGGCGCTCGAGACGGGCGTACTGCCCCACCCGGCCCCACGGCAGGATCATCGGCACTTTAGGCGGCGGCGCGCTCGCGTTGAGTCCGCCGTAGCTGGGCGGGGGCTGCAGGAATTCCTGGATCACCTGGTTGAACGGGTCGTTGGCCACATGGACCACCTTCACGCGCTCGTTCGTGTAGGGATTCAGGTATTCCTCGATGGGCTCCTGCGACTTGAGGTCGTAGTAGATCCCGACCTCGCGCAGCACCTTGCGATAGCCGGTGCCGCTCTCGTGGGGGATGAGCCGGGTCATGCCGAAGCCCGCGAACCCGAACAGGTCGCGGAGCGGCTCGTCGGGGCGCACGCCCGACACATAACCGTTGTACCAGCCGGCACGCTGCTTGCCGATATCGAGGTCGCCTACGAGCCGCGCCATCGTGATCATGTTGCCGCGCGGCGTGGTCAGGTCCACATAAGGCCCGGTGAGGCCCGGACCCGTGCCAGAGCTGCTTGCAGCCAGCGCGGGCTGCGCGGCCGCGGCGGTCAGGGCGAGCGTCGACAGGCCGCCGAGGAGAATTTCGCGTCGGTCGAGTTCCATGAAAAACCTCCGGATATGCGCCCCAGGCGCGTGGACATGGGCAACGCCCGGGCCTCAGAACACGAACAGCGAGGCTTCGGGTGCGTTGCGGACTATGGCATACAGGATGCCACCGAGGACCAGCGCGATCACGACGGCGAGCCAGGTTCTGGACCCGGGAATCTCGTCGGTGGCCGGCACGCGGGCCGCCGGCTTGCGTCCGGTGATCATCGGCAGGATCAGGTTATCGTGTTTGAGGAACAGGTAAGCCAGGGCGGCCACCACGTGCAGCGCAACGGCCGCCAGCAGCAGGTCGAACAGCTGCTTGTGGAAGGTGGTCAGGCGGTCGCTGAGTGCAGCCGTGACGTAGCCGAAAAGCGGCCCCGTCTCCATGATCTGGTCGTTGGCGAACAGCCCGGTGATGGCCTGGGCCAGCAGCATCGCGAGCAGCGCCAGCACCATCAGCCCTCCCAGCGGATTGTGGCCCGCGGTCGCACTGTCCGGTTGCCGCGTGAACAGGTTTCGCGCGTAGCGGAACACCGCCGCCGGACCGCGCACGAAGGAGGCGAAGCGCGCATGGCGCGTGCCCACGAAGCCCCAGACGAGCCGGGTCGCGCTCAGCACCAGCACCGCATAACCGCACCAGGTATGCACGCGGAACCAGTCACCCTCGATCTCGCGCGAAGCCCAGGCACCCGCCACGGCGGCCAGCAGGCTCCAGTGGATCACCCGCACGGGCAGGTCCCACACGCGCCGCGTTCCAGTCAGGTTTTCAGTTTTCATGTCTTTGGTTGAACTCGATGAAGTAATCGTCCGGGTCCCAGAGACTCAACGACGTCATGGACAGCATGTCGCCACCCGCGCCGCGCACGTCGAACCGGTGCGGTGGCGCGTGGATGCGCGCGCCGAAAGCCAGCGCGCGGCGGTGGGCGCCCTGAACGTCGTCACCCTGCATCACGAAGATCACGTCGCCGATCCCCAGCCGTTCACGGCGGGGAGGTTCGGGCAGGCGTGGCTCGGTGAACTCCAGCAGCCCCACCATGCCGACGACCGGGTCCTCGGCCTTCATGATGACGAGGCGCGTGATGTCACCACGGGAGCCGGCAGCGAGGCCCACGCCCGACAGCATGATGCTGTCGTCATACCACACGGAGAACTGCAGCACGTCCCTGTAGAAAGCCAGGGAGCGATCGATGCTGCGCACGATGAGCGTGGTGCGCTTGAGGAGGTTTGCCATGCGCCCATTCTAGGCAGGCGTCGCCGGGCGCGACAACGACCAGTGCGCCCGAGTGCCTCGCGCTCAGCGCGTCCTGGCGATCAGCAGGCCGGCTGCAATGCCCATCAGTGCGGTAGGCACCCAGGCCAGCAGCACCGGATTCGCGTCGAACACGATCGCCCCGCTCTCGAGCATCCGCTGCAGCAGGAAGAACCCGATGCCCAGCAACAGCCCGATCGTGGTACGGGCGCCCGTGCCGGACGAACGCAGGGAACCGAAAACGAAAGGCAGGGCCAGCAGCACCGCCGTGATCACGGCGAAGGTCCGCGCAATGCGGGACCAGAACGCAAAAACCGGCTGGCGTGAATCGAGGCCATTGGCCTCGAGGTGTCCGATCATGCGCCAGAGCACCGCGGAGGCAAGCTGGCGCGGCTCGGTCGCGGCGACCCCGAGGAATTCGGCGCTGACGTTCGAATGGAGCACATGGCTGGGCGACTTCGAGGTCGTGACGCCCGCGCCGCTGAACCGCGACTCGGCATAGGGCGAAAGCTGCCAGGTGCCCGTGCCGTCCGGACTGGCGGTGGCGGTCGCGGCGCGCCCCACCGCAACGAGGCGATGATCCGGACCGAGTTCGAACACCACCATGCCACCGAACTGGGAATCCCCGGACTGTCGGTCCACGTTCAGGATGAGATCGCCGTCCCGCACCCATGCGCCGCCCCCGGCGGCAAAGCTGATGTTGCTGAACTTGTTGAGCGCTTTTTTCTGCTTCGCCAGCTGCTGCATCGGCGGCGCGAGCAGTTCGCCCAGCACGGCTCCGGCGCCCGCCAGCAGCACCCCCGCGAGCAGCACCCCGACCCCGATCCGCCACACCGAGAGACCGGCAGCACGCATCACGGTCAGTTCACTGCCCCGCGAGAGCGAGCCGAGGCCGATCAAGGCTCCGATCAGGGCGCTGATCGGGAGCAGTTCGGCGGCCTGCTGCGGCAGGTTGAGCAGGACGAACTGCAGGGCATCGACGGTGGTGTAGGTACCGACGCCGATGTCGTCCTGCTGGTTGATGAACAGGAACAGCCCGCCGAGGGTCAGCAGCACCGCAATGACCATCAGCACGCCGCCCAGCACCGCACGCATCACGTAACGGTCCAGCCTGTTCATGCGGGCACCATGGCGTCCCGATGCCGCAGCCGTGCGCGCCATCCCGGAACAGCGAGCGCCGCCAGCGTCACGATGATGACGGCGACATGCACCCACCACAGCCCGAGCACCTCCGGAACCGTGCCGCGCATGATCCAGACCTTCGCAGCGGACACGAGGCTGATGTAGAGAAAATAGGCCACGACAGCCAGCCAGACCCGGGCATAACGCCCCTGACGCGGCCGCAGTCGCGACAGGGGCACGGCCAGGAACGCAAGGACCAGGGTCATGGCCGGCAGGGCCACCCGCCAATGGTATTCGGCGCGCCACTCGAGGTCGGTGGAATCCCGGAGCTCCGCGGTGGATCGGGCTTCCACGGCCACATCACGCGTCCCGGGGCCGGGGATACGCACCGGAATGACATTCTCGGAAAACCTGAGGATGCGGAACTGACCCTGACCGGGCACGCCCTCATGGCGCTCCCCGTCGTACAGGGTCAGGGTGTGCAGGGACCCGTCGGCGGAGATCGTGTGGGTCGCCCGCTGCGCCACCGCGATTTCATAGCGACCGTCGCGGAGACGGCGCACGAAGACGCGCTCCAGCGAACCATCGCCCGCGGCCGACTGGGCGTACACGACAGTCGAGCCCCCGCCGAAGCTGCGGAACTGACCGGCAGCGATCGGGGCGAACTGGCCCGCGCGGACCGCCTCGCCGCGCAAAGCGAGCGCGCGGTTGGCGGCCGCAGGAGCCGCCTGGAAAGCCAGCCAGGCCATGAACGCCGCCAGCAACAGCGTGAGAGCGGCCACCGGCACGAAGAGCCGCGCAGGGCTTACGCCGCAGGACAGCACGGCCGCCATCTCACTGTCGTGGTACATCCGGCCGAAAGCCAGCACTACGCCGAGCAGCAGCCCCACCGGAACCAGCACCGGCAGGTTCTGCAGCGCGCTGAGGGCGATCAGTTCGAGGACGACGCTCCGGGGAAACTGCCCCTCGGCGGCGCGATCGAGCACCCGCGCGACCTGGTTGGTCAGCAGGATCACGAGCAGGACCGCCGTGACCCCGAGCCAGGTTGTCGCGACCTCGCGGAAAATGTAGCGATCGAGAATTCGGCCCACGGCCATGGTTTCCAGCTTGAGTTAGAATGGTACTTCAGTTGGCCGGGTCTTTTTGCTCAAACGCGACTTCGACCCGCCGTCGCGGAGGCTCCTCATGCAATTTGATGTTTTTTCCAAAGGTCTGGCCCAGTTGCAGGTCGATTGTGTCGTGGTCGGAATCCACGAAGAAGGGGAGCTTTCCGAAGCGGCCCAGACGCTCGACAAAGCTACGGACGGGGCGCTCCGCAAGTTCCTCGCCCGGGGGGATTTTCCGGGGCGGGCGGGCGAGACCCTGCTGCTGCCCGGCCTGCCGCGGCTCAAGGCGTCCCGCGTGCTGCTGGTGGGCCAGGGTTCACGCAGCGCGCTCACGCGGCGGTCCTGGCGCAAGGCCATCTCCGCAGCGGTCGCGGCACTGGCGCGGACCCGCATCCAGAGCGCCGCGTTCGCGCTGGCGCGCCCCGCACAGCGTGAACTCGACGACTACCATTTCGCGCGCTCCTCGGCGGATGCAGTGCACGCTGCACTCTACCGGATCAATGACCTGAAGACGGGCAAGAAGCCGCCCGCCCCGGCGCTGAACCACGTCAAGTTCGGTCCGGTCCGCGCCCAGTCGGTCGCCGCAGCGCGGCGCGGCCTCGGCCATGGCGCCGCGATAGGTGCGGGCTCGCGCGTGATGCGCGACCTCGCCAACCTGCCGCCCAACGTCTGCACGCCGTCATACCTCGCCCAACGTGCACAGGCCATGGCGGCTCAGTACCCCAGTCTCAGCGTCAAGGTGCTGGACCAGGACGCGATCCGCGCCGAGAAGATGGGCTGCTTCCTGGCCGTCACGCAGGGCAGCGCGGAGCCGCCCCGCTTCATCGTGATCGAGCACAAGGCGGGTCGCTCGCGCCGCGCGCCGGTGGTGCTCGTGGGCAAGGGCATCACCTTCGATACCGGGGGCATCTCGCTCAAGGACCCGGGCGGCATGGACGAAATGAAGTTCGACATGTCCGGCGCGGCGGCCGTGTTCGGCGCGATGACCGTCGCGGCGGAACTCGGCCTGCCGATGCACCTTGTCGCGCTGATCCCGACCTGCGAGAACATGCCGGGCGGACGGGCCATCAAGCCGGGCGACATCGTGACCAGCGCGGCAGGCCTGTCCGTCGAGATCCTCAACACCGACGCGGAGGGCCGGCTGATCCTGTGCGATGCGCTGCACTACGCGCGGCGCTACGAGCCCGAGTCGATCATCGATGTCGCCACGCTCACGGGGGCCTGCGTCATCGCGCTGGGTGCGCACCACAGCGGCGTGATGTCCAACGACGACGGGCTGGCCGAGGAACTCGTCGATTGCGGACTGCGCGCGGACGACCGGGCGTGGCAGCTGCCCCTGACCGAGGAATACGGCGAGCAGCTCAAGAGCAACTTCGCGGACCTGGCCAACGTGGCCGGTCGCGACGGCGGCGCCATCACCGCAGCGGCCTTCCTCGGCAGGTTCACGCGCGGGCTTAAATGGGCCCATCTGGATATCGCCGGCACCGCCTACCTCGGCGGTGCCAACAAGGGCAGCACGGGTCGCCCGGTGGGCCTGCTGGCCGACTTTTTGATTCGTCGCGCGGGGCGCTGAACCCGCCATGGACAAGGTCTACGCGCCGCAGGACATCGAACCGCGGCTGTACGAGCGCTGGGAGGGTGCCGGCCTGTTCGCGCCCCGCGGCGAGGGCGCCGGTTACTGCATCGTCATTCCGCCGCCGAATGTCACCGGCACGCTGCACATGGGGCATGCGTTCCAGGACACGATCATGGACGCCCTCACCCGCTACCACCGGATGCGCGGCGCACCGACCCTCTGGCAGCCGGGCACCGATCACGCCGGCATCGCCACGCAGATGGTCGTCGAACGCCAGCTGGAAGCCCAGGGTCTCTCGCGGGCGGAGCTGACGCGCGAGCAGTTCGTCGAACGCGTCTGGGAATGGAAGGCGCAATCGGGCGGCACGATCGCGCGCCAGCTGCGCAGGCTGGGGGCATCGGTGGACTGGTCGCGCGACCGCTTCACCATGGACGAAGGCCTCTCGGAAACCGTGACGGAGGTATTCGTCCGCCTGCATGCCGAGGGCGTCATCTACCGCGGCCAGCGGCTCGTCAACTGGGACCCGGTGCTGCGCACGGCGGTCTCCGATCTGGAAGTCCTGAACGAGGAAGAAGAAGGCTCCCTCTGGCACCTGCGCTATCCGCTCGCCGACGGCAGCGGGCATGTCACCGTCGCCACGACGCGGCCCGAGACGCTGCTCGGCGACTCCGCCGTCGCGGTCAACCCGGAGGACGAGCGCTACCGTCACCTGATCGGCCTGCAGCTGCAGCTACCCCTCACCGGGCGCACGATTCCGGTCATTGCCGACGCCTACGTCGACCCGGCCTTCGGCTCGGGCTGCGTCAAGATCACGCCCGCGCACGACTTCAACGACTACGAAGTCGGACAGCGCCATTCGCTGGCGCTGATCAACGTTTTCGCCGCCAACGCCACCATCAACGAAAACGCACCGGAGCGCTTCCGCGGCCTCGACCGTTTCGAAGCGCGCCAGCGGATCGTGGCGGAACTGCAGGCCGCGGGACTGATCGAGAAGATCGACCCGCACAAGCTGATGGTGCCGCGCGGCGATCGCTCGGGTGCGGTGATCGAGCCGTACCTGACCGACCAGTGGTACGTGAAAGTCGCGGCCCTCGCGGGTCCCGCCATCGCCGCCGTCGAGAACGGCGACATCCGTTTCGTCCCGGACCACTGGGCGCGCACCTATTTCGAGTGGATGCGCAACATCAAGGACTGGTGCATCAGCCGCCAGCTGTGGTGGGGCCATCGCGTCCCGGCGTGGTACGACGCCGAGGGCAACATCTATGTCGGGCGCACGGAAGCCGAGGCGCGGCAGAAGCACGGGCTGGCGGCCTCCGTGGTCCTGCGACAGGACGACGACGTGCTGGACACGTGGTTCTCCTCTGCGCTGTGGCCGTTCTCGACGCTGGGGTGGCCGGCTGCCGACCCCGCGCTCAAGCAGTTCTATCCGACGGCCGTGCTGGTCACCGGTTTCGACATCATCTTTTTCTGGGTCGCCCGGATGATCATGATGGGCCTCAAGTTCACGGGCGAAGTGCCCTTCCGCGAGGTCTACGTGCATGGCCTGATCCGTGATTCGGAAGGCCAGAAGATGTCCAAGTCCAAGGGCAACGTCATCGACCCGCTCGACATCGTCGATGGCATCGCGCTCGAGGACCTGGTCCGCAAGCGCACCACGGGGCTGATGCAGCCCCGCCTCGCCCCGGCAATCGAGAAGTCCACCCGCAAGGCTTTCCCCGAAGGCATCGCCGCGCACGGCACGGATGCCCTGCGCTTCAGTTTTGCCGCGCTGGCGACCCAGAGCGCGGATCTGCGCTTCGACCTCGCACGCGTGGGCGGCTACCGCAACTTCTGCAACAAGCTGTGGAACGCCTCGCGCTTCGTGCTGATGACCGTGGAAGGCCAGGAGACCGCGCAGGGGACCCCGGAACCCGGCGTCGCCGACCGCTGGATCCTCTCGCGGCTGGGCACCATGCTCGGCACGGTCGACGAGGCCTTCGCGCAATACCGCTTCGACTACGCCGCAACGGCGCTCTACGAGTTCACCTGGTACGAGTTCTGCGACTGGTACCTGGAGCTCACCAAGCCCGTACTGCAGTCCGAAACCGCCTCGCCAGGCGCCAAGCTTGCGGCGCGCCGCACGCTGCTGCAGGTGCTGGAGGCCCTGCTCAGGGCATTGCACCCGATCATGCCCTTCATCACCGAGGAGATCTGGCAGCGGGTCGCGCCGCTGGCAGGCGTGGCGGGCCCGAGCATCATGGTGGCGCCCTGGCCCCGGGCCGAGGAATTCCCGAGCGATGCCGCGGCCGAATCCGACGTGCGCTGGATACAGGCCTTCGTGCTCGGCGTCCGGCAGATCCGCGGCGAGATGGACATCAGCCCCTCGCGCCGTCTTCCCGTACTGCTCGAACAGGCCTCGGCGACCGACCGCCACTGCGCGGAAACCCACCGCGCGTTCCTCGAACGGCTGGCGGGCCTCGAAAGCCTGCGACTGCTGCCCGATGCGGAAGTCGCACCGCCCTCCGCGACGGCCCTGATGGGCGGCATGCGGGTGCTCGTCCCCATGGCCGGGCTGATCGACCCGCAGGCCGAGCTCGCCCGGCTGGGCAAGCGCATCGCCAAGACCCGCGAGGAAATCGGGCGCGCGCGCGGCAAACTCGGCAACGACAGCTTCGTGCGCAACGCGCCGGGGGACGTGGTGGCTCAGGAACAGGCCCGGCTGGCAGACTTCGAGCAGTCCCTTGCCAACCTCGAGCAGCAACTGCAGCGCGTGGAGCGCCTTCTTTAAACCATGACCGGCAAAAGCACAGTCGACCCGCTGGTGAACTCGCTCAGGGACGCCGTGGTGTCTCTCGAGCGCGTGATCCTCGGCAAGCCCGCACAACTGCGGCTCTGCGTGGCTTGCCTCCTGGCGCGTGGGCACCTGCTGATCGAGGACGTCCCGGGCGTGGGCAAGACCACCCTCGCCCATGCGCTCGCCCGCGTCTTCGGCCTCGGCTGGAACCGTGTCCAGTTCACCAGCGACCTGCTGCCGGCTGACATCGTCGGAGTGTCCGTGTTCGATCGCGCGACGCAGCAGTTCGAATTCCGCAAGGGTCCCGTGTTCACCCAGCTGCTGCTGGCGGACGAGGTCAACCGGGCCAGCCCGCGCACGCAGAGCGCGCTGCTCGAGGCAATGGAGGAGCGTCAGGTCAGCGCGGACTCGCAGACCTACGTGCTGCCGGAGCCGTTCTTCGTCGTCGCCACGCAGAACCCGACCGACCAGCTGGGCACCTTCGCGCTGCCGGAGTCGCAGCTGGACCGGTTCCTGATGCGCGTCTCGCTGGGCTACCCGGACGCGGGCCACGAGCGGGAACTGCTGCGCAGCGAGGAGCGCCGCGTGCTGCTGGAACAGATGCAGGGCAGCCTCGATTCCGTGACCGTGTGCCAGCTCCAGCAGCGCGTGCGCCAGGTACATGTGTCGGAGCGTCTGCTCGACTACCTGCAGCAACTCCTGTCGATGACGCGCACGCGGCCGGACATCCGGCTGGGCCTGTCGCCCCGGGCAGGCCAGGGCCTGCTGCGCGCCGCCCAGGCCTGGGCGTTCGTGGACGGTCGAAACGCCGTGCTGCCGGATGACGTCCAGGCCGTGTTCCCGGCCGTGGCGGGCCATCGCCTGGTGCGCGACGGGCTGCGCGCTTCGGTGCCGGTGGACGAGTTCGTGCGCGAGATCATCGGCACGGTTCCGGTCCCGGAATAGTCCGGGCGCCATGCGCAAGGCGGTCTCCCGCTGGCGGGATTCGCTTCGGGCGCGGGGGGCGGCCTGGGTGCTGCGTCGGCAGGGCGAGGACCGGCTGCCCCTCGAACTGGCGCGGCGACGAATCTACGTGCTCCCCACCCGTGCAGGCCTTGGCTTCGGCGTCCTGCTGCTCGCGATGCTGCTGGCCGGCCTGAATTACGCCAACAGCCTCGCGCTGATGCTCACCTTCACGCTCGCCGCCTTCGCCGTGGTCGCCATGAACCACTGCCACCGCAACCTGCAGGGTCTGCGCGTGCTGGCGGCACACGGCGCGCCCGCCTTCGCCGGCGGCCACTCGTTGCTCGCGTTCACGCTGGCCAACCCCGCCACGCTCGCCCGCCACGCCCTGCGCTTCGAGGCGACCGGCGCCACGGCCGAACTGCCGAGCATCGATGGCGAGGGCAGCGCGCGCGTCGAGCTGCCCTTGCCGGCCGCCTCGCGCGGCGTGCGGCAGCTTGATCGGGTGCGACTCTGCACGGACTTCCCGTTCGGCCTGGTCCGCGCCTGGACCTGGCTGCATCTGCCGCTGGAGATCGTCGTCTACCCGGCACCGCTCGGCAGCCGAGCGCCGCCACTGCAGGGCGAGGGACGGGAGTCGGGCGCGAGGACCACGCAGACGGGCCGCGACGAATGGCGCGACCTCCGCCCCTTCCGCGACGGCGACTCGCCTCGACAGGTCGCCTGGAAGGCCTACGCGCGCGGACTGCCGCTGCTCGTGAAGGAGTACGGGGGCAGCACCGGCGACATCCTCGAACTGGATTACTCGAGGCTCGAGGATCCGGATCCAGAGGCACGCCTCTCGCAGCTGTGCCGCTGGATCATCGATGCCGAAGCGGCGGGCGCCAGTTATGCGCTGCGCCTGCCCGGCGGAGTCGCCTTCCCCGCCAGCCGCGGCGCCGCGCACCGACTGCGCTGCCTCGAATCCCTGGCGCGGTTCGGCGCCGCCTCGGGGGCCGACCGATGACTGCCCCCAGGGCGGCACGTGCGTCTGGCGAGGTGCGGGCGCTGACCTGGACGATCTTCGCGTTCATTGCTGCGATGGCGCTGCATGTGGACCGCCTGCCGGTATGGTGCACGCTGGCGGTGCTGGCACTGGCGGGCTGGCGGTTGCTGGTGGCACTGGGGCGGCTGCGCATGGTGCCCGGGCCGATCCGTCTCGCGCTGGGTGCGGCGCTGCTGCTGGCGGTCATCGCGCAGTTCAGCACCATCTCGGGCCTGTCCGCGGGCACCGCGCTGCTCGCCTGCATGGGTGCGCTCAAACTCACCGAGACCGACAACCGCCGCGATCACTACATCGTGACCGGGGTCTCGCTGTTCCTGGTCGTTGCAGCCTGCCTCGACCGCCAGGGGCTGCCGCGCATTCCGCTCTATGTGGGCGTCGTCTGGCTGCAATGCGCGGCACTCGCGATCGCGGGCTCGCCTGCCGCCGGGGTGGGTGCACGTGAGGCCTGGCGGCTCGCGGGACGCACGCTGCTGCTGGCGCTGCCGATTGCGCTGGTCTCGTTCCTGTTGTTCCCGCGCGTGCAGGGCCAGATCTGGGCCCTGCCCGGGTCGGGCGCCGCCGTCACCGGGCTGTCCAATGAAATGAGCCCGGGCGCCATCAGCGAACTGTCCGAATCCTACGAACCGGCTTTCCGCGTGCGGTTCCTCGACGCTACTCCGCCGGCCCAGGCGCTGTACTGGCGCGGACCGGTGCTGCACAACTTCGACGGTTACACCTGGCGTCGCGACGCGCGCAGCTTCCAGCTCCCCCCCAAGATCGGCAAACCGTCACAGCCCTACCGACACCGCGTGATGCTCGAGCCGCACCAGCGCAACTGGTGGTTCGCGCTGGACCTGCCGTCCGCGTCGCCATCGCCCAAGGTCTACCTGAACAGCGACTTCCAGCTGCTGTCGGCCGAACCGGTCACGCAGCCCATCAGTTATGAAGTCGTTTCCTTCGCCAGACCGGACTTCACGGGGCCCCTCCCGCCCTCGTCACGACGCCAGTCACTGCAGCTCCCGGCCGGGCGCAACCTGCGCAGCCTCGAATTCGCCCGTCGCATGCGGGCCAGCTCCGGCGACGACGCCGCTTTCGTGCGCGCGGCGCTGGCGCATTTCGGCTCCGGCGCATTCAGCTACACGCTGACACCGCCCAGGCTGGACCTGAACTCAGTGGACGATTTCCTGTTCAACACGCGCGCGGGCTTCTGCGGCCATTTCGCATCGGCCTTCGTGACGCTGATGCGCGCCGGCGGCCTGCCGAGCCGTGTGGTCACCGGGTACCAGGGCGGCGAATGGAACCCCATCGGCAGCTACTACCTGGTGCGGCAGGCCGATGCCCACGCCTGGGCGGAGGTCTGGATGGACGGGCGTGGCTGGGTGCGTATCGACCCAACCGGCGTCGTGGCGCCGGAGCGCCTCAGCCGCGGCTCCTTCGCCACGCTTCCCGATGCGGTGTCCCGCACCAACCGGATGCTGCGGGAGATCGGCTGGCTCGCCGAGGCGCGCTTCGCCTGGGACTCGTTGAACACCTGGTGGAAGGACGGGGTGCTCGACTTCGACCTGCGTGCGCAGATGGCCCTGCTCAGCCGCCTCGGTGTGAACGAGCCCAGGGTGGCCATGCTGGGGTGGCTGCTGGCCGGCGCCCTGCTGGTGTGGCTGGCCTGGATCACCCTGCGCTTCAGCCGCGAGGCCGCGGCCAACCGCGGTGACACGCTCAGCCGCGCCTACCGCAGGCTGTGCCGCCGACTTGCAGGCGCCGGACTGGCGCGCTTGCCCCACGAGGGGCCCCTGGACTATTCGCGACGCATCGCCGTTGCGCGCCCGGACCTGGCCGAAAGGGTGGTGCCGCTGCTCTCGGCCTATGCCCAACTGCGGTTCGGAGCCCGGCAGGACGAGCGCCTGT
>CAJACZ010000308.1 GCA_903938365.1 uncultured Pseudomonadota bacterium | reverse complement strand
CGTAGTCCTTGCCGCCCGCAGCCGTCCAGATTTCGCCTCGCCTCATGGCTCGGATGCATCGGATATCGCGTCGATGAACGCCTGGTCAGACCGCGCATGGCGGGTCGCGGCCACCGCTGCCGACTGGCGATGCGCCTCGGCACGGAAAGACGCCGAACGCACGTCGGGCACCCAGATCTGGATCGGACGCATCCCCTGGGCGCGCAGGCGCGCACGGTGCTCCGCGACCTTGGAGCGCGAGGTCTGTCGGTCAGTGGGTGTCGCCATCATGGGCCCTCGGGAGGTTACATGTAACCTAGCACGGTGGCGGGCGAAAAACACCCGCGCCAATCTGGCGCGAAGCGGGGGAAATCGATCCCCCGCTACGATCTCGTCCGGACAGCGGGAGGCTTCACAACGGCCTTCCTGAATGCTTTGTGTCAGGAGCTGTGCGCGACACGGGTGAATCGACCGCCATCTTTGCCAAAGGAATGCAGGGGGATCACATGTCGAACGTCAAACCCTGGGTCGTCGTGGCAGTGGGTGCCATGTCTGCCGCCGCCACGGCGCAGCCGGCACCGTCGACCGCGGACTTCACGCGGGCCCTGGAGCAAAGCCTGCTGAAACTCCGGCCGGCCGGCATGAGCGAGCGGGAGGTGCTGTTCAGCAACGTGCGGCTGGATCGCGCAGGGCGTGAGCCACGGGCGCGGCCTCATCCATCCGCTTCACCAACAGGGTGAGTTGCGAGCCTTGGGGGCGCTCAGCTCCTGACCTGCCCCTTGCCCCGCACGACGTACTTGTAGCTGGTGAGCTGCTCGACGCCGACCGGGCCGCGGGCGTGGAAGCGGTCGGTGGAGATGCCGATCTCGGCGCCCATGCCGAACTCGCCGCCGTCGGCGAACTGGGTCGAGGCGTTGTGCAGCACGATCGCGCTGTCGACGCCCTCGAGGAAGCGCTGCGCGGTCGCGTCGTCGGCGGTCACGATCGACTCGGTGTGCGCCGAGCCGTACTTCGCGATGTGCGCGATCGCCGCGTCGACGCCGTCGACGATGCGTGCGGCAATGATCGAGTCGAGGTACTCGGTGTACCAGTCGTCCTCGGACGCGGGCCGCACGCGCGGATCGGCGCGCTGCACGGTCTCGTCGCCGCGCACCTCGCAGCCTGCATCGAGCAGGTCGCGGACGATCGGGCCGAGGTGGGTGGCCACGGCGGCGCGGTCGATGAGCAGGGTTTCCGCCGAGCCGCAGATGCCGGTGCGGCGCAGCTTGGCGTTGTGCACGATGGCGATCGCCATGCCGAGGTCGGCGTCGCGGTCCACGTAGACGTGGCAGTTGCCCTCGAGATGGCCGATCACCGGCACACGGGCCTCGTCCTGCACGCGCTTGACCAGGCTCTTGCCGCCGCGCGGCACCAGTACGTCGAGGTATTCCGTCATGCCGGAGAGCATGTAGCCGACCGCTTCGCGATCGGTGACGGGCACCAGCTGGATGCATTCGGCCGGCAGCCCGGCCGCCTGCAGCCCCTCGACCAGGCAGGCGTGGATCGCGCGGCTCGAGTGCTGGCTCTCGGAGCCGCCGCGCAGGATCACGGGATTGCCGGACTTCAGGCACAGCGCGCCGGCGTCGGCGGTCACGTTGGGCCGGCTCTCGTAAATGATGCCGATGACTCCGAGCGGCACGCGCACGCGCTGGATCACCAGGCCGTTCGGCCGCTGCCACTCGGCCGACACCGTGCCGATGGGATCGGCCAGCGCGGCAATGTCCTCGACTCCGCGTGCCATCCCCTCGATGCGGTCCGCATCGAGGCGCAGCCGGTCGAGCATGGCGCCGGACAGGCCCTTCTGGCGCGCGGCCTCCATGTCCAGGTCGTTGGCCGCGCCGATCGCGACCGCCGAGCGGCGCAGCGCGGCCGCCGCATGGCGCAGGGCGGATTCTTTCTGGGCGGGCGTCGCGCGCGCCAGCAGGGGCTGCGTGGCCACGGCCGCCTGGCCGAGCCGGGTCATGAGTTCGCCGATGGATTCGGCGCGGGTCACTGCAGCACCATGTCGTCGCGATGCACGATTTCGTCGCGCCCGCGGAAGCCGAGGATGCCCTCGATGTCGGCCGTGCGCCGGCCGATGATCCGCGCGGCATCCTGGTCGGAGTAGGCCGCGATGCCGCGACCGATCTCGCGCCCGTCGGCGGCCACCAGGCTCACCGTGTCGCCGCGGTCGAAGCGGCCCGAAAGCCCCGTGACGCCCGCGGGCAGCAGGCTCCGGCCCTGCTTGAGCGCGCGGCGTGCGCCGTCGTCGATGACCAGCGACCCCGCGGGGCGCAGCGTCCCGGCGATCCACTGCTTGCGGGCTGCCACCGGCGTCTCGCTGGGCACGAACCAGGTGCACAGGGCGCCCTGCTCGATGCGGCGCACCGGGTGCCGGTGCGCACCGGCGGAGATGCACATGTGCACGCCCGCGGCCACCGCGATGCGGGCCGCCATCACCTTGGTGGTCATCCCGCCGCGGCCGACCTCCGAAGCCGAACCCCCGGCCATGGCCTCGATCTCGGGGGTGATCGCACGCACCACCGGGATGAATGCCGCCGCCGGGTCGCGGTTCGGGTCGGCCGTATACAGCCCGTCGATGTCGGAGAGCAGCAGCAGGCAGTCGGCGCTGATCATCTGCGCGACCCGCGCGGCGAGACGATCGTTGTCGCCGTAGCGGATCTCGGCGGTGGCGACGGTGTCGTTCTCGTTGATCACGGGCACGGCGCCGCGGGCCAGCAGCTCGCTGAGCGTGGCGCGGGCGTTGAGGTAGCGGCGACGCTGCTCGCTGTCCTCGAGCGTCAGCAGCACCTGCGCGACCGGGATCTCGCGGTCCTCCAGCAGTTCCTTATAGGCGTGGGCGAGCCGGATCTGGCCGACGGCGGCGGCGGCCTGGCTCTCCTCGAGGCGCAGCGGACCCTTGGGCAGGCCCAGGTGGCGACGGCCGAGCGCGATGGCGCCGGAAGACACGAGCACCACTTGCTTGCCCGCCCGACGCAGGCGGACGATGTCCTCGATCAGGGTCTCGAGCCAGCTGCGGTTGAGGCGTCCGGTGGCGCCATCCACCAGCAGGGCTGAACCCACCTTGATGACCACGCGGCGTGCGCGTGCCAGGGGATTGGGGGACGGAGTGGAGGCGCTTCGGGGGGGCATTCGAGGAATCCGGCTTCGGATCGCACTATAGTTCACCGCCGCCGCCGCCGGCGAGCGCCGATTGTGCCTCGCGCCGTTTGCCTGAGCCGCATGGTGACCATTAAGATTCACGCGCCGGCGCCCCCCGTCGTGCTGAGGTGCAGATCGTGAGCAGAGACAATCCGCCCGTACCCGGTCAATGGTACGAAAACGTCGAGGAAGAAGAGACCTTCCGGGTCCTCACCGTCGATGAAGATGCCGAAATGGTTGAAATCGAATACCTCGATGGTGAGATCGAGGAACTCGATATCGACGCCTGGCATGAAATGGACCTCGACCTGACCACCGAGCCCGAGGGCTGGTCGGAAGACGACGAGGATGAAGACGAAGACGAGGATGAGGACGACGAGGACTGGGACGAGGACGAAGACGAGGACGAAGACGAAGACTGGGACGAAGCCGAAGACGGCGACAACCGGTAACCTGCCTTCGTGAGTGCGGGACTCGACAGCTGGTATCACGAGAAGGAATCCGCGTGGCTGTACCGCAAGGTGGCAGCCTGCGAGCCTGATCCGCACAAGGCCCGACTGTTCGAGAAGCTCGCGGTCGCCGCCGAAGAGCAGGCCGACAAGTGGCAGGCGGGTCAGGGGGGTCGGGTCTTCGATTTCCACCCGTCCACCCGCGCACGCATCGTCGCAGGACTCCTGAAGCGCACCGGCCCCCGGGCGCTGCGGCACGCCCTGGCCGCCATGAAACTGCGCGGCCTGTCGGTCTACACCGCGGCGGCCGCCCCCGGGCATGTGATGCCCACCTCGGTCGCGCAGGTCGGTGAACGGCACCGCGGCGGCGTCTCGGGCGGCAACCTCCGCGCGACGGTGTTCGGCATCAACGACGGCCTGGTGTCCAATGCTGCGCTGGTGCTGGGCGTCGCGGGCGCGGGCGTCGGCTCCGGCGCGGTGCTCATGACCGGGGTCGCAGGCCTGCTGGCCGGCGCGCTGTCGATGGCGGCCGGCGAGTTCGTGTCGGTGCGCTCGCAGCGCGAAATGTACGAATACCAGATCGCCCTCGAGAAGGAAGAACTCGAGGAGTACCCCGAGGAAGAAGCCGAGGAACTGGCGCTGATCTACAACGCCCGCGGCCTCGGTATGGACGAAGCGCGGGCGATGGCCCGCGCGCTGCTGGCGAACCCCGAGCAGGCGCTCGACGTGCTGGCCCGCGAGGAACTCGGGCTCAACCCCGAAGACCTGGGTTCCCCCTGGGGCGCCGCCCTCTCCTCCTTCATCGCGTTCTCGGTGGGCGCCGTGATCCCCCTGGTGCCTTTCCTGGCGGGCGCGACGGGCGATCCCGCGCTGCTCACCACCATCGGCCTGACAGTCCTGTCGCTGGCCGGCATCGGCATGGCCATCAGCCTGTTCACCGGCCGTGGCGCCTGGACGGGAGCCCTGCGCATGGTCCTGATCGGGGGCGGCGCAGGCCTCGTCTCCTGGCTCGTCGGCAGGCTCCTGGGCGTGGCCATCGGCTGACCCGGGCGCGACGGCGCGCCGCCTTGATCCTCCGGCATCAACCGCGCTGCGGGCTGCATCCGGATTGCCTCGGGGAGGCTCCCGAAGCCCTGTGTTAGCCTCAATTTCGTTTCGAGCGCAACTGGCGTTCGTTCCAGGAGAGTCGAGATGAACCTATCTGTCCTGCTGTGGGGCATTCCGCAGGCCATGCGGGCCGCCGCGCGGGTCTACCCCGACTATGCCCAGCGCCTCGCAGAGAAGAATCTGGTGGCGCAGCTGCGCCTGCGGGACAAGCCCGAGGGCCGCTGGGTGCAGCTCGAGAACGGCAAGGTGCGCACCGGCAAGGGCATCCACGCGAAGCCGGACCTCACCCTCCACTTCAAGAACAAGGCGATCGCCGAGCGCTTCCTCACTCCCCCCTTCGACATGCTCGAGCGCGTCGACGCCGCGAAAAACTTCAAGGTCGGCGTCGACGGCCCCGATGACCTCGCCGTGTGGTTCATGCAGACGCTCTCCCGCCTCGAATCGGTGACCTGGAAGTCCGGCACCGACATGGGCGGCGGCGTCACGCGCTACACCAACGGCACCAACAGCGGTCCGATCTTCGTCTACGTCAAGGACGGCAAGATCCTGCGCATCACGCCGATCGATTTCGATGCCGACGATTCGCCACCCTGGTCGATCACGGCACGCGGCCAGACTTTCACGCCGTCGCGCCGCACGACCGTGGCCTCGCACGCCATGTGCCTGAAGTCCATGGTGTATTCGAAGAACCGGATCCTCTACCCGATGAAGCGGGTGGACTTCGACCCGGACGGCGAGCGCAACATCCAGAACCGCGGCAAGTCGAAGTTCGTCCGCATCAGCTGGGATGAAGCGACGGACATCGTCACCAAGGAGATCAAGCGCGCCAAGGCCGTGGGGCCGGGCGCCATCGCGGTGGCCAACGGCTCGCACCACCAGTGGGGCAACCTGGGCCATTACCTGAGCGCCTTCAACCGCTTCTGGAACCTCATCGGCGTGACCAAGCTGGTGCACAACCCGGACAGCTGGGAAGGCTGGTACTGGGGCGCGATGCACCACTGGGGAAACAGCCTGCGCCTCGGCTGCCCCGAGTTCTACGGCACCGTCGAGGACTGCCTGAAGGAAGCCGAGATGATGGTGTTCTGGTCCAGCGACCCGGACGCCACCTACGGCTTCGACGGCACCGAGCGCCGCGCCTGGGCCAAGCAGCTCGGCATCAAGATGGTGCACATCGATCCCTACATGAACCACACGGCAGCCCACCTGGGCGGCAAGTGGATCTCGCCGAAACCAGGCACCGACCCCGCGCTGGCGCAGGCGCTCTGCCACGTGTGGATCACCGAGGGCCTCTACGACAAGGCTTTCGTCGAGGAGCGCACCACCGGTTTCGCCGAGTGGAAGGCCTATATCCTCGGCGAATCCGACGGCATCGCGAAGACCCCGGAGTGGCAGGAGCAGGAAACCGGGGTGCCGGCGCGCGACGTGCGCGCGCTCGGGCGCGAGTGGGGCACCAAGCGCACCTACCTCGGCGCCGGCGGCTGGGGCGTGGGCCTCGGCGGCGCGAACCGCGGCCCGATGGGCGTGCAGTGGGCGCGCATGATGACGATCCTCGGCGCAATGCAGGGCTACGGGCGGCCCGGCGTCAATTTCGGCAACCTGCAGTTCGGCGCCCCGCTCGATTTCAACTTCTACTTCCCCGGCTATGCCGAGGGCAGCTTCTCGGGCGATCTGGCGTTCAGCGCGAACTCGGCCAACAACTACCAGCGCATGCCGCACATCGTGACCATGAGCTCGGTGCGGCAGAGCATCCCGCGCATATGGCTCCCCGAGGCCATCATGAACGGCAAGGCCATGGGCTACCTCACCGACGTCTCGTCGGTGACGGGCCAGTTCTTCCCCTTCGGCTATCCGTCGCCGGGCCACGTACCCGTGGAGATGATCTACAAGTACGGCAGCGCGTCCTTCGGCACGATGGTGGACTCGAACCGCTGGGTGCGGATGTACCAGCACGAGAACCTCAAGTTCGTCGTCAACCAGTCGGTGTGGTGGGAGGGCGAGACGCCCTACGCCGACGTCATCCTGCCGGCCTGCACGGTCTTCGAGCGCTGGGACATCAGCGAGTGGTACAACGTGGGCGCCGGCTACGTGCACCACATGTATTCGATGAACAACCATCGCGTGATCTCGCTGCAGCACAAGGCCATCGAGCCGCGGGGCGAGTCGAAGTCCGACTACGACATCTTCCTGTCGATATCCGAGAAGCTCGATCTGGGCGCGGTCTACTCGGAGGGCGGCACCACCGAGCTCGACTGGTGCAAGCGCGTGTTCGACTCCTCCGACCTCGCCCAGCACATGAGCTGGCGCGAGTTCCTCAAGAAGGGCTACTACGTCGTGCCGGCGGATCCTGAAGCGTCGCGCGCACCGACCGCCGCCCGCTGGTTCTACGAGGGCCGCAAGAAGGACGTCCCGGAGCCCTATCCGCTGCCCTCGGACTACGTCAACGGCTATGGGAAGGGACTGCAGACCCCGTCGGGCAAGTTCGAGTTCGTGGCGCAGACGCTCAAGCGCATCGACGATCCCGACCGCCCGCCGCTCAACCAGTACATGCCGGTGTACGAGGATCCGAAGCGCGATGTAGAACTCGCCGACTTCCCGCTGCAGCTGCTGTCGCCGCATTCGCGCTACCCCTTCCACGTCATGGGTGACGACGAGGGCAGCAGCCTGCGCGACATCCGCGAGCACCGCATCCTGAAGGACGGGCACCACTACCTCGTGGCACGGCTCAACCGCGCGGACGCCGTGGCGCGCGGCATCGCGGACGACGACCTGATCCGGCTCTGGAACCGGCGCGGTTCCGTGGTCTGCGCCGCCCAGCTGACGGATCGGCTGCGGCCGGGCGTCGTCAGCGCCCCGACGGCATCGGCCGAGTACCGCCCCGCCGGCGAACCGGGCCGCTCCACCGACCTGGGCGGCTGCATCAACATGCTGAACCCGAGCAAGTCGATCACGAAGAAGTCGCACGGCATCCGTCCCAACACCTCGCTGATCCAGGTCGAGAAATGGACCGGGGTCGACACCTGGAAGCCGGCGGAGACAGCCTGATGACCAAGAAGTGGAACCTGATCGTCGACGTCGAGCGCTGCGACAACTGCCGCGTGTGCTTCCTGGCCGTCAAGGACGAATACATCGCCAACGACTTCCCGGGTTACTCGGCGCCGCAGCCGGCCCAGGGTCACAACTGGCTCGACATCGAGCGCAAGGAGCGCGGCACGTACCCGATCGTCGATGCGCATTTCATGCCGGTCATGTGCAACCACTGCGACGACGCGCCGTGCATGAAGGCCGCGCGCGACGGGGCTGTGACGAAGCGTGACGACGGCATCGTGCTGATCGACCCGGTCAAGTCGAAGGGCCAGAAGCAGATCGTCGCGGCCTGCCCCTACGGCGCGATCAGCTGGAACGAGGAACTGCAGATCCCCCAGCACTGGACCTTCGATGCCCACCTGCTCGACCAGGGATGGACGAAAACGCGCGGCGAGCAGGCCTGCCCGACTGGCGTGTTCCGCACGATCAAGGTGGAAGACGACGAGATGCGACGCCTCACGGCGGAGGAACAGCTCGAGGTGCTGCAGCCGGAACTCGGCACCCGTCCGCGCGTCCATTACCGGAACATGCACCTCATGACCCACTGTTTCGTCGGTGGCTCGGTGGTGGTGGACATCGGCGGCGTCGAGGAATGCGCGGCCGGAATCGAAGTGGTGCTGCGCCAGGGCGACCGCGAGGTCGGCCGCGCGACCACCGACACCTTCGGCGAATTCCGCATCGACCGGCTGGCGCCGGGCAGCAGCGGTTACCGGATCGAGGCCACGGGTGCCCCGGGGCGCTTCGCGCTGGATTTCGATATCGGCGCCGAAAGCCGCTACCTCGGAGTCATGAAGCTCTCGAGCGCCGGCTGAGCGGCGCCCGGGGCCTGCTGCAGGCCGCGGCAGCATTATGTAACATCAGTAAACCTCCCGAAACGCCCCCTTTTCGGGGCCCACGGCGCGCCGAATCAGCCCAAGGTCTTGATTCGGCTCCGGCTGCCCTTATATTTGTCGTCTGGAATCCGGTCGCAACCGTGTGCGGGGTTTGAACCCGGCGGCTGCGCATCGGTCCAAAGTCAGGGCCTTAGGGAACAAGGCCCACGTCAACCGAAGGAGTAATGACCTGCCATGAAGCGAATAGTCCTGTTTCTTGCCACCAACCTCGCCGTAATGCTGGTGCTGTCGGTGGTTGCCCGCATCCTCGGCGTCGACCAGTACATGTCGGCGCAGGGCGGCAGCATGACCGGCCTGCTCGCCTTCGCGGCGGTATTCGGCTTCGGTGGCGCGATCATCTCGCTCCTGATGTCGAAGTGGAGCGCCAAGCGGATGATGGGCGTCCGCATCATCGACAAGCCGCAGAACCCCGTCGAGCAGTGGCTTGTGGACACCGTGCGCGCCCAGGCCAACCAGGCCGGCATCGGCATGCCGGAAGTCGGCATCTTCGACTCGCCGGACCCGAACGCCTTTGCCACCGGCGCCAACAAGAACGCCGCGCTGGTCGCGGTCAGCACGGGCCTGATCCAGCGCATGAAGCGCGAGGAAGTCGAAGCCGTCCTCGGCCACGAGGTCGGTCATGTCGCCAACGGCGACATGGTCACCCTCACGCTCATCCAGGGCGTCGTGAACACCTTCGTGATCTTCCTGGCGCGAGTGGTCGGCGGGTTCATCGACAAGGCGATATTCAAGAACGAGGAAGGCCGCGGCATGGGCTACTTCGTCACCGTGATGGTGCTCGAGATCGTCTTCGGCATCCTCGCCAGCACGATCGTCATGTGGTTCTCGCGGCAGCGCGAGTTCCGCGCCGACGCCGCGGGCGCCCGGCTGGCCGGTGCGCGCAACATGATCGGCGCCCTCGAAGCGCTCAAGCGCGCGCACGAACCGGCTCCGCTGCCGGAGAAGATGGCGGCATTCGGCATCAACTCCGGTACGCCCAGCGGACTCAAGAAGCTGTTCACGAGCCACCCGCCGCTCGAGGAGCGGATCGACGCGCTGCGGCGCGCCAACGGCCTGGCCTGATCGTCCTGCCATCGCCTGCCGCCGGGGGCTCCGCAGCCCCCGGCGTTTTCTTGTGCACCGGCGCGCGGCCTCCGTTTCGCTCTGCGGTGGCCTCACGGGTTCGGATTTACATTGTTCTGCAGCTTTGGCAAGGTAAGCTCGTCACCTCAGGATCATGGCTTAAGGCCACTTAAATCAGTCACTTATGAAGCCTTCGACCATGGACACCACCCCCAGCACCCTCGGCCGCCTCGGGCGCGCCGTACTGCGCTGGTTCGACACGGGCCCCCTGGAAGCGACCGATCCTGCTGCGACAGCCACGCAGGACAAGATCGAATGGGCGCGCATCCTGCCGTTCATCGGCATGCATGCGGCCTGCCTGTTCGTGATCGCCGTGGGCTGGAGTCCGATCGCGGTGACGGTGGCCGTGATCGGCTACTGCGTACGGATGTTCGCCATCACGGGCTTCTACCACCGTTATTTCTCGCATCGTTCCTTCAAGACCTCGCGCGTGGGCCAGTTCATCTTCGGCGTGCTCGGCGCTGCCGCCGTGCAGCGCGGCCCGCTGTGGTGGGCCGCGCACCACCGCCACCATCACGCCCACTCGGACCGCGAAGAGGACACGCACTCCCCCGTGCAGCACGGGTTCATCCGTTCGCACATGGGCTGGTTCCTGACCACCAAGGGCTTCACGCCCGACCTGCGACGCGTCCGCGACCTCATGCAGTTCCCGGAGCTGCGCTGGCTGGATCGCTTCGACATCCTGGTCCCGGTCGCCCTCGCGGTCGGCATGTTCGGCCTCGGCGTGCTGCTTGAATCGGTGGCGCCCGAGCTCGGCACCAGCGGCTGGCAGATGCTGGTCTGGGGCTTCTTCGTGTCGACCGTGGCCTGCTATCACGGCACTTACACCATCAATTCGCTCTCGCACGTCTTCGGCCGCCAGCGCTACCGTACGGGCGACGCCAGCCGCAACAACTGGCTGCTTGCGTTCCTCACCCTCGGCGAAGGCTGGCACAACAACCACCACCACTACCCCAGCGCAGCCCGCCAGGGGTTCTACTGGTGGGAAATCGACATCACTTTTTACATCCTCAAACTGCTCTCCTGGCTGGGCATCATCTGGGACCTCAAACCGGTACCGATCTCCGCGCGTGACCACTCCGCGCGCAGGATCCGCCCGCTGCGCTGACCCGCAGCAGGCCCACGCAGCACCATGAGCCGCATCGCGATCGTCGGGACCGGGATCGCCGGCATGACTGTCGCGCGCAGGCTGCACGAGGCCGGACACGACATCACGGTCTTCGAAGCAGCCGACCGCTACGGCGGACACACGGCAACGGTCGACGTCGAGCTGAACGGTCGCCACTACGCGATCGACACGGGGTTCATCGTCTTCAACGACTGGACCTACCCGAACTTCATCGCGCTGCTCGGGGAAATCGGCGCCGGGTGGCAGTGGTCGAACATGAGCTTCTCGATGCGCTGCGAGCGCACGGGGCTCGAATACAACGGCACCTCGGTGAACTCCCTGTTCGCCCAGCGGCGCAACCTGCTGCGGCCCTCCTTCCTGCGCATGATCGCGGACATCCTGCGGTTCAACGGCAGCGCGCGGGCGCTGCTGCGTGGCGGCGACGACCGCATCACCCTCAGCGACTATCTGCGCCAGCAGGGCTATTCCCGGCCTTTCATCGAACGCTACGTGCTGCCCATGGGCCGGGCGATCTGGTCCGCCACGGAGGAGGCGATCCTCTCGTTCCCGGCGCGCTTCTTCGTCGACTTCTTCGACCGGCACGGCTTCCTGAACGTCAACGATCGCCCGGTGTGGCGCACCGTGACGGGCGGCTCCCGAGAGTACGCCCGCAAGCTCGTGGCGCCCTTCCTGGACCGCATCCGCCTGTCCGCGCCGGTCGCGCGCGTGGCCCGCGATGCCGGGGGCATCAGCCTGCGCACCGCCGGTGGCGAGGTCGAGCGCTTCGAGCATGTGTTCTTCGCCTGCCACAGCGACCAGGCGCTCGCGATCCTCGAGGCGCCGAGCGCCGCCGAGCGCGAGGTGCTGTCCGCCTTTCCTTACCAGGCCAACGACTGCACGCTGCACACGGACACCTCCCTGCTGCCGCACCGGCCGCTGGCGCGCGCTGCCTGGAACTACCACATGCTCGCGCGGCCCCAGTCGCGGGTCGCGCTGACCTACGACATGAACGTGCTGCAGTCGATCCCGGGCCCGGACCACTTCCTCGTGACGCTCAATCGCGAACAGGACATCGACCCCGCGAAGATCCTGGGCCGCTACACCTACCACCATCCGGTCTACACGCCCGGCGCGGTCGCGGCTCAGGCGCGCCGGCACGAAGTCAGCGGCGTGGACCGGACGTTCTACTGCGGTGCCTACTGGCGTTACGGGTTCCACGAGGACGGCGTGGTCAGCGCGCTCTGGGCGCTCCAGGACTTCGCCGCCGCCACGGGCGCACCCCCGGCGCAAGCCCCGATCCTGGAACCCTCGCAGCGCGCCCGATGAACAGCTGCCTCTATACCGGCAGGATCCGCCACCGGCGCTTCAGCCCGCGCAGCAACGAGTTCAGCTACCGTATCTTCCTCGCGTTCATCGACCTCGCGGAACTGCCCGGGCTCTTCGACCGGTACTGGCTCTGGTCGGCGCGCCGACCCGCCATCGGCTGGTTCCGCCGGCAGGATTTCCACGGCGACCCGCGCCAGCCGCTGGACGAGGCGGTACGCGACACCATCGAGCGCGAGACGGGCGTGCGGCCGCGGGGCCCGATCCGGCTGCTCGCGCACCTGCGCTACTTCGGCTACAACTTCAACCCGGTCAGCCTGTACTACGTCTACGACGCGGCCGGGCAGTCCGTCGAGACGGTCATGGCGGAGATCACCAACACGCCCTGGGACGAGCGGCATGCCTACGTGCTGCAGCTCAAGGACTCCGAGCCCGTCGGCGCGCAGGTGCACCGCTGGCGCTTCGACAAGAAGTTCCACGTGTCACCGTTCATGCCCATGGACATCGCCTATGACTGGCGGTTTGCGGATCCGGCCGATGCCCTGAACGTGCACATGGAAAACTGGCGTGCGGGCGGCCTCGAATTCGACGCGACCCTGACGCTGCGCCGCGAGCCGATCTCCAGCGCGTCACTGGCGCGCGCCCTCGCCTTCTTTCCGCTGGTCACCGTCAAGGTGACGGCACTGATCTACTGGCAGGCGCTGAAGCTGCTGCTCAAGCGTGTCCCGTTCTTCACCCACCCCAAGAAACTCGCCACATGAACACAAGAAGCGAGACCGAGAAGCCTTCGATCATCCCGCTCGACGAGAATCTCTCCGACAAGCGGGATCCCTCGGCGCTCGCCCGCCTGGGGCGGCGCCTCCTGCTCGGCCAGCTCGCCGGCCTGCAGGATGGCGAACTGATCGTCACCGAGCCCGATGGCACCGAGCACCGCTTCGGGCGCCGCACGCCGCGGCTCGACCTGAGCGTGCGCCTGTCGGTCGACCACCCGCAGCTCTACGCCGACACCGCCTTCGGCGGCACGGTAGGCGCCGGCGAGGCCTATATCCGCGGCCTGTGGCGCTGCGACGACCTGACCGGCCTGATCCGTCTCTTCGTGGTCAACCGCGATCTCATGAACGGCATGGACAGCCGCTGGTCGCTGGTGAGCCGGCCGTTCCTGCGCCTGTTCCACATCCTGAACCGCAACAGCCGCCAGGGCAGCGCGCGCAACATCGCGGCGCACTACGACCTGGGCAACGAGCTTTACTCGCTGATGCTCGACCCCACCATGGCCTACTCCTGCGGCATCTTCGAGCGCGAGGACTCGACGCTGGAACAGGCGTCGGTGGCGAAATTCGATGCCGTGTGCCGCAAGCTCGCGCTGCGCCCGGGCGAGCGCGTGGTCGAGATCGGCACCGGCTGGGGCGGGCTCGCCCTGCACGCCGCCGCGCATTACGGCGTCCACGTCACGACCACCACAATCTCGCGCGAGCAGCACGATTACGCAAAAGAGAAGATCGCGCGCGCCGGCCTCCAGGACCGCATCACGCTGCTGCTCGAGGACTACCGGGATCTTTCCGGGCGCTACGACAAGGCCATGTCGATCGAGATGATCGAGGCCGTCGGCGCGAACTACCTCGATACCTACCTCGCCAAGTGCTCGAGCCTGCTCGAGGACCACGGCGCCATGCTGCTGCAGGCCATCACGATCCAGGACCAGTTCTACGACCAGGCCCGCAAGTCAGTGGACTTCATCCAGCGCTTCATTTTCCCGGGCAGCTTCATTCCCAGCGTCGCCGTCATCTCGGACTCGCTCGCGCGCGCGACCGACCTCAAGGTCTTCCACCTCGAGGACATCGGCCCGCATTACGCGCGGACCCTGCGCCTGTGGCGCGAGCGCTTCTTCGACAACCTCGGGCAGGTGCGGCGGCTCGGCTACCCCGACAGCTTCGTGAGGCTCTGGGAGTACTACCTCTGCTACTGCGAGGGCGGCTTCGCCGAGCGCCAGCTGGGCGACGTGCAGCTGCTGCTGACCAAACCGGGCTGCAAGCGCGCTTCGATCGCCACCGTATGATGCCCGCACCGGCCGGCCCGCTGGCCACGCTGGCCACGCTCGTCGGGCCGGGCGTGATCTCGACGGATCCGGCCGAGCTCGAACCCCTGCTCACCGATCATCGCGGGCTCTACCGAGGCAAAGCCCTGGCGCTCGCGACCCCGCGCAGCGTCGAGCAGGTCTCGCGCATCCTGGCGTTCTGCAACACGATGCGCATCGGCGTGGTGCCGCAGGGCGGCAACACCGGATACTGCGGCGGCGCGACGCCGGACGAGACGGGCAGTCAGCTGCTGCTCTCGCTGCGTCGTCTCGCTGCGATCCGCAGCGTCGACCCGCTGAACTATTCGCTGGTCGCCGAGGCGGGCTGCCTGCTCGCCCAGGTGCAGCGCAGCGCCGCGGCGGTCGACCGCTTCTTCCCGCTCAGCCTGGGCTCCGAGGGCAGCTGCCAGATCGGCGGCAACCTCTCGACCAACGCGGGCGGCACCCAGGTGCTGCGCTACGGCATGGCCCGCGACCTCGTGCTCGGCCTCGAAGTCGTGCTGCCCGACGGCAGGCTGCTCTCCAGCCTGTCCTCGCTGCGCAAGGACAACACGGGCTACGACCTGCGGTCGCTGTTCATCGGCGCCGAGGGCACGCTCGGCGTGATCACCGCAGCGAGCCTCAAGCTCTACCCGCAGCCCGAGTCGACGGCCACCGCGTTCATCGCCGTGCCGGACCCGCACTCCGCGGTGGGACTGCTCGCGCGCCTGCGGTCCGCGACCGGCGATCAGCTCAGTTCCTTCGAGCTCATGCCGCGGCTCGCGCTCGAACTCGTGCTGCAGCACATCCACGGCACGCGCGCCCCGCTCGCCACCGGCTCGCCCTGGTACCTGCTCTGCGAGGTCACCTCGTCGCGGCCGGGCGAGCCCCTGGACGCGCTGCTGGAGCAGGCGCTCGCGACGGCGCTCGAGGACGGGCTCGTCACCGATGCCGCGCTGGCGCGCAGCGAGAGCGACCGCCAGGCCTTCTGGCGCATCCGGGAGTCGATCCCGGAAGCCCAGCGCAGGGACGGCGCCAGCCTCAAGCACGATGTGTCGGTGCCGGTGGCCAGCCTGCCGGAGTTCCTGATGCAGGCCTCGGCCTGGGTGGCGCAGCACGTGCCCGAGGGACGGCTGGTCGCCTACGGCCATGTCGGCGACGGCAACCTGCATTTCAACATCAACCAGGCCGCGGACAGCGCGGCGCCACGGCTGGCCGCGCGCGAGGCGGAGATCAGGCGCGCCATCCACGACCTGGTGCGCGGCTTCGACGGCAGCTTCAGCGCCGAGCACGGCATCGGCAGACTGAAGGTCGGGGAACTGGCGCGCTATGCACCGCCGGTGGAGCTGGCGCTGATGCACGCCATCAAGCGCAGCCTCGACCCCAACGGCATCATGAACCCCGGGAAAGTGCTGAACCATGAATGAGCCTGGAATCGGGGCACACGCCCCGCAGCTGCTGCACGCGATGATCCGCGTCGGCGATCTCGAGCGCGCCCTCGGCTTCTATTGCGGCCTGCTGGGACTGCGCGAACTGCGACGGATCGCCGTGCCGGAACAGGGCCTCACGCTGGTGTTCCTCGGCTACCCCGACGCGCCGCCGGGCGCCATGCAGATCGAGCTGTGGCACGAGCCGGCGGATCACGGCGCGCAGGCCGCGCGCGAGGCGCACGGCGGCCACGTCGGCATCGGCGTGCGCCGGCTCCAGGACTGCGTGGCGCAGCTTGCCGCGCAGGGCGTCCCTGTCCGCAGGCCGCCCGGACCCATGCGCCCCGGCGGGCGGCTGATCGCGCTCGTCGAAGACCCGGACGGGCATGAGGTCGAACTGCTCGCGACCGACTGACCGGAACGGTATGATCGATCGCATCCGGCCTGCATCCGCGGCACGGAGCCTTGCCCCCCGAGCGCTCAACATGGCGATCGTCCTGCGCCTCGCTCTGCTGCTGTCATCGGTCACGCTTGCTGCCGCGGCGCCCGCGGACGTCGTCATCGACTGCGACGGCTGCCCGCAGATGGTGCTGATCCCGGGCGGCGTCGCCACCCTGGGCTCACACCCCGACACCGTCGACCGCTCGCCTGGCGAGGGCCCGAAGCGCGAGGTGCGCATCGCCTACACGCTCCGTGTGGCCCGCCACGAGACCACGCGCGCGCAGTGGCAGGAGTTCGTCGCCGCGACCGGCCATCGCAGCGGCGAGGGCTGCCAGTACTACGACGGCCACTACGGATACGTGCTCGAGCACGACTGGCGCAACCCCGGCTTCCCGCAACGCCCCGGGCATCCGGTGGTCTGCGTCAGCCTGCGCGATGCCGAGGCCTACGCAGACTGGATGACCGCCCGCACCGGCCGCCGCTACCGGCTGCCGTCCTCGACCGAATTCGAATACTTCAACCGCGCCGGCAGCGATGCCCCCTGGTTCTGGGGCACCGACTCGACGGCGGCCTGCGAATACGCCAACGTCGGTGACAACGGCCTCAAGCCGCACTACCCGAAGCAGCAGGTGCACAACTGCGCCGACGACTACCTGCACACCGCACCGGCGGGATCCTTCAAACCCAATGCCTTCGGCCTGCACGACACCGTAGGCAACGTGTTCGAATGGACCTCGGACTGCTGGCATGCCCGTTTCGACGGGGCGCCTACGGACGGCTCGCCCTGGCTCGCGAGCGAGGGCGGCGACTGCGCGCTGCGCACGCCCCGCGGCGGCTCCTGGGTCAGCGGCCCGAACTGGACGCGCGCCGCCGCGCAATCGAGGGACCCGATCGACTACCGTAGCTTCCTGCTCGGCTTCCGCCTGGTCGCCGAACCGGAACGCCGCGCACCCGCCATCAGATAAGCTCGACCCAGAGACTCCGACCCAGAATGCAAGCCGACGACAACTGGCCGCGTCCCGCAGTGGCCTGGTACATGGTCATCGTCCTGATGCTCGCGTACATCCTGTCGTTCATCGACCGGGTGATCCTCGGGCTGCTGGTCGGCCCGATCCGCGCTGACCTCGGCATCAGCGAAACCCAGATGAGCCTGCTCTACGGCCTCGTGTTCGCGATTTTCTACACGGGCCTCGGCGTGCCCATCGCCTGGGCCATCGACCGCTACAACCGGCGCAACATCATCGTCGCCGGCGTCGCGCTGTGGAGCGGCATGACGGCCCTCTGCGGCCTGGCCCGCGGTTTCACGGAACTGGCGCTGGCCCGGGTGGGCGTCGCGGTGGGCGAAGCGGTGCTGTCACCCGCGACCTACTCCATGGCCGGCGACAGCTTCCCCGAGAAGAAGCTGGGGCGCGCGTTGTCGGTGTTCGTGATCGGACTGCCCCTGGGCGTGGGCCTCGCGCTGATCATCGGCGGTTTCGTTGTCCAGTTCGTGTCGAGCTCCCCCGAATACACCCTGCCGCTGATCGGCACGATCCGCGCCTGGCAGCTGAGCTTCCTGATCGTGGGCATCCCGGGGCTCCTGCTGGCTCTCTGGATCGTCACCCTGCCCGAACCCGTCCGGCGCCACCGTGCCGATGGTCCGCAGAAGGCCTCGATTGCCGACACGGTGCGTTACCTCGCCGCACGCTGGAAGCCCTACACGGCGCTGATCCTCGGTTTCTCGGTGCTGGGCATGGTGATGAACGTGTTCCAGATCTACGGCGTGCAGTACTTCGTGCGCCAGCTCGAGGTGCCGCTGGCCGAAGCAGGGTTCAGGGTCGGCATCGTGATCGCGGTGTTCGGCACCGCGGGCGTCCTGATCGGTGGCTGGCTCACCGACCGCTGGCGCCAGGCCGGCAAGGTCGATGCCGCAATGCGCGTCGGGCTTACGGCGGCGGTGGGCCTGATCCCCTTCGCCTCGGTCTGCACGCTGCTCGGCGACCTGTCGCTCTCGACGCTGTTCCTGCTGCCCATCGGCTTCTTCACCGCCTTCGCCTTCGGCGCTGGCGCCACCGGCATCGTCGTGCTCACGCCCCCCGCCATGCGCGCGCAGGCCTCGGCCATCTACCTGCTGTTCGTCAACCTGATCGGCATCGGCCTCGCCCCCTTCCTGACCGCCGCGATCACCCAGTACGGGTTCCAGGACGACCTCGCGGTCGGCAAGAGCTGCGCGATCGTCGCCGGCGGCGCGACACTGGTGTCCAGCGTGCTGTTCCTCTGGGGGCTGCCGCATTTCAGGGCGGCACTCACGGTGCCGGCGACGGCGACGGGAGCCAGCACGCGCAGCTGATATTCGCCCCCAGGCTGCCCCGGGGCGATTGATCCGGCAGCTTTGTACCGTCGTACATGAAGTGCAACGGACAAAACGCGGATGAAGGGACTCAACGGGCCTCTGGCAGTGCTGGCCGGGCTCCTGTCGGGCTGGGTGGTGGCCATACCGCCCGTTGCAGCCGCCGACACGAACGGAACGCTGCTGCCGGGGGTCTCGGCACGAACCACGCGCGACGCACCGGCACGCCCTGACGGCGTCCCGGCGGACGCCGCCCTGGAGGCGGCCGGGGCGCGTATCGGAGCGATCCGCATCACCCCCCGCGACATCTTTGATACCTCGCGGCCCGAGGAGAACACCGCGCTGTTCCGGCTGGCTAACCGCCTGCACATCGGCACGCGCCCGTCGACCATCGAGACGCAACTGCTGTTCGGCAGCGGCGATGCCTTCGACGCGCGAAGGCTGCACGAGACGGAGCGCATCCTGCGCGACACTCGCTACCTCAACGATGCATGGATCACGCCCGTGGCCTACCACGACGGCGTGGTGGACCTGGAGGTCACCACGAAGGACGTCTGGACGCTCAATCCCGGACTCTCCTTCGGCCGCAAGGGCGGCGAGAACAGCTCGGGCTTCGAGATCGAGGAACTCAACCTGCTCGGCCGCGGCAGCCGGCTCAGCGTCGGGCGCCGCTCAGGGCTCGACCGCACCTCCACGACATTCATCTACCGTGACCGCCAGCTCGGGCGGAGCTGGTGGTCGCTGGACGCCCAGTACTCCGACAACAGCGACGGCGTGGCGAAACTCCTCGCGGTGGACCATGACTTCCACGCGCTCGACGCGCGCTGGGCGACGGGCGCCTCGTTCTCCGGCGACGACCGATTCGACTCTCGCTACGACCTGGGCGAGAAGGTCGGCGAGTACCGCACCCGCGCACGCCTCGCCGGAATCTACGGCGGCTGGTCCGAGGGCCTGACTGAAGGCCACGTGCTGCGCTGGCGCTACGGCGCTGTGCTGGACGAGCGGCGGTTCTCGGCAGTGCCCGGCACGGCGCTGCCGACGCCGATCCCGCCGGACCGCAAACTGGTGTACCCGTGGATCTCCGCCGAGTGGCTCGAGGACGACTTCCGCGAGGCCCGCAATCGTGACCAGATCGAACGCACCGAGGACTTCCAGTACGGCTGGCGCGCCCGCGGCAGACTCGGGTTCGCGGATCCGGCGTTCGGGGCAGACCGCCGCTCGCTGCTGTTCAGCGCGGACCTCGGCCGCGGCATCGAGATCGGCCCACGAGAGACTGTGCTGCTGACGGCGTCCCTCGCCGGCCGGCACGAGGACGGAGACTTCGTCGACGCCATCGTCGGTGGCTCGGCGCGCTACTACCGGCGACAGTCGGAACGCCGGCTCGCGTTCGCGGAGTTCTCCTTCGAGGCCGGCCACAATCTCGATGCCGACCGCCAGATCATGATCGGCGGCGACTCGGGGCTGCGCGGCTACCCCCTGCGTTACCAGGCGGGCGAAGGCCGCTGGCTGCTCACGCTCGAACAGCGGGCGTTTTCCAACTGGTTCCCGTTCAGGCTCTTCAACGTCGGCGGCGCGGCCTTCATCGACGTCGGTGGTGCGTGGGGCGACAACCCCTGGGGAACGAACACCCGGAAGGTGCTCAGCGACGTCGGCATCGGCCTGCGGCTGGGCAACAACCGCTCGGCGCTCGGCAACGTGCTGCACATCGACCTCGCCTTCCCGCTGAACGGCGACCCGTCGATCGACAAGGTACAACTGCTCATCGAAACCCGCCGGAGCTTCTGAGGGACGTGCACCCATCGCCGGGCAGCGGCGCGCGGGATTCATGGCACAATCGGCCGATGAGCATCGAAGCGCCCAGCTGCATCGGCGGCCTGCACGAAGTCTGCGTCGGGGTTCCGGACCTCGTCGAGGGCATCGCTTTTTTCGAGGCCCACGGCTGCCGCGTCGGTGCCGTCGGTGACCTGGATGCGGCGGCCGCGAAGGCGCTGTACGGCGTCGACTCCGCGCTGCGCTCGGTCCGCCTGCTGCACCAGCAGGCCGATCACGGCCTGGTCCGCCTGATGCAGTGGGAGCGCCCGCTCAACGAGGGGCTCGGCATCGGCCCCGACCTGCGCTGCGCAGGGTCGCGCTGGGGCGTGCGCGTCACTTCGAGCACGCACAACATCGTCAACCATGCGCAGCGCGCACGCGAGGCAGGCGCCGCGCTCACGCTCATCGAACCGGTGCTGGCGGTGATCGGCGAAGTCAGCGGCGCGAGCGCCGCGCGGCCCTTCCGCGACCCGATCGTCGGGGTGCGCGAGATGGTCCTGCTGCAGCCGCACTACCGGCAGGTGTTCTTCGAGCGCTTCGGCTACGAGAGCCCCCTGTATGGCCAGGTCGACCCGCAGAGCCTGCTGCGCACCAGCCAGCACACGCACTTCGGCCTGATGATCGCGAACGACGATCCGCAGGTCTTCGACTTCTACGACCAGGTGCTCGGCCTCAAGCGCATGCTGGATGAACGCGTCCCCTACGAGAACGCCACAGGCTCCCGCAGCATCTTTGGCCTGCAGCCGGGCGAAGGCTTCCACATGGTCGACTTCGACGACCCGCGCTCCGGGCACGCGCTGGCAGAGCGCCGCTCGGGCAAGCTCAAGTGCGTGCGCTTCGCCGCCGACGCGAAGATCGAGCACCGCCTGCACCAGTCACGCGCCGGCTGCCTCGGCTACAGCCTGTACTGCTGGCGCACCCGCGGGCTCGACGCCCTGCAGCGCCGCGTCGCCGCCGCGGGCGCACGCGCCGTCACCGATATCCACGCGGACGAATTCGGCCGTCGCGGCTTCACTTTCGACGCCCCGGACGGCTACCACTGGATGCTGATCGAGGCCTGAGCCCGCCACCGCACCCGACGGAGTACGACATGCGCCCGCAACATCCCATGATCCTGGCCGCCGCGCTGCTCGGCGTGATGGCCGTCTCCGGCCCGGCCGCCGCGGCGGCGGCGGCGG
>CAJACZ010000307.1 GCA_903938365.1 uncultured Pseudomonadota bacterium | reverse complement strand
CACCGCCACTACGGCAAGGGCCGGCACCCGGCCGGACTCAACTACGGCGACTGCTTCGCTTACGCGCTGTCTCGAACAACCACTGAGCCACTGCTGTTCAAGGGCTCGGACTTCCCGCAGACGGACGTGCTGCGCGCCGCCGTCGCCACTCCAGAACCTCAACCAGCAGCGCCGGAAGGAACGTCAGCGTGACCACCGTCGAGAACAGCAGCCCCGACAGCACCACCGCGCCGCCGGGCGCGTGCAGCGGCAGCCGACGCAGCGCGTCGACGAACGCACCGTCGCTCAGCGCGGCTACCGCGAACCCGAACCCCTGCGCGTCGAAGCCGAGCTCGGCGAGCCGGTTCCACTCGGGGCGGACCTGCCGTGGTTCCTGGACCAGCAGAGGTTTGGAACATGGCTCACGGGTTTTGCTGCCAAGGCTCGAGGATGCTCGAACCTCGTTGCCGTGCCGCCGCCAGTCTTCAGTCGTGATGCTGGCATTAATCCTGGCGGGGAACCATGCCAAGGCCTTCCCGGAGCACTGTCCGCGGTATCGATTGACGCAGTGGTCAAGCACCGCAGCACGGCCCGACTGACAGACTGCGGCCTGTAGCCGCAAGCATCGCCTCCAGCAGCTGCAGGCGACGGGCGCCCTCAACCGCCCACGCGCAGCTCCGCGGTCGAGATCCGCTGCTCGATCCGCACGCCCCCCCGGGCGTCGCGCGCCTGCAGCGTCACGCGCGGGCCGCCCTCGGCCGCCCAGTCGATGTCGATGAAGCCGAAGTTCTGCTCGCGCAGCACGCTGCCCACGCGCAGGTCGTTCGGTGGCGTCACCGGCCACACCTCAGTCAGCCCGCTCGAGGTCAGGTCCCACAGCGGATAGGGGGCGTTGCGTCGCAGCACGGAGAGCTCCGCGTAGTGCGTGTCGCCGCTGATGCAGAACAGACCGTTCGCGCGGTGCCGGCGGATCGCCTCGAGCAGCCGCTGGTGATCGTCGGCGTAATTGATCCACGCCTCCCAGCCCGGGAAATCCGCCACGACCTGCAGGCTCGAGGCCAGGATACGCAGGTCGGCAGGCTGGGCGAGCTGCTCCTCGAGCCAGCGCCACTGCGGTTCGCCGAGCATCGTCGCGGCTGGCAAGGGATTGCGCTCATAGGGGCCCGGCACGCTGCGACCTGCGCGCTCGAGCTCCTTGGACCAGTCGTCGTACGCCTTGCCGCCGAGGTCGAGGCTGCGGATCGGCGTCCGGTTGAAGCGCAGGTCGGGCAGCAGAATCTGCAGCCGGCGGCCTTGCCCCTCGAACAGCAGAGCATCGTAGATCCCGTCGCGGCTGCGCCTCGGCGACCCGGCCGGCTCGGCCCAGAAGTCGCAGAAGATCCGCCGCGAGTCTTCCTTCATCGGATAGTCGGCACCGGCGTCGTTCTCGCCGTAGTCGTGGTCATCCCAGGTTGCCAGCACCGGCGTCCGCTCGCAGAGCCTGCGGAACCCGGGCTGGGCACCGAGCTGCGCGTACTTCGCACGCAGTACCGCCATGTCGCGGGTATCGCCGTAGACGTTGTCACCGAGAAAGACGAACAGTTCGGGGTCCGTGTCGAGCACCGCGTCCCAGATCGGCTGCGGCTGGTCCTGCTTGGCGCAGGAGCCGAAGGCGATCCGGGAGGGCGGTCTGCCCGGCGCGGGGCGGCGCGGACCGCTGCCAGCAGGCGGTGACGGCGTGGCGGTAGCCTCCGCAGCCCGCGCCGGGAGACTGGGGCCGAGCGCCGCGAGTGACCCCGCGGCGCTGGCGCCCAGGAGCAGTTCGCGGCGCCCGATCATCAGAAGCGGGCCTTGAGCGTCACGAACAGCTGGCGCGGTGCGCCGCGCAGCAAAGTCTGCGCCGTGCCGCCCGGGTCAGCGTTGACGAAGCCGTTCGAACCGATCGTCGAGATGTAGTTCTTGTCGGCGAGGTTGGTGACGGCGGCCTGCACCATGAGCTCCTCGAAGACGGCCACGTCGGTGAAGCGGTAGCCGGCGCTCGCGTTCAGCAGCGTGTAGGCCTTGGCTGAGCCCTGGTTGAGGTAGGTGTAGAAGCGCTCGTCGACGTAGCTGCCATCGACGCGGGCGAAGAAGCTGCCCGTATCCCAGGCCAGTTCAGTCTTGACCAACAGTTCGGGGGCATCCGTGACCTGCTTGCCGCCCACCGGCACCACGACACCGTTATTGAGGAAGTTGTCGTCGTACTGCGAGTCGTTCCAGGCGAAGGAGTTGAACCAGGTCAGCTGCCGTGTCGGACGCCAGGCGAGCGCGGCCTCGACGCCCCGGCTCGTCACCGAGCCCACATTCGCCAGCACCGCGGGGTTGCCGACGATGCCCGGGCCCTGCTGGATCGCCAGCAGCCGATCGTCGAAGCTGACGGTGTAGGCCGTCAGCACGCCCTCGACCGTCTCGCCGCGGAACCGCCAGCCGAGCTCGAAGGTCTCCGAGGTCTCAGGCCGCAGGGTGTCCTTGGTGGCAGCAAAACCCGCCGCAGTCGTGCTGAAGGGCCCGGCTGTGTTGGCGCTGACGAAGGCGCGCGCGTTCTGCGCATAGTTGCCGAAGAGCTCGCCGCCGCCGGGGAGCGTCCAGGCGAAGCCCGCCTGCGGCAGGAAGCCCTCGTCAGCGTCGATCGTGCCGGTCTTGTTGGGGCCGACGATCGTGCGCGCGGTGTTCTCGACCTTCATCGCCTTGAAGCCGAGGTTCACCCGCAGCGTGTCGCTGATGCGCCAGGTGTCCTGCAGATGGAGCTGCGTCGTCTCGGTGTCGAAGGCGTACTCCCACTGGGTCAGCAGCGGATTGCTGCGGAACGACGTGAACGACTGCGTCGGCGCCGCGACATTTGGCTCCGCATAGAAACGGCGCGCCTGCTCGAAATCATTGCGCTCGATCCAGACGCCGCCGTTGATCTCGTGGGCGCCGAGTTCGAGCGTGGCGGCCGCGATGAGGCCCTGGCGGTCGATGTCGTACTCCGTCGTGCGCACCGAGAGCGGCGCACCGCCCGGCGTCGGCACATAGGGCGTGCCCCAGAGGCCCTGGCCCTCGTTGGTGTGGGTGTAGCCGGTCAGGTCGACCCGGAAGGACTCGCCGAGAGGCAGCTTAAGGGCGAGATAGCCGAGCGAGTCCTCGCGGATGCCGGAGGCGTCCCAGTAGGCGTCGTCGCAGATCGGCGCGCTGAAGGCGGCGGCGGCGCAGGCGTTGCCCGCGGCCACGGCGGCCGTCCAGTTCGGCGCGTAGTTGTCCCAGTCGCTGCCGCGGCGCCGGATGATGTCGTAGGACAGGTCATGGTAGTCGCGCTCGGCCCGCTCCGACTGGTTCCAGTACGCGGTCAGTTTCGCGCCGTTCTCGCCGAACGGCTGCAGGACCTTGAGGGTGTACATCCGCTGACTCTGCTCGCCGGAACCCTTCCACTTGTCGGTGGTGCTGTCGACGGCCGACACGAAGACTCGCGTGCCGAGGCCGCCGAGCGCGCCGCTGTCGAGCCGCCCGAAGACGCGCTGCGTCGAATCGCTGCCGCCGGTGAGCTCGAGGTCCGCGCTGAGGGTCTCGGACGGGTCGCGCGAGAAGAACTCGATGGTGCCGCCCAGGTTGTTGCTCGAGGCGGTGGCCAGCGAACCACTGCCCTGCGACAGCAGTACGCGGCCCACGTTCTCGGTGGGCACCGCGCGGCTGATGTGCAGCCCGTTGTGGTTGCCGTAGGACATGTCGCCCAGCGGCACGCCGTCGAACGTGAAGCCCATCTGGTTCTGGTTGAAGCCGCGCACGACGATGCGCGCCGACCACTCGTAGGCTCCGTAGGGGTCGGCGGACTGGAAGTTCACGCCCGGCAGCTTCTCGATGGCTTTCAGCGGGCTCGTGCCTGCGGGCAGGTAGTCGATCTGCGCCGAGGTGACACCCTGGAGCTGCCGCGTCTCGCCGCGGCCGAAGATCACGACCTCTTCGAGTCCGTCGGCCGCCGAAGCCGCGGGGGCTTGAGCCAGCGCGGGCAGGCCCGCGACCAGGGTCGAGCCGACGAGAAGCGGGGTGCCGATTGCGAAGCGAACTGCGCGCCTGAGCGAAGTGAGAGTGTCCATCGTGACTCCATTGCGGGTTGGGCCGATCCTGTGGCTACAGGATCGGAACTCTGTGAGTGCCCGATGAATCCGCAGTGAATGCGCGGTTAAGGATTCGTTAAAGGCGCCACTTCCCGAGCTGCAGTGCTTGCAGCGATCGCCGCTGGCACCCAGTGCTTACGAACGCCTCAGACCGGGACTGCGGTCGTGTATTTCAACTGGGACAGCGCGAAGCTCGACGAAGCCGACGCGACACTGACGTGTCCCAGCAGGTCCTTCATCAGGAACCGTTCGTACTCGGTGACGTCACTCACCACAATCCGCATCAGGTAGTCCCATTCACCGGACATTGAGTAGCACTCCATGACCTCTTCATGCGCCGTCATGAACTGCTCGAATCCGCGGCGATGCTCGGACGCATGTGACTTCAGACGCACCTGACACATCACGTTGACGCCGCGGCCCACCTTCCGGGCATCCACGAGCCTTACGACGGGCCCGAGCACCCCGGCGACCTCCAGCGCCTTGACTCGCCGCCAGCAGGAGGCCGCAGACGTGCCGACTCTCTGTCCGAGGTCCGCGTGGCTCAGCGATCCGTCGGCCTGGAGCTGACGGAGCAACTTTCGGTCGGTGCTGTCAATCTGCAAGGTATGGTTCTCGGAACAGGTCTAGTTGATACATCTGTTTCAATAATGCCGGTTTAACAGAAACATTGAAACGGTCCAGTCTGCCGCTGGGGCTACAGTGTTCAGCATGTCCGACGCGCACCTGATGCCCCAGTCCGTGCCTGCCGGCGCTGCAGAGGACTGGACCATTGCGCAGCGCTGGGACGAATACACGCGCGTCGAGCATGCCACCTGGAACCTGCTGCTCGAGCGGCAACGGGCAGCCCTTCCGGATCGGGTCGCGCCCGCCTTCCTCGACGGGCTGAAGGCACTCCATCTCGACGCGGAGGGGATCCCGGATTTTCAGCGTTTGTCCGACAGGCTCCAGCGGCGCACCGGATGGTCGGTGGTTGCCGTGCCGGGTCTCGTGCCGACCGAAGTCTTCTTCGATCATCTTGCGAACCGGCGTTTCGTGGCCGGACGCTTCATCCGCACCCCGGCGCAGCTCGACTATCTGCAGGAGCCGGACATCTTTCACGATGTCTTCGGGCACGTTCCACTGCTGGCGCATCCCGTCTATGCCGATTACATGGAAGCCTATGGCCGTGGCGGGCTGCGCGCCGTGCAACTCGGCGCGCTGCAGGAGCTCGCACGACTGTACTGGTACACCGTCGAGTTCGGCCTCGTGCGTGATGGCGACCAGCTTCGGCTGTTCGGCGCCGGCATCGTCTCCTCTGCCAGCGAGAGTCACTATGCGCTGCACGATCCAACCCCCCTTCGGATCGGATTCGATCTGCGCCGCGTCATGAGGACCGACTACGCCATCGACACCTTCCAGAGAAACTACTTCGTCATTGAAAGTTTCGAGGATCTGCTGCGTCAGACGGTGGAGACCGACTTCGAGCCGATCTACCGCGAAGTCGCCGCACTGCCCACGCTCGCCATCGGAGCGATGCAGCCGCAGGACCGATTTTTCCCGGCCAATCCGGGCCGTACGCCGGCGTGACGCCGGCCCGCGGCCGCAGTCCTCATCCGTCGTCGCTGCGCACCCGGGTCACGCGCTGGCGGTACTCGCCCACGTTGTCACCGTCGATGCGTCGCTGCCGCGTGCCGTTATTGGTGCCGATCTTCCGCTCGGTGCCGGTCACGGGCTGGGCGTCGATCTTCGTCTCGCGCTCGAACGCGTGCGACTTGTCGGTGTTGCGGTAGTAGCGATAGAGCCCCCAGTACAGGCCTACGGCGCTGCCGGGGCCCAGCAGGAGCAAT
>CAJACZ010000306.1 GCA_903938365.1 uncultured Pseudomonadota bacterium | reverse complement strand
GATCTCGGCGGGCTCGGTCCAGCTCTCCGAGCCGATGCCCGCCTTGCGCGCGATTGCGACGTAGTTGATAAGCGTGTCGTGACGCACCGGGTACCGGCCGAACATCCTTTCCTCGGCCGTGTAGGCCGCGAAGTGCGGGTCAATGCTGACTTCCGGGACCCGGGAGCGATCGACCAGCCCGCGCCAGGCCACAAAGCCGGTGAACTTCGGCGGCTCCGTCGGGAAGTGCTGGTCCCGAACGATCGACTTCAGGCCGTCGCAAGCCACCAGGACGTCACAGCGGTCCGTCGTGCCGTTCGCGAACTGCAGCGTGACGCCGTCGTCGTCCTGCTGGACGGACTTGAGCTGCTGCCCCAGTTGCAGCGCACTGCCCGCTGGATTGAAGGCGCGTTCGAGCACCGCGTGCAGGTCAGCCCGATGCATCAGGCGTGATACCGCACCATACAGCTTGAGGTACTCGTCCCTGCCCCGGAGGCTGTAGGCGAGCCGCTCGCCCGTCTTGTGGTCCAGCGTTCCGACGTGGGGCGACGGGTCGGCCAGCGCTGCCAGCTCGGCTTCGAGCCCGAGCGCCGCCAGCACGCGGTTGGCATTCGGGCCGACGGTGATCCCCGCGCCCACCTCGCCCAGCACGGCGGCCTGCTCGTGCACGACGACGGACAGGCCGCGCTGCTGCAGCGCGATCGCGGCGGTCAAGCCGCCGATGCCGGCACCGACGATGCCTATCCGGAGTTTTTTGTTCGGTGCTGGCATGCGCTGTAGAGGCGCTGCGGCCTCAGCAGAACTCGCTGCGGTGCCGGGTCGCGAAGGCTTCCCAGGATTCCGGCTCGCGCCGCAGCAGGTCCTGCAGGTCCGTCGTGGTGATCTCCAGGGCACCGCCCTTGATCTCGTTGAACAGCGCGCACACGGCGTTGACGTGCCACTCGCTCTTCACGAAGCGGCTCATGTTGAGGCGGAACTCCTCGGGGTCCATGTCGACGTAGTCGACCCGCGTGCCGCAGACACGGGAGAACGCCTCGGCAATCTCCGCGAAACTCAGCAGCGAACCGGCGGTCAGCCGGTAGGTCCTGCCTTCGTGGCCGCTGCCATCGAGCAGGATGACGCCGGCGGCCTCGCCCACGTCATTGCAGCACACCGAAGCCGACCGGGCGTTGCCGAAAGGCAGCGCGAACTTCCGCTGCTCGCGGATGGACTTGGCGAACATGAACATGTTCTCCATGAAGAAGTTCGGCTGCAGGATCGTCCACTTCAGTCCGGAAGCCTTGAGGTGCTGCTCCGCCGCGTAGTGGATCATCGGGAACGGCGCGTGCGCGTCGGGGGCCGCTTCCATGGAGGAGATCTTCACCACGTGCCGAACGCCGCTCGCCACGGCCACGTCGATGAAGTTCCGTTCGAGTTCGAGCTGCCCGCTGGAGTTGGGGGCCACGAGCAGGGCGGTGTCCACGCCCGCCATGGCCTTCCCGAGCGAGTCACGGTCGCCCAGATCGCCCTGCACGATGTCGGCGGCCCGCAGGCTTTCAGCGACGGCCTTGCTGGTGCTGCGCACCAGCGCCCGCACGGGCGTTCCGCTCTTGAGGATGGCGCGAGCCGCAGCCCCGCCCACACGTCCCGTTATACCGGCTACCAGAATCATGAAGTTGTCCTTGGGTTTGTTGATCGACGGTGCAGGGACGTCGGCCCCCGCGCTTCAGTTCCGTCCGCGGTTACTGCTCTGGGTCCGCCAGCCTGAAGCGTCTCAGCAGCAGGGAGCCCGCCACGTTGAACAGCGCGGGAATGATCGCGGCGAGCAGGAAAATGGCCGTGATCGCCGAGCCTGGCTGCGCCGCCGGCAGCGCGCCGCCTGCCGCGCTCACGAACCCGGAGGCCTCGAGCAGCAGGCCGCCGATCAGCGGGCCCACCGCAGCCGTGCCTTTTTCGACGATGTTGTACACCGCGGCCATCGTACCCTCGAGCGCCACCCCCGTGGTGCGCGTGTGATGGGCCATGATGTCGGGCAACAGCGAAAACCCCATGACGAGCAAACCGGCGGAACCGATCCCGATCAGCAGCAGCCGCAGGTCGGTGACCCAGCCGGGCTCGCCGAGCGTGGTCAGCAGCCAGGACAGCACGATCGCCGCGTAGACGTAGCCTGCGGCCATGTAGGTCTCGCGCTTGCCGAAGCGGCGGCCGAGCCACGCCCAGAGCGGCAGCGAGACCAGGGTCCCGACCATCTGCAGCACGCCGAACCGGATCAGGAAACCCTCGTCCTGGCCAAGCACGTAGCGCGCCAGGTAGAGCAGCGAGGCCGAGGTGCTCGCCACTGCCGTGAGCTGGAAGAACTTCACGCCGACGAAGACCCGGAACGGGCGGCTGCGCAGCACCATGCCGATCTGCGCGAAGGTGCCGGCCTGCGGAATCCCCCCGCGCGACATCGCGGGCGTGCGCGCCACGACCAGGGCGCAGCCCCACATCGCCACCAGGATCACCAGCGCATGGACAACACCCATGCCCACATAGCCTGGCCGGCCGCCGCCGAAAGCCTTGATGAGCAGCGAGCCGAAGACCGCGACGTTGAGCCCGGCGAGCGTCATGAACACGACGCGCCAGGTCATCATGGTGGTGCGCTGCTGGGGGATGGCCGTGACCTCGGCGGGCACCGCCAGATAGGGCACGACGAACAGGCTGTAGCCCGTCGCATAGATCACCAGCGCGGCGAGCACCCAGGCCTGCAGCGCGATGCCCGACAGGCTCTCGGGCGCGGCGAACAGCATCAGGTAGGACAGCGCTGCCACCGGCCCGCCGGCAAACAGGAACGGGGCACGCCGACCCCAGCGGCCCTCGGTGCGGTCGCTCCACTGGCCGATGAGCAGCGCCGCGCCGATGTCCCACAGACGCGAAATGAAGATCAGCAGTCCAGCGGCCGCGGGCGGGATGCCGAGGTATTCGGTCAGGAAGAACAGTACGAGCAGGCTCATCGCGCCGAGCATGGTGCTCGAGCCGAGCGTGCCTCCGGCCCAGCCGACCGATACCCAGCGGGAGACTCCGCTCACGTCAGGGCCGTGGCTGCAAAGGCCGGTGCGACCGACTTGTCCTTGAAGTACTCGATCGAATACATCGGGAGATCGGTGCGCCGCATGATGTAGTGGCCGCCGAGCTGCCCGAGCTGGATCCGCAGGTCGTCATCCATGTACGCAATGTGCGACCAGAGCTTGGGACGCGGCGTCATCTCGTGCGACAGCAGCGCGGGATCCTCCACGCCGATGGCCGCGGCGAACTCTTCCATCGACATCGCGGGATCGGCGGGGACCACGGTGAACCCACCGAAATCCACGAAGAACCGGTCGAGGTTCTCATCACGGCGGCGATACGCGGCCAGCGAGAAGTGATGGGCCGGGATCTTCCGCTCGCCGAGCGCGAACTGCGCGACGAAGTTGTAGGCGCCACTCGCAGGATCGATCTCGAGGCCGTTGCCGAGGAACTGCGCCGGAATGTCGGGCAGGCGGCCCATCGAGAACACCTTCAGGGACGCGGTGACCCCGACGCCCTGGTTCTGCGCCGCGGCGCCGCCGACCAGCTTGCCGATGTTGTGGTACACGGCGACCCAGTGGCCTTGGTAGATTTCGGGATGATCGATCGCCTGCGGGTACGGCGTCAGCGGCGCAAGCTCGTCGATCAGGGCATCGATGCGCTGCGATTCGGGGGTGCCCGAGCCGAAGCCTTCCTTGTGGGTCTCGATGATGTCCAGCAGTTCGCGGCGCAAGGCCTGGCGGTCGGTCATGGGCATGTTCTCCTGATATGGATTCCGGTCATGTGCTCAAAGCTCGAGGATGGATTCGAGGTCTTCGAGGATCGCCTTCCCGTGCGACTGGTTGAGCTGCTGGAAGACGGCGGGCAGCGCGGCGCGGTCGGACACGACGCGGCCGAAGCCGCGCGTCACGGTGGTGCCCGGGCGATCCCCCATCGCCATCCACGGGCGCCAGCCCAGCACGTTGAACTTCTGGACGATGCTGCCGACGTGCGGGCGCGAGCGCTCGGCGAGCGCCGCAGCACTCGCATGGAAAGTGAAAGCCTCGTGGAAGCCGAAGGGCGGCACGCCCGGCGCAGGCGACGCCATGACACTGTCCAGCCTTTCGGTCACCCAGAGGTCGTCGCCCGAGCGCCCCTCGACGAGCACACGGTGATCGAAGCTCATGTCGAGGCCCGGCATCGGCGGGCGCGTGATCTCGAGCGAAGGCAGATAGGTCAGGCGCGTCGGCCCGAGGGTGGTCTGGGGCACCGGCACGACCTGGCCGGTCAGCGGGTTGCGCCAGGTCTCGAGCAGCGCCCGGCTCTCGAGGTCGACGAAGTAGACCATCTCGAACAGCGCCGCATCCCAGCTGCCGTCCGCGCGGCGCCGGTGCCGGGAGTAGATCTGCGACAGCACCCGGAACAGCGGCGTCGTGATGGCGTCGACGCGCGCCACCAGCACTCCGTCGCTCCAGCGCAGCGCGATCCCGCCGTCACTGCGGCCCAGGATGCGGATGATCGACTCGAGGCGGGTCGCCGGGTCGTCCCAGTCCAGGGACGGCGACGGGCTGCGCGTCGCGGTTGCCGCGGCGGTTGCAGCGAGGGCTGCGGCAGGGACGCCGGCGCAGGCGCCCGCCGCCATCCCGGCGATCAAGGCGCGACGATCGATGCTCGGACTCATGACTCCCACCCCGCACACCTGCACCGGCGGTAGAGATACCGGAAATCCGCCGCTCCGGCTTGCCGTCCCGGGGGCGGATCCATACGCTGGATGCATGAGAAACGCATCTCGCGCCGCATGGGCGGCATCCCTCGCAGGCGCCGCGGCCTGGGCAGCCGGCAGCGTCATCGCGGCAGCGCCCGCGCCCGCCACCGTAACACCTCCGCCGTACACGGCCGAGGAAGAGTCGCTCTACGACGCGCGCTACAGGCAGCTGCAGCAGTCGTTCTTCAGCGGCCTGGGCGCCGAGACCTACGACCCGCTGGAGGCCGTGCCCGGAGCACGCCGCTACCGCGCCCTGCCTGACGCAGGCCCCTCGCAGCGCCGCATCGACCCTGCCGCGCTCGAAGCCGCGCGCGCCTACGCGGAGCGGAACCGCTCCTCCGCGCTGCTGGTGTGGCGCGATGGACGGCTGGAGCAGAGCGCCTACTTCGGCGGCGCCGCGGCGCCCGATGTCGTCGCCTCCAAGTCGCTGGCCAAGCCGATGACCGCCATCGCCGTGGGGCGCGCCATCGCGCTGGGCAGGATCCGCTCGCTGGACCAGCCAGTCGCGGACTTCGTCACCGAATGGCGCGGCGACCCGCAGCGCTCCAGGATCCTGGTGCGGCACCTGCTCGACATGCGCCCCGGGCTGCTGCCGCAGTCCTCGACCGCGATCGAGCCCACGCACATCCTGAACCGTGCCTACCTGCATCCGCGGCACGACTCCATCCTGGTGCACGACTATCCGCTGACCGACGAGCCCGGCTCGCGCTACGAATACAGCAACGCCTCGTCAGAGCTCGTGGCGCTCGTGATCGAGCGCGCGACCGGCCGGCGCTATGCAGAGTTCCTCTCGCGCGAGGTGCTGCAGCCCCTGGGCGCAATGGGCGGCACCGTGTGGGTGAACCGCCCGGGTGGCCTCGCGCACTCGGGCTGCTGCCTGATGCTGCCGCCGGAGAGCTGGCTGCGGCTCGCGGTGCTGCTGCTCGAGGACGGCCGCTGGCAGGGCCGCCGCCTGCTGCCGCAGGGCTACGTCGCCGAGATGACCCGCGCCACGGCGCAGAACCCCTATTACGGCATGGGGGTCTACGTGGCGGGCCGCTACACGTCGCGGCGTGGCTGGCTCAATCCGGAGCGCGAGCCCGAGGCGCGGCGGGTGCTGCACTCGGAGCCCTATCTCGCTGACGATCTCTTCCTGTTCGACGGCAACGCCAACCAGGTGGTGTATGTCATTCCGTCGCGGCGGCTCGTGATCCTGCGGGTCGGCGGCAACCCGCCGCGCAGCCCGGACAGCGAGTGGGACAACGCCTTCCTGCCCAACACGATCCTGCGCGGGCTGCTACCCGACTGACGGGCATTCGGTGCGGCCTAACCCAACAGCGGCCGCCATTCGATATATCCTATTGAATACAACGATAGGCGGGCCGTAGGCCTGGGCCCCGGGAGCGCGTCGTCATGCCCCTCGCCACCACCTTGCTGACCACAGCCGCGCTGCTGGCGGGCACCGCCATGCCGCCCCGGGCTGCGACGCCCAACCTCGCGGAGGTGACGGTCACGGCGCGCCGCCGCGAGGAGCGCCTGCAATCGGTTCCGGCGGCGGTCTCGGTGGTTGGCGGCGAACTTCTGGACGCAACCTACACCGTCAACCTGCAGCAGTTGAGCCTGCTGGTGCCGGCGCTGTACTACAACTCGGCAAACCCGCGGAACACCGCCTACACGATCCGCGGCCTGGGCTCGAACACCCTGTCGATCAGCGCCGCGAACGACGGCATCGAACCGGGCGTGGGGTTCTACGTCGATGAGGTTTACCACGGGCGGCCCGCCACCGCGGCCTTCGACTTCACGGATATCGAGCGCGTGGAGGTGCTGCGCGGCCCGCAGGGAACGCTGTACGGCAAGAACACGACGGCAGGCGCGATCCACGTGATCAGCCGTGCGCCCGGCTTCGAGACCGCGGCCAGCGGCGAAGTGTCGGCGGGGACTTTCAACTTCCTGCAGGCGAGGGGTTGGGTGACCGGGCCACTGGGCGAGACGCTCGCGGGGCGGCTGTCGGTACAGGTGACGCGGCGTGACGGCGTGATCGACAACCTGCGCACGGGCGCGGACCTGAACACGCTGGCCAACGTCGCGGTCCGGGGGCAACTGCTGCTCAAGCCAACGGCAAACCTGCAACTGCGGCTGATCGCGGACCTGTCGGACCTCGACTCCGCCTGTTGCACACAGGTCTACCTGCGCTACGGCCCGAGCCGACGCAGCGCGGCGCGGCAGTTCCCCGCGCTGGCGGCGGGTCTCGGCTACGCGCCGCCGAGTCTCGATGTCTACGACCGGCGGTCGGACATCGATGCGGATCTGCGCATCGACACACAGGACGGCGGCGTCGCCCTGATCGCCGACTGGACGCTCGCACCGGGCACGCTGACCTCGGTGACGGCTTGGCGGTACTGGGACTGGGACGTGGCGAACGACCGCGACTACACGGGCATCCCGATCCAGAGCGTGCAGCGCATTCCGTCGCGCCAGGACCAGTACAGCCAGGAACTGCGGTTCGCTTCCACGCAGGACGGGCGCCTCGGGTACGTGGCAGGGCTGTACTGGTTTTCGCAGGAAGTAGCCGGGCGGCCCACGAGCATCTATGGAGCGCAGGCGGCGTACTGGCTGCTGAACCCGGCCAGCTTCACGGTACCGATCCCGCGCAACCTTCTCGATGGCTATGGCCAGGTGGGCGACTCGCGCTTCGCGATGGACAGCCAGGCGGCCTTCGGCGAACTCGGCTGGCGCGCGGCCGACACGCTGACGGCAACGCTCGGCCTGCGCTACACCTACGAAAACAAGCAAGGTTCCTATGCGACGCAGGTGTCTGGTGGCGCGGATCTCACGCGCCTCGCGCCGGCAGTTGCGGCGGAACTTAACCGCGCCAGGCTGTCGATCTTCCGGCCCCAGGACTACACGGCCCGGGACCGCGGCGGCAGCCTGTCGGGTCGTGCCAACCTCGCATGGCAGGCCGCTGACGACCTGCTTGCCTATCTGGGCTATGCCCAGGGTTTCAAGTCGGGGGGGCTCAACATGTCGGGGCTGCCGCTGGACGCCACGAACCAGCCCGCGCTGGCCACGGCCGTCATCGAAGACGAGCGGAACGGCACCCTCGAACTCGGTCTCAAGTCGACTCTGCTCGAGGGACGCGCGACGCTGAATCTCGCGGCATACCGGACAGTGGTCAAGGACTACCAGGCCAACATCGTCTCGAGCCTCGAGACAGCCGCCCTGCGCTCTTATCCCTCGAACGTGCCGAAGGTGCGCGTGCAGGGCGCAGAGGCGGACTTCGCGGCAGTGCTCGGGCCGGGGCTGACGCTGCGTGCGTCGGCGGCGTATGCAGATGGCAAAAACACTGACTATCCTGCAGGTCCCTGTCCACTCGAAGTGCAGACTGCGGCAGCGGCCGCCTGCAACCTGACCGGAGTGCCCCTGGCCGGCCTCTCGCGCTGGTCAGGTTCGCTGGGGATCGACTGGCGCAGGGCAGTCGGTCCCGGCGACCTCGTGCTGCACGTGGAAGTGAGCGCACGCACGGGTTACTTCAGTGACACCTCGGGCTCGGAGTACACCTGGATCGAGGGTCACTCGCTCACCCACGCCAGCGTCGGATACCGCTTCGCCAACGGCTGGGACGTGGACCTCTTTGCGCGCAACCTCTTCGACCAGGACTATCTCACCGCGCTGACGATCCAGACCGGCAACTCGGGCCTGATCCTCGGCCAGCCCGGCGATCCGCGCCTCATCGGCGTCTCGGCGCGGGTACGATACTGAAAATCCTCAACCGACCTGGAGCCGCGGATGGCTGGTCCCCACGCACACATACGCCTCGACTTCTCCGCAGCCTGCTCCGTGGGGCCGGGCAAGATCGCAATGCTCGAGGGCATCGCACGCACGGGTTCGCTGTCGGCCGCGGCGCGCAGCCTCGGCATGAGCTACCGACGCGGCTGGCTGCTCGTGCACAGTGTCAACGAAGGATTCACACGGCCGCTTGTCGAACTCAACGCGGGTGGCCGCGACGGCGGCGGCGCGCGGCTCACGCCGATGGGCGAGCACTTGGTGGCGCGCTACCGTGCCTTCGAGACCGAGGTGGACGCACTGGCGGCGCGGAGCTTCACCGGGCTGCGGCCGGCGCGCCAGCCAGCGGACTCCGCGACGACGGACCCGCCGGCAGCGCGGCGCCCGGTGAAGCGCCGACTGGGGCCGGTCGCCGTCCCGCGCGGATGACGACGCCTTTGGATGTGCCGACAGCGGTGAGTTTGAGCGTTGGCACAACGACCACTCCGAACATAACCATGGATATGATCATGTCCCATGAGTGACTCGAGATCAGTGAACGGGGTAAAAGTCTCGGTCCCCCACAGGCGCCCGATCGCCACCGCCGCAGCACTGCTCGCGCTGTGCTTCGTCACGCAGGCGCAGGCGCAGGCCCCGGCGCCACCGCGGTTCCCGGACGCCACGGCCAGCGACCCGGTCGCGCTCGGCTGGATGGTCGGCTCCCCGCCTCCCCCGGCGCGCCGCATCGCCTTCGCCGACGGCAGCTTCTACCGCTTCCCGCAGTTGCGCTGGAGCTTCTCGCACTGGCGCGAGCTCTTCCCGACCGCGCATATTGCGCGCGGCCCGGGGCCCGTCAGCGTGCTGCCGCGCGCAGAACGCAACGACCTCGATGCCGTCACGTTCACGCCGCTCGGCGGCACCGCGCCGCTGACCTGGGCGCAGTCGCTGGACGCAAACTACACGGACGGCATCGTGGTGCTGCACCGGGGCCGCATCGTCTACGAGCGCTACTCCGGCGCGCTCACGGCGGACGGGCAGCACATCGCGCACTCGGTCACCAAGTCGTTCTTCGGCACGATCGCCGCCGCACTGATCGAGGAAGGCAAGCTCGACCCGGCAGCGCGCGTCACGCGCTACGTCCCCGAACTGCAGGACAGCGCCTTCGGCGACGCCACCGTGCGCCAGGTCATGGACATGACCACCGCGCTGGCCTACTCGGAGACCTACGCCGACCCCAAGGCCGAAGTGTGGGACTTCGCGCGCGCGGGAGGCATCCTCCCCAAGCCCGCCGACTACTCCGGTCCGCGCTCGCTCTACGACTTCCTGGTAACGGTGAAGAAGGGCGGCGAGCACGACCAGGGCTTCGCCTATCGTTCGCCGAACGCCGAGGTGCTGGTGTGGATCCTGCGACGCGTGACGGGCCAGTCGGCCGCGCAGCTGCTGCATGAGCGCCTCTGGCGCAGGCTCGGCGCCGAGCAGGACGCATACATCGGGGTCGACGAACAGGGCAACGCGGTCGGCTCCGGTGGCCTGAACCTGCAGCTGCGCGACCTGGCGCGCTTCGGTGAACTGATGCGCCTCGGCGGGCGCTGGCAGGGCCAGCAGGTCATTCCGGCGAACGCCATCGCCGACATCCGCCGCGGCGCCGATCGGGCGCAGTTCGTCAGCGGCGGCTATTCGACGCTGCCCGGATGGAGCTATCGCAGCCAGTGGTGGATCGCGCACGACGACCATGGCGCCTACGCCGCGCGCGGCGTGCACGGCCAGGCGCTCTACATCGACCCGAAGGCCGAGATGGTGATCGCGCGTTTCGGCTCGCATCCGCTCGCGGGCAACGCCAGCCTCGACCCGACGACGCTGCCGGCGTTCAGGGCGCTGGCCGAACACCTGCTGCGCAACCCCTAGCGCCGGGCCGCGCGCTCACTCGGCAATCGTGACCTCGACCTTGCCGTCGGGCCCGATGTCCGAGACCTTCAGCGGCACGCCGAGCACCGCCGCATAGCCGAGGATGCGGGGCCTGAGCCAAAGCTCGTGCATGTCCTGCGGCGTGAGGTCGAACTGGCCGATGCGCCTGCCGATCTCGAGCACGCTCGTGTAGGGAAACGTGAACGAGCGCTTGCCGGGCTCGGTCTTGAGATCGAGGCACAGCTGGTACAGGCAGGTCGTGCGGTCGAAGATGCCGGCGAGCGCGATCTCTTTCTCGCCGGTCTTGTCGATCATGCCCTTGAGCCGCTGCAGCATCGGCTGCATGGTCCGGATGTCGTGCTCGACGTAGTCCTGGACGATGCCGTTGTCCTTCGCGAACTGCACGGACGTGAGGTGCATCTTCACCAGCGCGTCGTTCATCTCGTGCTGGTAGGGGGTCGAGTCCCTGAGCGTGCGGATCGCCATCGACACCGCCGAGCCCAGCAGCGCTTCGCGGCCCTCGAAGCCGCTGGAGGTCGCGAGCATCTGCGCCATGCTGCCACCGCCGCCCCCGGCCATCATGGCCTTGACCCACGGCGGCGGACCGCCGCCCCCGCCGGCCCCGCCAGCCCCCGGCGGGCCGCCCGCACCGGCCATCATCTTCTTCATGGCCCATGAGATGAGCCTGCCCTTGATGCCCTGCGCGGCTGCCGCCATGTCGTGCTCCCCCGGATCCGTGCGAAACCTGATGCGTCCCTTATAACCCGGCCACCCCCGCGCCGAGTTCATTCAAGGGCCCGGGGTCCATCCGGCCGTCCGAAAGGTGGACAGGCCGTCGCGGCGAGTTTTCTTGGCTCGCACCCCCCGAACGGCGATGATTCGCGGATGCCCGAACTCGACCCTGGCTCCTTCGCCGCCTTCCTGCTGGCGTTCACCGCGCTGTTCTCGATCGTCAACCCGCTGGGCGGCGCTTTCATCTTCTTCGGCGCCACGCAGGACTACGACCCGAAGGTGCGCGGACGCATCGCGCTCTGGGTCGCGATCTACGCCTTCATTATCGTCAGCACCTCGCTGTACGTCGGTGCCTACGTGCTCGGGTTCTTCGGTATTTCCATGCCGGTGCTGAAGGTGGCGGGCGGCATCGTCATCGCCCTGTCGGCCTGGCGCCTGCTGAGCGCCCCCGAGGAGCGCCAGCAGCGCAAGACCGACGCCGTGACGCCCCTGCCGGATCGCGACCACGTGGCGCCGAGCCGCATCGCGTTCTATCCGCTCACCATGCCGCTGACGACCGGTCCCGGCACCATCTCGGTCGCCATCTCGCTGGGCGCGAGCCGCCCGACGGGCTTCGACGCCGCCTGGCTGGCGTTCTTCCTGCAGACCATGCTGGCGACGCTGCTGCTGTGCCTGCTCGTGTGGCTGCTGTACCGCCACTCGGGCCGCATCGCGCGTGCCGTGGGCGGCACGGGCACGACCATCATCGTGCGGCTCTCCGCGTTCCTGCTGTTCTGCATCGGCATCCAGGTGCTCTGGAACGGCGCCCGCGAACTGCTGCTCGAACTGCTGCGCGCGACCGCCTGATGCCGACCGAGCCGGACGCCCCCAGCGACGCGGACCTCGCCGCCTGCATCCGCGTGCTGCAGGCGATCGAGGCCGACCGCTCGCTGCTGGCGCGGCTGACGCGCGAGCAGCGGCGCGAACTGCTCATGGCCGCCGGACTGGTCGCGAAGCCCGAGCGCCAGGACCTGGTGCGGATGGCCAAAGCCATGCGCCGCGCCGACCGCGAGGCCGGGCGGCAGCGCGACCGCGAGCTCATCGAACGCACCGGCCTGCGCGTGCAGCGGCGCAACGAGGTCTACGAACCGCTGTGGCTGCCGCCACCCACGGCCGAGGAGGCCGCCGTGACCGGAACGGCGGCGCTGCACAAGTCGCTGTGCTGCTATGTGTGCAAGCAGGATTACTCGACGCCGCACCGCTACTACGACTCCATGTGCCCGGACTGCGGCGACTTCAACTACGCCAAGCGCACGCAGACGGCGGACCTGCGCGGCCACTACGCGCTGGTCACCGGCGCGCGCGTCAAGATCGGCTACCAGGCCGCGCTCAAGCTGCTGCGCGCCGGCGCGCATGTGGTCGTGACCACGCGCTTCCCGGTCGATGCGGCGGGACGCTACGCCCAGGAGCCGGACTTCCAGGAGTTCCGCGAACGGCTGCAGGTGTTCGGCCTGGACCTGCGGCACACGCCCAGCGTCGAGGCCTTCGCGCGCGCGCTGGCGGCGCGCCTGCCGCGGCTCGACTACGTGCTCAACAACGCCTGCCAGACGGTGCGGCGCCCGGCAGGCTTCTTCCGCCACCTGCTCGAGCAGGAGGAGCGGGCCTTCGCGGATCTTCCGGCCGACCAGCAACCGCTGCTCGCCGGGCACGCGGAGCTCTGCCGCAGCCTGGGCGACACCACGCCGGGCCGCATCGGCGCCCCGGCCGCCGGG
>CAJACZ010000305.1 GCA_903938365.1 uncultured Pseudomonadota bacterium | reverse complement strand
CCCCCATCAGCAACCCGCATGACAGCGCCGGCATGCACAGGATGGGCAGCGTCACGAACGGCGCCCAGAACCGGTCGAGCAGCAGCCCGGTGATGATCCGGCCCGCGAAAATCGACAGGCCGAAGACGCCCATGACCTTGGCCGCGTCCGTCGTGTCGAAACCGCGCGCGCCCAGAATCGAGGGCATGTGCACCACCGCGCCGCCGTACGCCACCGAGACCAGCACGATGGAGATCCAGAGAATCCAGAACCGCGGCTCGGCCGTGGCCTCGCGCAGGCTGCGCCCGGGCAGATCGGAGCCGGCGCCCGACGAGGCGCGGATCTCGGCGGGGCGCTCCTCGGGGCGGGGCTCGCGCAGGAACAGCAGGCCGACCGGCAGGGCGACCGCCAGCGGCAGCAGCGCGAGCAGCGCGTAGCCGCCGCGCCAGCCGAAGTGGCTGACCAGCTGCACGGTGATGATCGGCAGGAACATCGCCGAGATGCTGGTGCCGACCAGCGTCAGGCCGAGCGCCAGGCCGCGCTTGCGGAAGAACCAGAGGTTGATGGCCCGCGAGAACGTGACCGGGGTCGAACCGATGCCGACCAGGCCGACCAGCGTCCACACCGCGTAGAACGCCCACAGCTCGCCGGGAATCAGCGAGAAGGAAGCGAACACCAGGCCGAACAGCGTCAGCGAGCCAAGCGCCACCCGGCGCACGCCATAACGATCGGCGGCCCACCCGAAGAGCGGCGCGAGCAGCGCGCCGAGGATGCCGTAGATCGTGATGCCGAAACTGATCTCGGTCCGCGTCCAGCCGAATTCCTTCTGCAGCGGATCGATGAAGAACCCGATGGTGTTGAAGGGCAGCGGCGAGGCGCCGAAGGCAACGCCCAGCAGGCAGGCGAGCAACACTTTCCAGCCGCGCTGGAACTCGCCGGGGGATGCAGTCGATTCGCGGGGAGCGGGGTTCATGGCGGGCAAGCATAACCCCCGGAGGGAGCCGACGCCCCTGTTCGATGGGGGCCATTCGGGGTAACCTGCGCCAACTATGAAAATCGTGATCCTCGGCGCCGGCCAGGTAGGCCGCACGGCGGCCTACCAGCTCGCCCGCGAAGAGGCCAACGAAGTCACGGTCGTCGACAGCAACGAGGAGCTCCTGCGCGACCTGCAGGACCGCCTCGACATCCGCACCGTCGCCGGCAACGCCTCCTTCCCCACGGTCCTCGAGGCCGCCGGCGTGCCGGATGCCGACATCCTGATCGCGCTCACCAGTTCCGACGAAGTGAACATGATGGCCTGCGAGGTGGCCTACACCCTCTACCGCACGCCCACCAAGATCGCGCGCATCCGGTCCGCCGAATACACGAACCATCCGAAGCTCTTCAGCGCCGAGGCGCTGTCGGTCGACGTCTGCATCAGCCCGGAACAGCTCGTCACCGAGTACATCGAGCGGCTGATCCGCCATCCCGGCGCGCTGCAGGTGCTCGACTTCGCGGACGGCCGCGTGCGGCTGGTCGGGCTGAGGGCGCGCAAGGGCGGTTTGCTGGTCGGCCAGGCGCTGCGCACGCTGCGCGATCACATCCCGAACACCGAAGCGCGCGTCGTGGCGATCTACCGCGGCAACCGGGCCGTGAGCCCCGAGGGCGACACCGTCATCGAGGACGGCGACGAGGTGTTCTTCCTCGCCGCGAAGGACGACATCAAGCGCTTCATGGCCGAGATGCGCCGCGAGGAGAGCCCCGCCCGCCGCATCGTGATCGCCGGCGGTGGCCACATAGGCTTTTCGCTGGCGCGCCAGCTCGAGAAGAGCAACCAGGTCAAGATCATCGAACGCGACCCGAAGCGCGCGCGGCGCATCTCCGAACAGCTCGAGAGCGCGATCGTGCTCGAGGGCGACGCCGCCGACGAAGAACTGCTCATCGAAGAGAACATCGACAGCTGCGACGTGTTCGCCGCGCTGACGAACTCCGAGGAGGCGAACATCCTGTCGGCGATGCTCGCCAAGCAGCTCGGCGCCGCCAAGGTGATGGCGCTGATCAACAAGCCTTCCTACGCCGAGCTGATGCAGAGCGGCAGCATCGACATCGCCATCTCGCCGCAGACCATCACCATCGGCTCACTGCTGGCGCACGTGCGGCGCGGCGACGTGGTCCGGGTGCATTCCCTGCGCCGCGGCGCGGCGGAGGCCATCGAGGCGATCATCCATGGCGACCACCGGAGCTCGCGGGTGGTAGGCAAGCGCGTCGAGGACATCAGCCTGCCGGAGGGCGCCTCGATCGGCTGCGTGGTGCGCGGCGAGGAAGTCATCATGGCCCACCATGACACCGTGGTGCAGGCCGACGACCACGTCGTACTGTTCATCACCGACCGGCGCCACGTCGACCAGGTCGAAAGACTGTTCCTCGGCGAGACCGCCGGGCGTCGCTGAGATCCCGGGGACCGTCAGTCCATGCTAGCGGTCGCACACGTACTGGGCCTGATGATGGCGTTCTTCGCCGTCACGTTCCTGATGCCGCTGATCTGCGCCGTGATCTACCAGGACGGCATGTTCATCGACTTCGCGGCCGCGGCCGCCATCAACGTGGTGCTCGGGCTGGCGATCGCCGCTGCGACCCGCCGCTACAAGCGCGAACTCAAGCCGCGCGACGGCTTCCTTCTGGTGACGCTCTCCTGGATCCTGATGTCCGGGTCGGCGGCGGTGCCGCTGCTGATCGCCCTGCCGGGCCTGAGCTTCACCGACGCCTACTTCGAGGCGATGTCCGGGTTGACGACCACCGGCTCGACGGTGCTCAGCGGCCTCGACAACCTGCCGCCGTCGATCAACCTCTGGCGGCATGCGCTGCACTGGTTCGGCGGCATCGGCATCATCGTGCTGGCCGTGGCGATCCTGCCCCTGCTCGGCGTGGGCGGCATGCAGCTCTACAAGGCCGAGACGCCGGGCCCGATGAAGGACGAGAAGCTCACGCCCCGCATCACCGAGACCGCCAAGGCCCTCTGGGTCACCTATTCCCTGATCACCGTCGCCGGGATCATCGCGCTGCGCGTGGCCGGCGCCAGCTGGCTCGATGCGATCTGCCACACGTTCTCGGCCATGGGGCTCGGCGGCTTCTCGACCCACGACGCCAGCGTGGGCTGGTTCGACTCGCTG
>CAJACZ010000304.1 GCA_903938365.1 uncultured Pseudomonadota bacterium | reverse complement strand
GCGCATTCGCCGATGCGCTGGCCGGTCGCGGGATTGTCGATCCCGAACATCGCGCCCGACTTCGACGGCACCCATCGGCCGGCGATGAAATGCCCGTGTTTGCGCGCCAGGAAATCGAGAGTGGCCTTCGAGACGGCGGGCACGGCGTCGATGGTCATGGGCGGGTTTCCTCGCGAGGTGATATGGGCCGCAGGCCGGAGCCCCATGCTAAGCCGCGCCCGGCAGCTCTCGTGATCGCTGCGCGGCGTTCCGACCGGGGAGCGGCCGGGGTCCGGCGCGCATTGAGCTCCAGCGGTCCGGGCGGTAGTCTGCGGCGCCTATGCAAGACACATCCGGACCCCAGGGCGCAGCCCTCCTGTCGCCCTCCGAGGCGGCTTTCTCCGCCCACATTCCCGTGCTCGTGATCGGGGGTGGCGGCACCGGCCTCACCGCCGCGCTCGCCGCCCGCCAGGGCGGTGCCGAGGTGCTGGTGCTCGAGCGCGATGCGTCCGCGCTCGGTACGACGGCGATGTCGACCGGGCTGATCCCGGCGTCCGGCACGCGCCTGCAGAGTGAAAAGGGCATCGTCGATTCCCCCGAACTGTTCGCCGCCGACATCGTCCGCAAGGCCCGGGGCCAGACCGATGAGGGCATCGCGCTGGCGCTGGCGCAGGCGTCGGCGCGGACCATCGAATGGATGATCGATGACCACCAGGTGCCGCTGTCGCTGGTCGACAGCTTTCTTTACCCGGGGCACAGCGTGAAGCGCATGCACGGCACGCCCAATCGCACCGGCTCCGAGCTCATGGGTGCGCTCTCGGCTGCCATCGAGCGGCGCGGCGTCGACGTGCTCACCGAGGCGCTGGTGACCGGGCTCTTCGCCGATCCGGCCGATGGCCGGGTGCGCGGCGCGCGCGTGCGTCGGCCGGATGGCAGCACCGAGGACCTGTCCTGCGATGCGCTGATCCTTGCCTGTTGCGGTTTCGCGGGTAACGCCGCGATGGTGCGCGAGTACATCCCCGAGATCGAGGGCGCCACCTTCTTCGGCCACCCGGGCAACAAGGGCGATGCGATCCGCTGGGGCCTCGCGCTCGGCGCGGCGGTGCGCGACATCCATTCCTACCAGGGCCACGGGGGGCTGGCTGCGGGTCGCGGCATCCCCATCCTCTGGCCGCTGATCATGGAAGGCGGCTTCCAGGTCAACGTCGCTGGCGAGCGCTTCTCGAACGAGGCGCGCGGCTACTCCGAGCAGGCCGTCGACGTGGTCGCCCAGCCGGGTCATGTCGCCTGGGACATCTACGATGCGCGCCTGCACCAGCTGATGCTCGAATTCGACGACTACCGCGACGCCGTCGAGGCGCGTGCCGTGCTCAGCGCCGACAGCGTCGAGGCGCTCGCGGGCCTGGCGGGCATCGACGCGGCGGGGCTGGTGCGCACCGTCGCCGAGGTCGCGGTCCTGACCCGCGACGGTGACACCGATCGCCACGGGCGCCGCTTCGGCGGGACGGCCGTGCTGCAGGCGCCGTATTACGCCGTGAAGGTGACCGGTGCGCTGTTCCACACCCAGGGTGGCCTCGTGGTCAACGCCGAGGCGCGCGTGCTGCGTGAGGACGGCAGTGCACTGCCGAACCTGTTCGCGGGTGGCGGTGCGGCACGCGGCATTTCGGGCCCGTCCTGCTGGGGCTACATGGCCGGCAACGGGCTGCTGACGGCAACCACCTTCGGGCGGCTGGCAGGCGAAGCCGCGGCGAGGCTGCTGGCACGCTGAGCGCCTCGCTGCGCTGCGGATGATCACCCAGGCCTGGAACTGAACCAGACAAAAAAGAGGGCGAAGGTTTGACCCTTCGCCCTCTCCAGGCCCTGCGGCCTGCGCCGGATCGCGAACGACCCGGCGCTGCCCCCCTGAACCCTTTAGCGGCGGTAGCTCACCGAGAACATCACTTCGCGCTGCGGCAGCACGAGGAAGCCCCCGAGACCGCGGCTGCCGACGTAGACCTGTTCGTCGTCGTTGACCAGGTTCTTCGCGGTGATGCGCAGATCCCAGTTGTCGCCCATGCCGAGGCCGACATAGCCGTTGAACCGGTCGTACGCCTTGATGATGAAGTCGTTGGTCGCCGCCGTGATGTAGTCGTCGGTGCGGTACCAGTCCGCGCCGAACTTCACGCGGCCCACCGACACGTCGAAGCCGTAGTCGAAGCCGAGCGTGAACGTGTAGCTCGGAAGCTGCGGCGGCTCCGCCTTGACTCCGAGGCGGTTGTTGTTACCCGCGACCTGCGGGAGCTGCGCCTGCGCCGGGGCAGACGTCGGGTTCAGCTCGTCATACTTGCCGTCGAGGAACGCCGCGTTGAAGTAGACCGTCAGGTTGTCGTTCGGGACGTAGGTCGTCTCGAGCTCCAGGCCCTGCACGGTCGCCTTGCCCGCGTTCTGCACCGGGAACGAGAACACGCCCGGCGCGATCTCGACGGTGGCGTTCAGCGCAAGATCGTCGATCTTGGCGATGAACGCGGCCGCGTTGACGCGCATCGTGCGGTCCGCGAAGTCGGTCTTGGCGCCGATCTCGTAGGTCCAGTTGGACTCGGGCGCATAGCCCGTCTTGGCGTCATTGGCGTTGGCGATGACGATGCCGTTGTAGCCGCCGGACTTGAAGCCGCGGGCGACCGAGCCGTAGAGCAGCAGGCTGTCGACGGCGTCGGTGTTGACGGTGTAGTCGAGGGCGACCTTCGGCGTGACCTCGGTGTAGCTGTCGCGCAGGCTGGCCGAGTCCGTCAGCGGGCTGATCGGGATCGGGGTCTTGCGCTGGAACGCCAGGTCGAACTCCTTGTCGTCCTTCACCCAGCGCGCACCGGCGGAGAGCTTCAGCGCGTCAGTGATCTGGTAGTCGCCCTGCGCGAACACCGAGACCGACTCCGTGCTGGCCAGGATCTGGCTGGTCGAGGTGGCGCCGAGCAGCGCCGAGAGGAACCAGGCGAAGTCCTGCTTGCCGTCTTCCTTGAAGTAGTACGCGCCGATCTGGTAGTTCAGGCGGTCGTCCAGGGCAGAGGCCTGCAGCTGGATTTCCTGGCTGAACTGCTCGGCCCGCGGGTCCGAGGCGCCCAGCAGCGAGCCACGGCCGCTGAAGTCGGTCATGAAGTAGTCGTCGGTGTCGACATAACCGGTGATGGCGCGGATGCGACCGAAGCCGACGTCCCAGGACAGGTTCGCCGATGCGATGATCTGCTTGGTCTTGCCCTCGGGCAGGTTGGTCATCAGCGCGAGGTTGCGGTTCACGTCCGGAGTGGACAGCGTCTTGTAGCCGTACAGCAGCACGACGTCATCGCTGGTGAAGCGGGTGTTGGAGGGCACCGTGCCGGAGCCGCCGGGCAGCAGCTGGTTGGAGTCGTTCTTGCTGTCTGAGTACGCGAGCGAGAACACGGCGTCGAAGGTTTCGCTGCCGGTGTAGGCGAGCTTGGCGCGCGCCGCGACGTTGCGCTCGAGGCCCGTCTCCTGGCCGGTGGCGCGGTTATAGCGCTGGCCGTCCTTGTTGTTGATCTGGGCCGCGAACGAGCCGGACCAGTTGTCGCTCAGTGGGCCGCCGACGCTGACGCTGGCGACGTACTGGTCCCAGTTGCCGGCACCGATCTTGGCGTTGAGCCAGCTGTCCTTGCCCGGCGTGCGCGAGACGAACTTGATGGCGCCCGACAGGGTGTTGCGGCCGTACAGCGTGCCCTGGGGGCCGCGCAGCACCTCGACACGCTCGATGTCGGCCAGCGTGACGTTGTTGCCGTTCAGGCGCGCGATGTAGACGTCATCGACGTAGATGCCGAAGGGCGACTCGGCGACCACCAGCGACGCGTCCTGCTGCAGCGAGCCGCGCAGCGAGGGCGAGAGATTGGTCGGCGAGGTGATGTTGTTGCTCATGCGCAGGCTGGGCGCGAAGCGCTGCAGGTCCTTCGCCTCGGTGATCTGGCGGGACTGGATCGCCTCCGCGCTGATGGCGGTGACGGCGATGGGTACGGTCTGGATCGACGCCTCGCGACGCTCTGCGGTGACGACGATTTCCTCGAGGCCCCCCTGCGCTTCGGTGGTGGTCTGGGCGAGCACTGTGGCGGGCAGAACCGCCAGGCCGACGGCAAAAGGCAACAAACGTTTGTTCGACATGCTGAGTCCCTTGGTTGGGTTGGAGCAACAGGCCGGACCGTTGCCGGAAAGCCTGCCATACATGTCGAGAATGCACAGAAAATCCGGCTGCGTCCAGATCATGGCGCCGCTGTCCGAAATTCATGTTGTGGTGGCGCAACGCGAGCGGGGCGCTGCGCCCGCGAGCCTCAGCCGATCCGCACCGCCACCTTGCCCCGGTTGCGACCCGACAGCAGGTGTTCGACCGCATCCGCAGTGCTCTCCAGCCCCACGAAGGGCGTCGGGTCGACCAGTGCCCGCAGGCGGCCCGAGTAATAGAGCTGCAGGATCCGGCGCGCCGCATCGTCGAAGAACTCGGGAAAGGCCTGGTTCTGGAACCCGCGCACCGAGGCCGATTTCCAGTACAGCTTGCGGTAGATGCGCGGCTGCGCCACGTTCTCGATCGCCTGGTCGAAGTCCGAGGTGTGGCCGCTGATCACCAGCCGTCCGCGGTGCGCGAGGTTCTCGAGGAAGGCATCGAAGACCGTGCCGCCCACCGAGTCGTAGGCGATGTCCAGGCCGCGCGGGTACTCGGCGGCGAGCACCGCCTGCAGGTCCTCGCGCCGGTGGTTGATCGGGCGGTCTACGCCCAGCTGGCGCAGCAGTTCGAGTTTGGACTCGTCGCCCGTGATGCCGATGACGTGGCAGCCTGCGAGTTTCGCGATCTGCACCACCATGTGGCCCAGCCCGCCGGCAGCAGCCGACACCGCGACCGTCTCGCCGCCCCGCAGGTCGCCGACCCGCTCGAGGCCCACCATCGCCGAGATGCCGGTCGGGATCAGCGTCAGGATCTCGGGCGTCGCCTCGCGGATACGCACCACGCGGCTCGCCGGCGCGCGCTGGTACTCACGGTAGCCGGAGCCGAGCTTGGTCACGGCCACCGGGTCGCCGTCCTGCAGTCCGGTGACCCCTGCGCCGATGGCGACGATCTCGCCCACCGACTCGATGCCCATGTCGAACGGGGGCTTCACGTCGACGTAGCGGATTTTGTTGCGGCACAGGTTCTTGTCGAAGATCGCGTTGCAGCCGGCCCAGCGGTTGCGGATCACCACTTCGCCCGGGCCGGGGTCCGACCAGGCTTCCTCGACCACGCGCGTCGAGCTGCGGAAGTCCCCCGTGAGCTCGGCGATGACGACTTTGCGGTAACGATCGGGAAATCGGTTCATGGTGCCGTGCCGGTGGTGGCCCGTGGGCCCTTGCCTGTAGATTGGCGCAGGATCATAGCGACATTGGGGGAGGGGCGGACATGCCGACGGTTCTGGTGACAGGGGCGGGCCGCGGGCTCGGGCTCGAGTTCGTCCGGCAGTATTCCAGCGCGGGCTGGGACATCGTCGCCTGCGCGCGCGATCCGGTGCGGTCGCCGGAACTGGCGGCGCTGGCGGCGGGCGGCAGGATCCGGATCGAGACGCTTGATGTCGGCGACGAGGCGTCCATCCGCGCGCTCGCGGCACGCCTGGGCGAGCATCCCCTCGACGTGCTGCTCGGGTGCGCCGGAACCATGGGCCAGGGCAGCTTTGCGACCGAGGGGCTGGACTTCGGCCGCTTCGGGAACTGCGAGCCCGGGGACTGGGCGGAGGTCTATCGCGTCAACGTCATCGGCCCGATGCTGATGGCCGAAGCCCTGGTCGACAACGTC
>CAJACZ010000303.1 GCA_903938365.1 uncultured Pseudomonadota bacterium | reverse complement strand
TCGCCGAGGACCGTGGCGAAGGCCTGTGCCGCCGGACTCAGCGTGCTGGCGGCGGCCGCGATCTGCACGTAATCCACCGTCAGCGGCGGATCCGCCAGCGGATGGATCCGCCGCTGACCGCCGTCGATGTCAGCATGGCACAGGGTGGCGGGCAGCACCGATACCCAGTCGCTGGTCGCGATCAGCTCCAGCGTGCCCATCATGGCGTCCATCTCGAGCACCGCCTCGACACGGGCCTGGACGTTCCTCAGGTACTCGTCGAGACGTGCGCGCCGCGCGTTGCCCGGACTGGGCAGGATGAGGCGCAACGGGCCGGCATCGCAGAGGGCGACCGGCGCGAGGTGCTCGCGCGAGGACCGGGCAGAGGTCACGAACAGTTCGTGGTCGCGCGACACATGCCGCGACTGCAGCCGCGGATCCGCCGGGGAAGGCGGAACGATGGCGAAATCGATCTCGCTGCGCGCCACGCTCTCGCTGAGCACGCCGCTGTAGGCCTCGACGATCCGCAACCGCACGTAGGGATGCGTGCGGGTGAACTCGCTCACCGCCGGCGACAGTACCGAGCGCGAAAAGGTCGGCATCAGCCCCACGGTCACCGAACCGGTCTGCTCGCCGCGCAGCGCGCGCATTTCCAGTCGGGCCTCGTCCACGTCACGCAGCAGGCGCAAGGCGCGCTCGTAGAAGCGCTCGCCCGCCATCGTGGGCTCGACGCCGCGCGTCGAACGCTCGAACAGCTGCATGCCCAGCGAGTCCTCGAGTTCGCGGATCTGCATCGACAGCCCAGACTGCGTGGCATGGATGCGCTCGGCAGCCGCCGTGAAGGAACGTTCCTGGTAAACGACCACGAAACTCTGGACTTGCTGTAACTTCACGACTGACCCATCAGGGAACCTGATATCGAAGATCAGCATAATCGGGATTCTTCGGTGGATCCACGCCGACTAACATCGATCGGAAACGATTTCGCTGCGTTCAAACTGGGGGAGGCTGCTCACAATGGCTGAAAGCAACACGAATCGACACGCCTACGAGGCCATCTGGCCGGGACTGGGCGCCGGGGTGCCCAAGCCGCTGATGCCCTACAGCCCGGCGATCCGCGCCGGAGGCTGGGTGTTCATCGCCGGCACCATCGCCAGCGACTTCAAGACCGGCCTCGCGCCGGAGGTCAAGGAGGCGATCGCCGCGAATCCCTTCCTCGCCGAGGAACTGGAGCTGCAGGGCCGCTACGTCCTGCGCAACCTGTTCAACACCATGAAGGCGTCGAACGTCGATCCGAACAAGGACATGGTGCGGATCTGGCAGTGGATGGTGTCCGACCGGCCTACCCCGCAGGACTTCGAGCGCGGCGACCACTGGACCGGCGTCGAGATGGAGAACTACCTGCGCGCGCGCCGCGAGTTCTTCGGCGACCGCGTCGTACCGTCTTCCTCGCTGGGCGTACGCGAACTGCTGTGCCGCGGTACCAAAGTCGAAGTCGACATGATCTGCATCGACGACGGCGGCCAGAACGTCGAGATCGGCGCACCCGCCGGTGTGCCCATGCCCCAGGGTGAACACCTGCCCGGCGTCCGCCGTGGCGACTGGATCTTCCTGTCGGCCGAGAGCCCGATCGACTGGACGGACGGCGGCGAACTGCGGCCGAGCCACCTCGGCGAGCCCTCGCGCATCGCGAAGCAGGCCTGGACCGACCCGAACTACTGGTGGGGGTCTTCGGTCGAGAAGCAGACCGACTACGTCCTCGAGAAACTGTCGAAGACCGCCGCGGCGGGCGGCAGCTCCCTCGAGAACGCGGTCAAGGCCGAGGTCTACATCGGCCACCCGCGCGACTTCGCGGCCATGGATCGCGCCTGGAAGCGCTGGTTCCCGAAGAACCCGCCGGCCCGTGTGGTGATCCCCTACATGGGTATGGGTGCCCGCGGCAGTCGCGTCGAGATCGCGCTGACGCTGCTCGCCAACGGCGCGAAGACCACCCGGCGCACGATCGAGACCGCCGACGCGCCAAAACCGCTCGGCCACGAGCCGCAGGCGATCCACGCCGGCGACTTCCTGTTCTTCAGCACGCAGATGGCCTTCGACTCCGCCGGCGCGCTCGCGCCGGGCTCGGTGCGCAACCCGGAGTTCCCCTGGTACAACCAGCCCGCGCAGGCGCAGATGCGCTACATGATGAAGAACGTCGCGGCGATCTGCGCAGCAGCGGGCACCACGGTCGACAACATCACGCGCCGCGTCTGCTTCCACAGCGACTTCCAGTGGTTCGCGGAATCCATCGCCGAGTGGGCGGCCTGGTTCCCGAACGACAAGCCCGCCTCCACCACGATCCGCCTCGGCGGACCGCTGGTGGTGCCCGGTGCCGACACGCTGCTCGACCTGATCGCCTACGTTCCGCCACGATGAACGGCACGGCGGAGAGCACCCCATGACGCGTATCGGCTTCGTGGGGCTGGGTCGAATGGGCGCGGCGATGGCGCCGCGCCTGCTGGGGCCCGGGCGCACGCTGACGGTCTGGAACCGCAGCGCCGCACGGGCGGCGCCGCTGGTGGCCGCCGGAGCCTCCCTGGCTGAGACACCCGCCGCGCTTGCGGCGCAGGCCGCCGTCATCGTCGTGGTGTCGCGCGACGACGCGGCCGCGCTCGGGATCTACGAAGGTCCCTCGGGACTGTTCAGCGCAGGAATCGCGGGCCGCCTGATCATCGAGATGGGCACGCTGCGCCCCGCAACCCTCAAGCGGCTCGCGGCCGGCGCGCAGCAGCGCGGCGCGGCGCTGGTCGATGCGCCGGTCTCGGGCACGGTCGGCCCGGCGCGGGAGGGCAAACTGCTGGCCATGGCGGGCGGCAGCGCCGAGGAAATCGAACGCGCGCGTCCAGTCCTCGAGCTCATGTGTCGCCGCGTCGTGCACGCGGGGCCGGTCGGCAGCGGTGCGCTGCTCAAGCTGGTGGTCAACCTGCCGCTGGCGGTCTACTGGCAAGCCCTCGCCGAAGCCCTCGCCCTCGGTCGCTCCGGCGGCCTCGACTATCGCCTGATGCTGGACGTGCTGCAGGACAGTTCGGCGGCGCTGGCCGTGCTCGGCCTCAAGCGCCCCGCCATCCTCGGCGAGCCGGGCGCTGTCGCCTTCGACCTGGCCGCCATGCAGAAGGATCTGGCCTACATGCTCGAGGCCGGCAGCGCCGCCGGGGTGCCGATGGGCGCCACCTCCGCCGCTTTCGGCACTTACGCGGCCGCCAGCGCCGCCGGCCTGGGTGCAGAAGACTCGGTCGCCGTGATCCGCTTCCTCGCCGAGAAACTGACCCGGGAACAGGGACCATGAGCCATCCAGACTCCGAAATCCGCGACGGCATGCGCATCGACTGGGACGTACCGGTCACGATGGACGACGGCGTGGTGATGCGTGCCGACGTGTTCCGGCCGATCGCCGAGGGCCGCTATCCGGTGCTGCTGACCTATGGCCCCTACGCCAAGGGGCTCGCCTTCCAGGAAGGCTACCCGAGCGCGTGGCAGCGCATGGCCGAGCAGCACCCCGACGTCACCGCCGGCTCGACCAACCAGTACCAGAACTGGGAAGTCGTCGATCCCGAGAAATGGGTTCCGGACGGCTACGTCTGCGTCCGCGTCGACTCGCGCGGCTGTGGTCGCTCGCCGGGCTACGTGCAGCACTTCTCGCCGCGCGAGACCCGCGACTTCGCGGAATGCATCGAATGGGCGGGCGTCCAGCCCTGGAGCAACGGCAAGGTCGGCCTGAACGGCGTGTCGTACTTCGGCATCAACCAGTGGCAGGTGGCCTCGCGCCAGCCGAAGCACCTCGCGGCGATGTGCATCTGGGAAGGTGCCGCCGACTGGTACCGCGACATGACCCACCACGGCGGCATCCTCAGCACCTTCTGGGCGAACTGGTCCGACATGCAGGTCAAGACCGTGCAGCACGGGCTCGGCACGCGAGGTCCCGTCAGCGCCGTCACCGGCGAACTGGTCTGCGGCCCCGACACCCTTGACGACGAGACCCTGGCACGCAACCGCTGCGACTTCGGCAGCGAGATTCGCTCGCAGCCGCTGGACGGCCCCTACTACCGGGAGCGTTCGCCCGACTGGTCGCGCGTGCAGGTGCCGATGCTGACGGCGGCCAACTGGGGCGGCCAGGGACTGCACCTGCGGGGCAACTTCGAGGGTTACGTGCGCGCCGCCACGCCGCAGAAGTGGCTCGAGGCGCACGGACTCGAGCACTGGACCGAGTTCTACACGGACTACGGCGTGCAGCTGCAGAAGCGCTTCTTCGGGCATTTCCTGAAGGGCGAGGATAACGGCTGGGACCGGCAGCCCCGCGTGCAGATGAAAGTCCGCCACCTCGATCGCTTCGAACTGCGCAGCGAGACAGACTGGCCGATTCCGCGCACGCGCTGGACCCGCCTGCATCTGGGCGCCGCCGATGCGGGCCTCCGGGAGCAGCCGGAAGCCGCGCCTGCGACGCTCTCCTTCGACGCGACCGGCGAGGGCCTGACGTTCATGAGCGCGCCGCTGGAGCGCGAAACCGAACTCACGGGTCCCTCCGCGGTAAAACTGTGGGTGTCCTCGTCGACGACGGATGCGGACCTGTTCGTGGTGCTGCGCGCGTTCGCGCCGGACGGGAAGGAAGTCGCCTTCCAGGGCGCCATCGATCCCCACACGCCCATCGGGCAGGGGTGGCTGCGTGCCTCGCACCGCAAGCTCGATGCCACGCTGTCGCAGCCCTGGCGCCCCTATCACGCCCACGACGAGAAACAGCCGCTGGTGCCCGGCGAGCCGGTCGAACTCGACATCGAGATCTGGCCGACCTGCGTCGTGCTGCCCGCCGGCTACCGCATCGCACTGACGGTGCGGGGCCGCGATTACGAGCATGGCCAGCCCACGGGCGCACGGCTGTCGAACTTCAAGAACGAACTGCGCGGCTGCGGGCCCTTCCTGCACGATGACCCCGCAGACCGGCCGCCCGAAATCCATGGCGGGCGCACGACGCTGCACCTCGGCCCGGATAACGCGGCCTGGGTGATGCTGCCCGTCATTCCGCCTGCCTGAAGCGGAAACCATGGTCGCACCACGAGCCACCCCGCAACGCCGCATCGCGCTGATCCACGCGCTGCGTGAATCGATCGACCCGATCCGCACGGCCTTTGACCGACTGTGGCCCGAGGCACAGATCTTCAACCTGCTCGACGACTCGCTGGCCCCCGCCGTGCGCCACGCCGGCAGCGTCACGCCCGCGATCCACGAACGCTTCCTCAGCCTCGCGAACTACGCTCTCGGAGCCGGCGACGGCAGTGGTCCGATGGATGCGATCCTGTTCACCTGTTCGGCCTTCGGGCCGGCGATCGAGACCGTGCAGCGTGCCCTGCCGCTGCCCGTGCTCAAGCCCAACGAGGCGGCCTTCGAGGCCGCCCTGCAGAAGGGCCGGCGCATTGGCGTCCTGGTGAGCTTCGAGCCTTCGCTGGCGCCCCTGCTGCACGAACTCGAAACGCTGGCCGCGCGCCGCGGCCAGCCCGTCGAATGCCGCGGCATCTACGTCCCGCACGCGCTGCAGTCGCTGCAGTCCGGCCACATCGCCGAGCACGATGCCACCATCGCCGCCGCCGCGTCGGACCTGGCCGACCTCGATGTGCTGGTGCTGGGTCAGTTCTCGATGGCGCGCGCGCGTCAGTACATGGCTCCCGCACTGCGCGACAAAGTGCTGACCACCCCGGAGAGCGCCGTCCTCCAGCTGCGCAACGTGCTGGCGGCCGCGCATGGCTGAAGCCGCGCAGCACAGCGGCGTGGCCGTTGCGACGCCACCGGCGCGGCGGCGCGTCACGGTGCTGGGCCTCGGCATCATGGGCTCGGCGATTGCCCGGCATCTGGTCGAAGCGGGTTTCAGGGTGTCGGGCCATGACCCGGACCCCGCGCGTGCGCGCGACGCCGGCAGGGCAGGCGTCGTGGTCGCGGACTCCGGCGCCGCAGCCGCACAGGGGGCCGAGGTCCTGCTGACCAGCCTGCCAGCGGATGCCGCGCTGGATGCCACGGTCGATGCGCTGCTGGCGGCCCAGGATGCCGGGCCAGCGCACGAAGCGCACGGACTCGTCTGGCTGGAGCTCAGCACGCTGTCTCCCGAATGCAAGGAGCGCAACCGGACGCGCCTCGCGACACGGGGCATCACTCTGCTCGACTGCCCGATCAGCGGCACCGGCGCACAGGCGCAGACACGCGACCTCGCGGTGTACGGCAGCGGGCCGCGCGCAGCCTGGGACAGCTGCCAGGACGTCGTCACGGCGTTCGCGCGCACGGCCTCGCATGTGGGCGAGTTCGGCCACGGCATGCGGCTGAAGCTGATCGCCAACCTGCTGGTCGCCGTGAACAACGTCGCCACCGCCGAAGCACTCGCCCTCGCCCGCCGCGCGGGACTCGACCTCGGCCAGACCTGCGAACTGCTCGGTGCCGGGGCGGCCGGCTCGCGCATCCTCGCGCTGCGCGGACCGATGATGGCGCGCGACGCCTACGAGCCCGCCACCATGAAGCTGGACGTGTGGGCCAAGGACCTGTCGCTGATCGAAGCCTTCGCGCGCCACGAAGGCGCGCGCACTCCCCTGTTCGACGCTACGCTCCCGCTGTACGCGGCAGCCCTGCAGGCCGGCCTGGGCAAGCAGGACACGGCCGCCGTTTTCCGCACGCTTTCGGAGGATCCCTCATGACCGATCGTCGCAGTTTCCTGGCCCTGGCCGGCGCCGCCGCGGGAGCCGCAGGCTTCGCCCACGCGCGGAGTCCCGAGGCGGACGAGCGCCTGTTCCTGGACGGCCTCGCCCTGCCCGTGGGGCCGGCGGGTCGCTGCGATGACGCGCGCATCGGCGGCCCCGTCGTGCGCTGGGACGCTGCCGCCGGACTCTGGCGCATGTGGTACTACTGCCGCAGCAACCGCTTCACCGCCGGCATGGCACCGGCCTTCGGCTCGGGTGACATCGCTACCGCCGTCTCGCCGGACGGCAAGCGCTGGCAGCGCATCGACGGGCCGCTGCGCGAGGGGGCGGTCATGGTGCCCTCCGCCGCGCGCGAGGCCTTCGATTCGACCCACCTCGCCACGGGCGACGTGATCCGCCACGGTCAGGAATGGCTGATGGTGTACCACGGCGGCAACCACGAGATCCCGCAGGACACCGACCCCGAGTACCGCTTCCCGGGCTACGTGCTGCGCCTGGGCATCGCGCGCAGTGCGGATGGCATCCACTGGTCCCGCGTGCCGGGCAAGGCCAGCGGCGGCGCGATCCTGGAGGTTCCCGAGGGCGACGTGTACGCCGCCTTTCCCAACATGCTGCATGACGGCAAGCGCTTCATCGTCCAGTACACGACGGTGGATCGCGAGGGTCGCTGGTACCGGACGCGGATCATCAGCTCCACGGACCTCGTGGACTGGAAGTCCGAGGGCGACCTCGCCTGGGAGAACGACCCGCTGCCCTTCGAGGGCGGCGGCATCATCACCCGCGACGTGGTGCCGAACCCGCTCGGCAACGGCCCGAAATGGCTGATGGTCTACACCGCCAAGGACGGGCGGGCCGAAACCCAGGCGCGCCGGTCGGTCGCCGTGGCGGTGTCGGACGATGCGCTGTCCTGGCGCAGGCTCCATGACGAGCCGGTGTTCTTCGTCGGGCGGCACGGCGGCTGGGACAGCGCGGGCGTGGCCAACCCGCGCCTCGTGGTCACGGACCGGGACCTGCGGATCTATTACTACGGCTGGTCGGACAAGAGCTTCCTCGGACACCCGGCCCGCGGCATCGGCTGCGCGATCGCGCCGGGTCGCGACCTGCGCCGGTTCCGCCGGATCACCGCGGCCTGAGGATCCCGGTCAGGCGGAGCGGGCCGCGAGCCCCGCGTCGATCCGATAGCCGCGCAGCAGCAGGCAACCGATGATCGTGGACACCACGGGCACCACGGTCATGCAGGCCAGAATGGCGAAGCGCGCCGACGCGGGCTGCCCGGCACCCGGCGCGGCCGAGGCGACGTAACCGGAAGCCCCGAGCGCGAAACCGGTGATCGCCGGTCCGATCGAGAACGAGAGCTTCTCCACCGTCGTGTAGATGCCCGCAAGCAGGCCCTCGCGCCGTTCGCCGGTGAGCTCGAAGTCGTGCTGCATCGTGTCGAGCAGCATCGACTGCCCGAGCAGCAGCAGGCCGCCGGCGCCGAGGCCGGCCACCGCGCCGCGCAGCATGATGGCCACCGACGCCTCGCCGGGTGCGGCGATCAGCCACGAGGACACCGCCACGCAGTAGATACCCGTGGCGCCGTAGTACGCATGAACCTTGCCGAGCCGCCGCGTGAAGTGCACCCACAGCGGCTGGGACACGAGCATCAGCGAACTCTGGAACAGGAAATACACGCCCAGCCCCGCATAGCTGAGCCCGAGCACGGAGACGAACAGGAAAGGCATCACCGCGATGTACATCGACAGCCCGAACAGATAACTGAGCTTGACGCCCAGCAGCAGCACGAAGGGGCGATTGGCGGCAGCGGCCAGCAGCTGGCCCTTGAAGCCCAGCGCATGCGGCGTGGAACTGGCCGCCGGCGCGGCGCGCGTGCCGCGGAAGCAGAGCAGGCTCGACAGCAGGATGACGACGGCGAGCACCCATGCGGTGGTGCCGTGCGCATCCGCATCGCCACCGAAGCGCTGGATCAGCAGCGGACCGACAAAGGTGGCGACCAGCTGCCCGACCGCGACGGCCGCCACCCGGAACGACATCAGCCGCGTGCGCTCGTGGTAGTCGCGGGTCATTTCGCCCGGCATCGCGAGGTAGGGCACGTTGAACAGCGCATAGCCCGTGGCGTTCAGCAGCAGCACCAGCAGCACCAGCCAAGGCAGCAGCGCCGGCCCGGCTGCGCCCTGCAGGTTGAACAGCATCACGAAGGACACGGCCGACACCACACCCCCAAGCAGCAGGTAGGGCCGGCGTCGCCCCCAGCGACTGCGCGTGCGGTCGCTGGCGATCCCGAACAGGGTATCCGTCGCCGCGTCGTAGAACTTGGCGACACTGATCAGCACGCCAGCCAGCGCCGCGCCGATGCCGACGTAGTCCACCAGGTACCGCAGCAGCAGGACGCCGGTGGCGCTGAACATCAGCGACATGCCCAGCGAGCCGATACCCCAGCCCAGGCAGGTGGAGACCGGCAGCCGCTGCGCCAGGGGATCCACCTCAGGGTGCGCCTGCGGAAAGGTAATCCACCGCGATCGAAGCGAGGGCGCGGGCACCGATCGGGATACCGGACTCGTCGATGTAGAACAGCGGCGAGTGGTTGGACGGCGCGGTCACGGGGCTCTGCGCGGGCGGCGTCACGCCGACGAAGAAGAAGAAGCTCGGCACGGCCTGCGCAAAGAACGCGAAATCCTCGGCGCCCGTGGTCAGGGGAATGGCCTTGACCTTGTCGGCCCCTGCGACGCGTTCGAGCGTCGGAACCACGCGACGGGTGAGGTCGGGATCGTTGTTCAGCACCGGATAGCTTCCCGGCAGTATCTCGAAAGTGGCCGTGGCACCGGCGGACTCGGCAATGTTCACGACCAGACGCTTGATGCTGGAGTGGATATCGGCACGCTGCAGCGTGTCGAAGGTCCGGATGGTGCCGAGCATCTCGACTTCGTCGGGGATGATGTTCTCGCGGATGCCGCCCTTGATCACACCGACCGTCACGACGGCGGGGTTGGCGGTGATGTCGACCTGGCGGCTGACGACCGTCTGCAGCGCGGTGATGATCTGCGCCGAGGTCACGATGGGATCGACGCCGCCCCAGGGGCGCGCCCCGTGGGTCTGCCGGCCCGTGACGCGCACCCGGTAGGAATCGACGGCGGCCATGAGGGGCCCGCCGCGATAGCCGATCTCGCCGGCGCGCAGCGTCGAGGTGACGTGCAGCCCGAAGGTCACCTGCGGGCGATGCCGCGTGAAGACGCCCTGCTCGAGCATCAGCTTGGCTCCGCCCTGCTCGCCCTCGGGCGCGCCTTCCTCGGCCGGCTGGAAC
>CAJACZ010000302.1 GCA_903938365.1 uncultured Pseudomonadota bacterium | reverse complement strand
GGTCGTGCCGGCGCGGACGCTGGCCTGCAGTTCGTCGATCTCCTTGCCGCTGAACAGGTGTCTTGCACGGGGGAACGTTGGCACCCAGCGTCCGTCCTTCAGGCGGGTGTTCCAGCCGACGTGGTCCGTCTGGAGGTGGGTGCACGTGACGAGGTCCACGTCCGAAGGCTTCACGCCCGCGGCGTCCAGGTTCGCCAGCCACTTGCCGCGATGCTGCCGCTGCCGCAGCGGTGTGTCCTCGCCCCAGCAGGTGTCCACGATCATCGTCAGGTGCCGCGTGCGCACGAGATACGAATGGAAACTGAACACGATGGCCTTCTGTGCCGGGTCGTAGGCCCAGGACGGCAGCCACGACGCGTTCTCGCCGAAGGCCTCGAGTGGGGCTCCGGGGTAGGCGCGCGCCGCGTCGAAGGGCTCGACCACGTCGAGCACCTTCGTGACGGTGACTTTGCCGAACCGCCACTCTGTGGGTGCAGAGGACGCCAGTGCGCGCCCGGGGGCAAGGCCGAGCGCGGCCGTACCGCAACCTGCAAGCGCGAGCCACTCGCGACGGGACATGGGGGACATCGGGGACATGGGGGACACGGGAGACTCCTTGCGGGTGCTGGCGGGACGGGTGCTACCGGGGATCGACCGATTCTCGGAGAAAGCGCGGTTCGGGTCGAGCACGTCTGCGACTCCACGCGTTTTTAGAGGTATCGTTCCGCCCGGTCCGATGAGACGTCGGCCGTGTCCGGTGCCCGAGGCAGTGCAATGAACCCCGACATCGAATCCCTTAAAAGCGATCTGGCCGCTGGCCGCATCGAGCGTCGGGCGGCGCTCAAGTTGGCGCTGGCGGCGGGCGTGACGCTCGCGGCCTGCGGTGAACTGCTCGCCGCGGCGGCAGCGCCGTCACGAGTCCGCTCCACGCGCACCATCGCGCCGCTCAAGGAAAGGGTGGACTACATCGTGGTGGGCAGCGGCACCGCGGGTTGCGTGCTCGCCAACCGGCTCAGTGCGGACCCGGACGTGAACGTCGTGGTCCTCGAGGGCGGTGTCTGGGCGGGTACGAACGCCGGCATCGACGCACCGGGCGGCTGGCCTGCCCTGCAGGGCGGCGAGTTCGACTGGAAGTACAGTACGGTGCCGCAGCCCGGTCTCGATGGGCGGCGCCTGCCGTGCCCGCGCGGCAAGGGCTTCGGCGGCTCGTCGCTCATCAACGCCATGGGTCACCAGCGTGGCCACGCGGGGGGGTATGACCGCTGGGAGCAACTCGGCGCCACAGGCTGGAACCACGCAAACGTGCTGCCTTACCACAGGCGCAGTGAGACCTTTTCGAGCGGCGCCAGCGCGTTCCGCGGCGGTGACGGTCCGCTCGATGTGCTGGTGGTCCCCGAGGAGCGCGGTCATCCGGTGGCCCGCGCGTTCCTCGACGCTGCCCGCGGCCTCAAATTCGAATGGAGCGATGACTTCAACGGCGCGAGCCACGGCCAGGCCTGTTGGAACCAGTTCAACATCAATGCCGCGGGCGCGCGCGAGCACGGCGCGCGCGCCTACCTCGAACCGATCATGGGACGCCCCAACCTCGACCTGCTTGCCGACGCGCCGGTGCAGCGCGTGATTGTCCGGAACGGGCGCTGCACGGGCGTGACCTACCTGCATGACGGTCGTCCCGTGGAGCTCCACGCCGAGCGCGGTGTGGTGATGGCCGCGGGTGCGATCGACTCACCACGGCTGATGATGCTGTCGGGACTGGGGCCGGCCGATCACCTGCGCGAACTCGGTATCGCGGTTGCCGCGGACCTGCCGGGCCTGGGGCAGAACCTCCATGACCACCCGCTGGTGGGTGGCGTGGCCTACGAGGCGACGCGGCCGCTGCCCGTGTCCGCGTTCAACCATGGCGAGGGAATGCTGTTCGCGACCCTGGGGCAGAGCGAGGTGCCGGACATGCTGCTGATGTGCGTGACGGTGCCGTTCGTGATCCCGACGGTCGGAACGCCGCCGCCGAACTGCTACACCTTCGTGCCTGCACTGATCCAGCCGCGGAGCCGGGGCACGCTACGGCTCGGCAGCGCCGACCCTTCGCAGCCCGCGATCATCGACCCCGGCACCTACCTCGATCCGGCGGACCTCGAGCTCATGGTGGCCGGTGTGGAACTTGCGCGCGATCTGGCGGCGCGCCCCGAACTGGCTGCCTGGTCGCTGCGCGAGGCCCATCCGGGGCCGACCGCGAAGACGCGTGCCGCGCTCCGCGACTTCGTGAAGCGGGGCACCAGCCCCTTCTATCATCCGGTCGGCACCGCACGCATGGGTCGCGACGCCGCGGCGCCGGTGACGCCGGACCTCAGGGTCCGTGGCGTCGAGGGCTTGTGGGTGGCCGACGCTTCGGTGATGCCGCAGATCGTCCCGGCCATGACCAACGCGGCGACGGTGGCGATCGCGGAGCGGGGCGCGGACCTCATTGCCGGCCGCAAGCCATCACCCTGAGCGTCCTGCATGCGCAGCCACTGTGCATGAGCCTTGCCGCACTGGGCCTCGTTCCCACTGAGTTTGCATAGACTTGCCCTGGCTGCGCCGCTAGCGTGATGGGGCGACAGTCCGATCGTCGCGGAGTGCTTATGCTGCCTGCGAAACTTGCCCGGTCTGCCGGCCGCCCCGCCCTTCTGCTGGCGGTGGTCCTGTGGGCTGCAACGGCTGCGGCACACGCCCAGGCGCCACCTCCCGCCACGGGTCCCTGGCGCGCCCTGCTCGCCTCGGATCTCGCGTTCCTCCGGCAGACCCTCGAGACTCGGTATATCTACGCCGTCTACCCCGGCGGCGAGCCATGGCAGTCGCTGTACGCGCCCGCGCTTGCGCGCGCGACCGAAGCTGCGGCGAAGGTCGATGATTTCTCCGGCTACCGGGCGGTGTTGTCCCGACTGGTCTCCGAGTTCCAGGATCCGCACCTGCGTCTGACGCTCGCGCTGCAGCCCTCACGATACCAATGGCCGGGCGTTGCGCTGCGCTTCAACAATGGCCGCTACCTGGTCGGAACCTCGCGTGTCCCCGCGATTGCGACGGGCGCCGAACTCTCCGCCTGCGACGGTCGGCCGCTCGACCAGTGGATCGATGAACTCGCCGCCCTCGAAGGCGGCATCCCCGGCCTGGAATCCACGCGTGTGTCGTTCGCTGCACGCGTGCTGCTCGATGTCGGTAATCCGTTCCGTCCACGACCTGCGCGCTGCACGATCGGCGGTGTCGACAGCGAGCTGGTCTGGACCTCGATCGGCGCCGAGGCCTGGGCCGCGGCCACGACGCTCCGTTCTGACGCGACCGAAGCACCCACCGGCCTCAGCGACTTCGGCATCCGAGGTGCGTGGATTCGTCTCCCGTCGATGACTCCGCGCAACAAGTCCGAGGCTGACGCGTACCACGCCGTGATACGCGAGGCCCCGGCGCTGCGGGATCGCGAAGTGATCGTCTTCGATGTGCGGGGCAACGGCGGCGGGGCGTACAACTGGTTCATCGCGATGCTGCGCGCGCTCTACGGCGCGGACTATGCGAGCTACCACGCGCGTGAGCGGCTGAAGATCCAGCCGGTGTTCGTCGCCGGCACGTACCTGACGGGGCCCAGGCCGGCGAATGCTGATCCCTTCAACACGCCCGATGACGCGGATCTGTCCAGGGTGATCGACGAAGTGCGGCCGCTCTGGCTGAAGGGCGGGCGTGAAGTCACGGTGGTGGGAGCCAGTGATGATCGGCGCCGGCTGCGTCCTGCCGGGCCGCCGCCGCCGAATCCCGTGCGCGCAAGCGTGTTCGTCCTGACCGACCACGGTTGTGGCAGTGCCTGCCTGTCGTTCGTCGACGAGATGCT
>CAJACZ010000301.1 GCA_903938365.1 uncultured Pseudomonadota bacterium | reverse complement strand
CTGTCGGCGCCGCGGTCCGCAGCGGCGGATCGTGGGTCCTTCGAGTGCCATCACTCGAGCCCCTCAGTGCGCATCTGCCGCCACGACTGCCGACCGTAAAAGCCCGGCTGGGCAAACACGCGCTGCCCGCATATGCGTCCTGCGCCGCAGCCGCCGATGCCGTCGTCGTCGCCCGAGCCCATGGTCAGCAGCAGGTCGATCGCGCCGTCGGTGACCACCACCGGGCGGGTGGCGATGCCGTCCTCGTACTTGATGCTGCTCGATGTGGCCTTTTCGCCGCCCTCGGTCTCGTAGTAGTCCTCGGAGTTGATCTTGCCGTCGCCATTGAGATCGAAGGTGCCCTTCAGCCGCGAGCCGCTGGCGGCGTTGAGCATCATGATGTTGCTCTCGCCGCCGTAGGCGCAGGGGTCCGGGTTCGGCACCAGGGTACTGAACACCACGCTGTCCCCGCGCAGCACCGGGTCGGTGACGAGCATCTCGCCCCTGAACACGTTGCCCGGGGACAGGAAGTCCATGTACCAGCCGCGCTTGCCGCCGATCGAGTTGTCGGAGGTGACGCGGATGCCGCTGGTCTTGCCTTCCATCGTCACCTGCGTCTCGACCATGATCGACTGCGACTGCAGAAGCGTGCGGTCCGCGATCAGGTCAGCCGTGGTCAGCAGGTTCTTGTCGAGCAGCGCGTAGAAGGTCTGGGTCTTGAGGTTCGCCAGCGTCCGGTCGCCCGGCTCGAGGAACTTGCCCGTGCCGAAGTGGATCATCAGGTCCGCGCCGTTCCCTGCGCGGCTGACCTGCGGACGCGTGGTGATGGGCTGCCGGTTGCCCAGGCTGTCCTTGGCCACGTAGAGCGGCGCGGGACTGCCCGAGACTTGATAGGCGACCTTCCAGTTGGCGGCGGCCGCGTCGCGCAGGTCGAACTTCCAGAGATTGCCGAACAGGTCGCCGGCGTAGGCGAAGTCCGCGGTCGAGTCACGGTCGGTGTCCACCACCGCCACCGACGCGAGGCCGTTCGGCCGGCCGGCACCCGTCGGATCCGCCGCCATGCCGACGCCCGTGTCGATCTTGCGCAGCAGCGCGCCGGTCTTGGCGTCGAGGATGTACAGCACGGCATTGCCCGTGGTGCTGGCGGTGCCATCGGCCTGCGTGTTGTTGTAGCCGTTGCCGATGACCACAGCCCACTTGCCGTTGGCCATGCGGGTGACGACGGGCTTGCCCAGAGTCAGCCCCATGTCCGCGTCGTTGCTGCTGGTGAACTGCCAGAGGTACTTGCTGGCCACGGCGGTTTCGCTGGCGGCCACGGGGTTCGTGATGTCCATCGCGAACAGCCCCTGGCCGCCGCGACCCAGGCCCGTGACGAGGACGGTCTTCCAGCTGCTGTCCCAGAACGCGTCGCCGACGGCGGGCGAGCCGTCGACCATGAACTGGTGCTGGTAACTGGGCGCCGTGAGCGCCGGCAGCCCAACAAAAACCGGGTCGGGGATGAAAGCCCATTCCTCGACGCCCGTGGTCGAATTGAACGCATGCAGCATGCCGTCGTTGCCGCCGATGTACACGATGCCCTGACGTGTGGCACGGGTGCTCACGAAGCTGCTGTAGGCAGCCGACTCGAGCTCGTCCGAATGACGCCCGGTCGGCTTGCCCACGTAGGCGGGCGCCGAATAGGTGAAGTCGCCCAGCACCGACAGCGGATCCCGGTTGCGGAGGGAGCCGCCGTTGCGCTGTTCCTGGGCGCGATCGCCGCGCAGCCATTTCAGCCGGGCCTGCCGCATCGCGTCGTTGTCGGCGCCGAGCGCCGCGCGCTTGCTGGCGTTGAGGCTGTCCCACTGGAACGGTACGCCCACGCCGCCGCTCAAGGTCGCGATCTTCCGGGCGTCCCAGGCAGGCAGCACGCTCGCTGCCGACCACTGGGTTTCTCCGATGGAGCCTTCCTTGGTGATCGACTGTGCCGTGACGTCGCCGCTCCAGATCAGCGACTTGAAGCTCGAACTGAACACGCGGGTGTCCTCGCGGATCACGCTGGCGTTGATGGCTGCGGACGACGCCGAACCCGAGCGCTCCAGGATGCCGGAGAAGGCCTTGCCGAGCTTTTCCTTCAGGGTCAGCGCGTTGGTCACCAGGAAGTAGTTGTCCGGGTCGCCGTTTCCGTCGGCATCCCACTCCGGACCCAGATCCGGCAGGCCGTTGCCGTTGCCGTCGAGGAATCCACCCCACTTGGCGGCGAACCACAGCGGATCCTTGAGGATCGTGGCTGCGGTGGTGGAGCCGGCGGTGAACGTTCGGTTCGCAGTGGTGGGCAGGGCCTGGCCATCGTTCCAGCCGCTGCCGGGCGACTTGCCCGGCGGGGTGTCCAGAAAGTAGTCCGGGTCGCTGCCGGCGCCGGTGTCGACGTCGCGCACTTCCAGGTAGGTGCCGTCGGCGGTGGTGCCGGAGATCACGTAACCCATGTGCTGGATGTAGCCACCGGCCGCGTAGGTCGAGGTGAGCGTGACCTTGACCGTGTTGTCGGCCTGGACCTGGTACTCATAGCGCGTGATCGCGTCCATGTCGTGGTCCGCGCCCTGCTCCACGTCCTCGAAGTTCACCTGGAAGGCGCCGGACTTGCCGTCCGGAGCAATGTATTCGACGTAGAAGTCGACGATCTGGTTGGTGGGCTGGAACGCGCCCTCCGCCCGGCCGCTCGAGGGATTGACCGTCTTGGCGAAGGGCACCAGGGTGACCGTCTTGCCCGCCACGGGGATCTCGATGCGGGGCAGCGGCGAGGCCAGCGCGACCGCAAAGGTCTGCACCTTCTGGTTGCCCGTCGCGGCGCTGATGTCCGTGGTCGCGCCATGGTAGGCGACCGAGGCCGAATAATAGCCGCCGAGCTTGGTCGGTTCTTCCGGTGCGAGGCCGCGGATGTTGCCCAGGCTGCTCACCGCTTTGGGCGAGGGCGAGCCGTTGGCGGCGGAGCCGGACTGGCCGATGAAATGGGTTTTCGAGCCCCAGCCCTCGCCCGTCCAGATCGCCTGGCCGCGCGCGCTGGCGTCGAGGCCGGTGAGGTCGCCGCTGAAGCTCCCGAAGGCGGTGCCGGGCACCTGGTCGGTGTCGTAGCTCGGGTTGATGTCGCTGACGACGGTCATGAAGGGCTTCGCGCAGGAGGCCGCGCCCGACCCATAGGGGTTGTTCCAGGTGGCGCGCGACAGGCCGAG
>CAJACZ010000300.1 GCA_903938365.1 uncultured Pseudomonadota bacterium | reverse complement strand
TCTTCAGGGAGTTGGTGCCGCCCTGCACGCCGGAGAGCTCGCCCTTGGTCAGGATCACGAGGTCGCCTGCGTCGACCAGCTTTCGGTCGAGCAGCAGGTCGAAGATCGAGGAATACAGGGTCTGGTCACCGTCCGGCGGCACATCGAACGAGACCGGGTAGACGCCGCGGTACAGCGTGACGCGGCGGCGGGTCGCCTCGTGCCGGGTGAAGGCGTAGATCGGGATGTCCGAGCGTATGCGGGACATCCACAACGAGGTCGAGCCCGACTCGGTCAGCGCGACGATCGCCCGGACCTTCATGTGGTTGGCGGTGTACATCACCGCGTTGGCGATCGCCTGGTCGGTGTGGGTGAAGCTGCCCTCGGCGCGCTGCCGGAACCGGGGATTGGCGAACTGGTAGGTTTCGGCACCCTCGATGACCTCGGCCATGGCCGCGACCGCCTTGACCGGATGATTGCCGGCGGCGGTTTCCGCGGAAAGCATCACGGCATCCGAGCCGTCCATCACCGCGTTGGCCACGTCGCTCACCTCGGCGCGCGTCGGCACCGGGCTATGGATCATCGATTCCATCATCTGCGTCGCGGTGATCACGACGCGATTGCGATGCCGGGTCTGCTGGATGATGGTCTTCTGCAGGCCGGTCAGAGCGGCATAGCCCATTTCCACGCCCAGGTCGCCGCGCGCGACCATCAGAATGTCCGACGCCTCGATGATTCCCGCGAGGTTGGCGATGGCCTCGTGCCGCTCGATCTTGGCGACGATCCGGGCCTCGGATCCGGCGCGGCGCAGAAGCTCGCGCGCCAGGTTCACGTCCGCGGCATCGCGCACGAAGGACAGCGCGATGAAGTCGAGCCCCTGGCCCGCCGCAAAGACGATGTCCTCGCGGTCCTTGTCGGTGAGCGCTGGGGCAGAGATGCCGCCGCCCTTGCGGTTGACGCCCTTGCGGTTGGACAGTTCGCCGCCCACCACGACCCGGGTATGGATGCGGTTGCCCTCGATGCCCGAGACATGCAGCACGATCAGGCCGTCGTTGAGCAGCAGGGTGTCACCCGCGACGACATCGGTGGGCAGTTCCTTGTAGGCGACGCCCACGGCGTCGACCGTCCCGCCGGCGGGATCGAGATCGGTATCGAGCGTGAACGCATTCCCCTCGACCAGCCGCACGCGGCCCTCGCGGAAACTCTCGATGCGGATCTTCGGCCCCGAGAGGTCGCCGAGCAGGCCGACGTAGCGGCCGGCCGCGAGGGACGCCTCGCGCAGGAGGTTGATGCGGCGCAGGTGATCGGCGTGGTTGCCGTGCGAAAAATTGACGCGCGCGACGTCCAGGCCGGCTCGGCACATGTCGGTGAGGACTTGAATATCGTCAGTGGCGGGCCCGAGGGTGGCCACGATCTTGGTGCGGCGTAACATGCCGCCATTCTGAGGCGGCGACGCGGCGTGCGCCAGCGCTCTACGCGCTCAACCCGCTGCGCGCGCCTCCAGCACTTCGACCGCCGGCAGCACCTTGCCCTCGACGAATTCGAGGAAAGCCCCGCCACCCGTCGAGATGTAGGAAATCCCGTCCTCGACCCCGTATTTCTCGATCGCGGCGAGCGTATCGCCACCGCCCGCCAGCGAAAACGCCTTGCTCCGGGCGATCGCCTGGGCGATCACGCGCGTGCCCTCGCCGAACTGGTCGAACTCGAACACGCCCACCGGACCGTTCCAGAGGATGGTGCCGGCCTCCTGCAGCAATGCCCCGAACCGCTCGGCGGTATCCGGGCCGATGTCGAGGATCATGTCGTCGGCTGTCACGTCGTGGATGCCCCGGACATCCGCATGGGCCGTCGCGGCAAACTCGCGGGCCACCACGACGTCCGTGGGCAGGGGGATCTCCGCGCCCCGCGCGCGCGCCTTGTCGATGAGGGCACGCGCCATGTCGAGCATGTCCGCCTCGTGCAGCGATTTCCCGACGGGCACGCCGGTGGCGGCAAGGAAGGTATTGGCGATGCCGCCCCCCACGATCAGCTTGTCGCATTTCTCGATGAGCGACTCCAGCACCGTGAGTTTCGTCGAGACCTTGGAACCGGCGACGATCGCCACCATCGGACGGGCAGGCCGGCTGAGCGCGCGCTCGAGTGCGTCGAGTTCGCCGACCAGCAAGGGACCCGCGCAGGCCACCGGCGCGAAACGCGCGATGCCATGGGTGCTGGCCTCGGCGCGATGCGCCGTGCCGAAGGCGTCCATGACATAAACGTCGCACAACGCCGCCATGCGGCGCGACAGGGCCTCGTCGTCCTGCTTCTCGCCGCGGTTGAAGCGCACGTTCTCGCACAGTACGACTTCACCGGGCGCGCACTCCACGCCGTCCAGCCAGTCGAGCTTCAGGGCGACGTGGCGTCCCAGCAGCTCTGACAGCCGCGCGGCCACCGGCGCGAGCGAGAACTCCGCGGCCGGCACGCCCTCCTGGGGCCGACCCAGGTGAGAGAGCAGCACGACGCGCGCGCCCTTGTCGAGGGCCAGCTGTATGGTCGGCAGCGCGGCGCGGATCCGCGCGTCGCTGCTGACCTTGCCGTCGTGCACCGGGACGTTGAGGTCTTCACGGATGAACACCTTCCGGTCCCGAAGGTCGAGGTCCGCCATGCGCAGGACTGCCACCGGGCTGCGCTCAGACCGCCTTCGACCACGCCAGCGTGGTGTCCAGCATCCGGTTGGAGAAGCCCCACTCGTTGTCGTACCAGGCGCACACCTTGACCAGGTTGCCACCGATGACCTTGGTCATGGTGCCATCGAAGGTCGACGAGTGGGCGTCGTGGTTGTAGTCGACCGACACCAGCGGCGCCTCGGTGTAGGCCAGCACGCCCTGCAGGGGACCCGCACCCGCGGCCGCCCTCATGAGGGCGTTGATCTCCTCGACGGTCGTGTCCCGGCCGGCGGTGAAGGTCAGGTCGACGAGCGACACGTTGATGGTCGGCACGCGCACCGCGAATCCGTCGAACTTGCCCTTGAGC
>CAJACZ010000299.1 GCA_903938365.1 uncultured Pseudomonadota bacterium | reverse complement strand
CAGGTCCGCGAGGGGCGTGCCTACGTCAGTCTCGAACCGGTCGCGGAAGGCGAATACGTGATCCGCACGGCGGCGCCCCTCGGGCGTACCGAGGACGGGCGCGACATCCGCTTCGTGCTCGTGATCCACGAGGTGCCGCGCCAGCTGGCCGAACTCACGGATGCGGTGCAGCGCTCCTACTCCCAGTACGGCGACCTGGCCGCGCTGCGCGAACCGCTGAAATACAGTTTCCGACTCACGCTGACCCTCGTGCTGCTGGTGACGATGCTGGCGGCGATCTACGGCGCCATTTTTTCCGCCGAGCAGCTCTTCAGGCCCGTGCAGGACCTCATGGCGGGCACCCGCGCGGTCGCCAAGGGTGATCTGGCCACCCGGCTGCCGCTGGGCTCGCGGGATGAAATGGGCTTCCTCGTGCATTCCTTCAACGACATGACCAAGCGCCTGCGGCGCGCACGCGAGGAGACCGAGCGCACGCGCGAGGCCGTCGAAGCAGAGCGCGAGCGGCTCGCGGTCATCCTGGCGCGGCTCTCCACGGGCGTGGTCACGGTCGACCGTCACCTGAACCTGCGGCTCGCCAACCAGGCGGCCGGCACCATCCTCGGCGCGGACCTGGCGGCCAACGCGGGCCGGCTGCTCACCGACATCGCGGCCGGTGACGACCGTCTGCGCCAGTTCAGTGACGAACTGCGGGTGCGTTTTGCGGCGGGCCGCGAGGAGTGGCGCGAACAGTTCGAGCTGTCCGGTGGCGCGGGCAGCGCGCCGCGCGTGCTGGTCTGCGCCTGCGTGCCGCTGGCCAGCGGCAGCGCCGAGGGCGGCCCGGGCTACGTGATCGTGTTCGACGACGTGACCCAGCTGCTGCAGGCACAGCGCGAGTCGGCCTGGGGCGAGGTCGCCCGCCGGCTGGCGCACGAGATCAAGAACCCGCTGACGCCGATCCAGCTGTCGGCGGAGCGCATGCGCCGCCGGCTCGCCGGTACGCTGTCGCCGGCGGACGCCGAGATCCTCGAGCGCTCGACCGACACCATCGTGCAGCAGGTCGAGACCATGAAGCAGATGGTCAACGCCTTCAGCGAGTACGCCCGCGCGCCCGCGATGCAGGTGGCGCGCTTCAGCCTCAACCAGCTGGTCGCGGAGGTCGCGGAGCTCTACCGGTCGCAGGATGCAGCGGTCGAGATCGCCACCATGATCGATCCGCAGCTCGAATGGGTCGAGGCGGATCGGGGGCGGATCCGGCAGATCCTCAACAACCTGGTCACCAACGCCCTCGAGGCGCTGGAAGGCGTCAGTCCCGGCCGGATCGAGCTGCAGACCGCCCTGGCCGAAGCCGAGGGCCAGTCGGTCGCGCTGCTCACGGTCAGCGACAACGGGCCGGGGTTCCAGCGTGAGCTGCTGGGCCGGATCTTCGACCCCTACGTCACCAGCAAGCCGCGCGGCACGGGGCTGGGGCTCGCGATCGTGCGCAAGATCGTCGAGGAGCACGGCGGACGCATCGAAGCCGAGAACCGGCCCGAGGGCGGTGCACGCGTCCGTGTTATGTTGCCGCTCAAGGATCGTTCCCGCGTTGCATCGTTCCGGGAGCGCAGGGCTGTACAGCGGAGGGAGCTGGCATGAGCGCGGCGAGAATTCTCGTGGTGGACGACGAGGCCGATATCCGTGGCCTGCTCAAGGAAATCCTCTCCGAGGAAGGCTACGAGGTCGAGGTCGCCGCGGACGCGGCCCAGGCCCGGGTGAGTCGTGCGCGCCAGGCGCCGGACCTCGTGCTGCTCGACATCTGGATGCCCGGCGTCGATGGCATCACCCTGCTGCGCGAGTGGTCCACCACCGCCACCGACGGTTGCCCGATCGTCATGATGTCGGGCCATGGCACCGTCGAGACTGCCGTCGAAGCGACCCGGCTCGGCGCCTTCGATTTCGTCGAGAAGCCCCTGTCGCTCGCCAAGCTGCTGCGCACGGTCGAGCGGGCCCTCGATGCCGGCCGCAAGCGCCGTGCCTCGGGCAGGCTGCTGGCTGCGGCCGCCGCGTCGCCGGTCGGCAAGAGCCGCCTGATCCAGCAGTTGCGTACCCACCTGGTGCAGATCGCGGGCGTGCCTACGCCCGTGCTGCTGGTCGGCGAGAACGGGTCCGGGCGCGAGACCTTCGCGCGCTTCCTGCACGAGTCCGGGCCGCGCGCCGGCAAGCCCTTTGTGACCATCGTGGCCAGCGCGCTGCGCGAGGCCGACGCCGACCTGCTGCTCTTCGGGCGCGTCGATGGCGCCTCGATGGCCGGCCTGATCGAGCAGGCCGGCGACGGCACGCTGTTCCTGAACGAAGTCGAGGATCTGCCGCCCGCGGCGCAGCGCGCGCTGCTCGGCGTGCTCGAGTCCGGGCGCTACGCGCGGCTGGGCGAGGTGCAGTCCCGGCCCCTGGCGGCGCGGGTCGTGTCCTCCGCGCTGCCGGGCATCGAGAACCGTGCCGGCGGCGGTACGCCGGGCGCGTTCCGGCGCGACCTGCTCGGCCTGCTCAATGAACTCGTGGTGCGGGTTCCGCCGCTGCGGGAATACGCCGAGGACGTCCCCGAACTGCTGCGCCACCACGTCGACCGGCTGGTCGATGCCGAGGGACTGCCGTTCCGGCGTTTCAGCGTTGCGGCGCAGAACCGGCTGCGCAACTACCCCTGGCCCGACAATGTCCGCGAGATGCGCACGCTGGTGCAGCGTCTGCTGGTGCAGGGCGGCAGCGAGGAAATCGGCCTCGAGGAAGTCGAGCGCGAGCTGGCGCAGGTGGCGCCGGCGGCCGAGCCCTTCGTCAAGCAGGACCTGCTGGCGCTGAGCCTGCGTGAGGCGCGCGAGCAGTTCGAGCGTGCCTACCTCCAGCAGCAGCTGCTGCTGTGCCATGGCAAGGTCGGACAGCTGGCCAAGCGCGTCGGCATGGAACGCACGCATCTCTACCGCAAGCTGCGTTCGCTGGGCGTCGATTTCCGCAGCGTCAGCGACGACGCCGAGAGCTGATCGCCCGCGCATCCGCGCATCCCGGCCCCGCGCATCCGCGCAAGCAGGGTCCCGGCCGCCGCGTCGGCGTCCGGCGCTGTCACATTCCGTAACCCAGCCGTCATTTCGCTGTAATACAGCCCGCCTATCTTCTCGCCAACAGGTTCATCGGCGTCCGGCACTCGTTCTTTCCGGCACGCCGCACCATTTGGCATCAGAAGGCGGCTGCGCCGCAGCGGAGTGTTTATGGACAGGCTTTCCACCCCTTGCAACGCCCTGATTCTCGCTGCCGTCAGCGCCGTGCTCGCCGGCTGCGGCGCCGGTGAAGTCGCTTCGCCGGGCAGCGGCGGCAACATCACGATCAACAACCCGCCGGCCACTCCGCCGACCCCGATCGTCCCGCCGCCCGCCCCCACGCTGGTGACCCCTGCGGGCGGCTGCCCGACGATCGAGGACTCCGCGGGCCTCGCCGATCGCGGCACCATCAACGGGCCCACGGGCACGTATCGCGTCTGCGAACTCCCGGCACGCGTGACGCGCAGCACCACGCTCACGCGCATCCCCGGCCTCCTGTACTCGATGGGCGGTCGGGTCGATGTCGGCACCGATCGCGGCGCCGCGCCGGTGACCGGCGAGGTGGCCGTCACCCTGACGATCCAGCCGGGCGTGGTCGTCTTCGCCTCGACCGGTGTGGCCTGGCTCGCCGTCAACCGCGGCAACCGCATCAACGCTGTCGGCACCGCCACCGCGCCGATCGTGTTCACCAGCCGCGACAACGTGCTCGGTCTCGCCACCGACAACTCGCAGGGCCAGTGGGGCGGCGTGGTGCTGCTCGGCCGCGCGCCCATCACCGACTGCACGGTCGCGCCCGCCGCGACGCCGGGCACCGTCAGCTGCGAGCGCCAGACGGAAGGCGCCGTCGATCCGGCGTACTTCGGCGGCGCCACGCCCGCCGACAACAGCGGCACGATGCGCTACGTGCAGATCCGCTACTCGGGCTACGTGCTCTCGGGCGACAGCGAACTGCAGTCCCTGACGCTGGGTGGCGTCGGCTCGGCCACGCAGATCAGCCATATCCACTCGCACAACAGCTCCGACGATGCCTTCGAGAACTTCGGTGGCACCGTGAGCATGCGCCGGCTCGTGCTGACCGGCGCCGATGACGACAACATCGACGTCGATACCGGCTGGCAGGGCACCATCCAGTACGTGATCGGCGTGCAGAAGACCAGCGGCTCGCCCGACTCGATGATCGAGCAGGATTCGGCGAACGCACTCGAGAGCCAGACCCCGCGCACCAACATGAAGCTTGCCAACTTCACGTTCGTGCATCGCAACCCGGCCTCGGGCAACAACGCGGCGATGCTGTTCCGTGGAGGCTCCGACGCCTCGCTGGTCAACGGCGTGGTCACCACCTCGATGGCCTGCCTGCGGCTCAACGGCGCGAACATCATCGGCGCGGCGAACTCGATCCCCGGGAAGATCGGTCCCCCGGTGTTCCGCTCGGTGGCGATGCAGTGCGCGACGAACGCGTTTGTCGGCAGCGGCGGCCTGACGGCGCAGCAGGTGGCCGACACTTTCAACGCGGGCACCAACAACACCTCGACCCTCACGGCCACGCTCGCCAACGTGTTCGTCAACGGTGCGAACGAGACCGCGCGTACGGCCACCGACCCGAAGACGGTCGATGCCTCCTTCGACACCACCACCTACATCGGTGCGGTGAAGGACTCGACCGACACCTGGTACCAGGGCTGGACCTGCAACTCGGCCACGGCGAGCTTCGGCACGACCGGCACGGCCTGCACCACGCTGCCGACCATCTGAGACTGACGGCGTCTGTCCCGGGATGGGTCGCGGCCCCGGCGCCGCGACCCATAATCCCCCGCCCGACCTGACATGGAACACAATATGTCCAAGCTGCTCCCGGGTCCGGGCCTGCTGATCCTCTCGAGTGTGCTGACGATGCAGTCGGCACTGGCGCAGTCCGCGCCGGCGGCAGCCACGCTGCCTGAAGCGCCGGACGCTGCCGAGGCCGTCGACGTTGACGTCGACGTTGCGCTGCCCGGCGGCGAGATCGTGGTGGTAGGCCGCCGCGACAAGAACATCCAGAAGGCGACGACGCAGGTGATCTCGGTGCTGTCGGCCGAGGACCTCGCGCGCACGGGCGAAGGCGACATCGCCGGCGCGCTGGGCCGTGTCACGGGCCTGAGCGTGGCCGGCAACGGCTTCGTCTATGTCCGTGGCCTGGGCGACCGCTATTCGCAGGCGTTGCTCAACGGCCTGCCGCTGCCCAGCCCGGAACCGCTGCGCCGCGCCGTCCCGCTCGACCTGTTTCCCTCCGACGTGATCGCCTCTTCGCTGGTGCAGAAGACCTATTCGCCCAACTTCACCGGCGAATTCGGCGGCGGCATCATCAACCTGACCACGCTGGCGGTTCCGCGCGAGCCGTTCTTCAACCTCAGCGTAGGTGGGGGCGGCGATGTGGAGACCACGGGCAAACTCGGCTACGACCACTACGGCGCGAAGCCCGACTGGACCGGTTACGACAACGGCAGCCGCGACACCCCTTCCGGCCTCAAGGCCTTCTACGCGAGCGGGGAGCGCCTGAGCGCTGGCACGCTGGATTCGGGCGAGATCGCCAAGCAGTTCGTCAACGCCAACAATGGCCTGGTCCAGAGGATCGACAAGATCCCGGGCAACTTCTCGACCTCCTTCACGGGCGGCACGTCCTGGTCGCTGGACGACTCCGAACTCGGACTCATTGCCACGGCCGGGTTCAGCAACAAGTGGCGCACCCGGGACAACACCGAGCAGACGCCCGCGAGCTTCGATCTGTCGGCGGTCGACAAGGACTACCGCAACGTAGCCACCGAAAACCGCATCGTGCTCAATGCGCTGCTGGGCCTCGGCTACGAGTTCGGCGAAGGCAACAAGCTGCGCTGGACCAACTTCTACGTGCACGACACGCTGAAGCGGACCAGCCTTGCCGAGGGCAAGCAGAACAACCAGCGCCTCGGCGCCGACTTCCGCGAGCAGAGCACCGCCTGGTACGAGCGCCAGCTGTTCACGACCCAGCTGAACGGCTCGTTCAACTTCGATCCGGTCAAGGTCGATGCGCGGGCTGCTTACGCGAAGTCGCGTCGCGACGCGCCGTTCGAGCTCGGCCTCGGCTATGTCCGCACCAACCAGGCCGGGAGCCCCTACGGCAGCTACTTCATCAACCGGCTGGACAACGGCCAGAGCGGTTTCGGCCGCATCGCGTTCTCCGAACTCGAGGAGGAAGTGATCTCCTTCGGACTCGACGTGTCCGGCGAGCTTTCGCCCGGTGTCGTGCTGTCGGGCGGCTACGAATTCGCCGACACGCAGCGCGACTCCATGCGGCGCGAGTTCCAGATCATCGCGCCGTCCAGCTTCCCGAGCGGCGTGGCCCTGTTCAGGCCGGACTACCTGCTTGGCTCGGCCGTGATCGATTACTACGACATCGCCCTGATCGAGTCGACTGAGTCCGATCCGGCCTTCGCCGCGAAGCTCAGGACGAACGCCGGCTACCTGCAGCTGCAGGCGGAAATCATGGACGGCCTCGAGATCAGCGCGGGCGCCCGTTTCGAGCGCGCCGAGCAGGACGTCAACGGGGTGCAGGTGTTCACGACGGCAGGGCGCTCCCAGGCGCAGACTCTCCTGGAAGAGGACTACCTGCTGCCTGCGGTGACCCTGACCTACAAGTTCGCGGACACCATGCAGGTGCGCCTCAACGGCTCCAAGTCCATCGCGCGCCCGCAGTTCCGCGAACTGATGTTCCAGGCCTACTACGACCCCGAGTCCAACCGCGCGTATCGCGGCAACCCGCTGCTGATCGACAGCCAGTTTGTCAACGCGGAGGCCCGCTACGAGTGGTACTACGCGAACGAGCAGCGGTTCTCGCTGGCCGGCTTCTACAAGAAGATCGACAAGCCGATCGAGGCCTTCACCGGCTTCAACGACAACAGCCCCGTGACCAGTTTCGCCAATGCCCCGGAGGCCACGCTGTACGGCGCCGAGGTCGAACTGCAGAGCTATCTGCCGCTCGACAGCGTCTTCCAGGGGCAGTTCTTCGCTTCGCGTCGGGCAGTGCTGATCGGCAACTACACCTTCGCTCAGTCCGAGATCAAGGTGAGTGCGGGCGACACCACTGAAGTGTTCGGCACGGTCACGCAGCCTGCCAGCAACTTCTTCGTCGACGGGACACCGCTGACCGGGCAGTCGGACCACCTGGTCAACCTGCAGATCGGGCTGGAGGATACGGACCGCCTGTCGCAGCAGACCCTGCTGCTGTCCTACGTCAGCGACCGCGTGACCAGCCGTGGTGCGGCGGGACTCCCCGACATCTATGAGTCGCCGGGACTGGTGGTGGATTTCGTGGCCCGACAGGGCGTGACGATGTTCGGCCAGGACGTCGAGTTCAAGTTCGAGGCGCGCAACATCTTCGGCCGTGACTACCAGGAGTTCCAGCGGCGCGGCGGAAACGTCGTGTACTACAACCGCTACGCCATGGGCACCAGCCTGTCGGCTTCGGTCAGCGTCAAGTTCTGAGCGCGGGCCGCGGGCCCGTTGACTGATCCGCCGGCCACTCCCGACGATCAAGAAGCGGATCGCTCAAAGCACATGTGGCCGGTGTGGCCCGCGCCGGTCGGCGATCGTTGGTCGGGTTTACCGCCACCTCATCCGCTTCCGTGACCTGCGTAGAGGATTGTTCCGTTGGCATGAGTAACATTGCCGGGACTACCTCCCGGGGCACATGCATGACACTCCCATCAACGCGCTGGCTGGGCGCGATCCTGATCGCACTCGGCCTGTTGCCAGGCACTCGCGAAAGTATGGCCGCCGCGGATCCCGCCGCCGTCACTGCTCCCACCCCGGTTCCTGTCGAACTCGCGCCGGCGCAGAAGCTCGCACTGAGTTTTCTGGACGCGCTTGACGCGGGTG
>CAJACZ010000298.1 GCA_903938365.1 uncultured Pseudomonadota bacterium | reverse complement strand
GGCCGCGGGCCTGCCGGACTGGACCGAACCCACGCCCGATGAACTGCGCGCCACGCACGCGGAAGCGGCCCGCATCCTGGCCGCGGCGGGTCACTCCGAGCCGCTGCCCCGGCGCGCCGCGGTGCTGGCCGACCGCATCATCCTGCACCCTGTGCTGGGCATGCTGGTGCTCGCGGCGCTGCTGTTCTTCGTCTTCCAGGCCGTGTTCAGCTGGGCCGAGGCGCCGATGGGCTGGCTCGAGCAGGCGGTCGCCTGGGTGTCGGGGGGCGTCGAGTCCGTGCTGCCGCCGGGCGCGTTGCGCAGCCTCGTGGTCGACGGCGTGCTGGGCGGGGTCGGCAGCGTGATCGTGTTCCTGCCGCAGATCCTGATCCTGTTCCTGTTCATCCTTGCCCTGGAGGACAGCGGATACCTGCCGCGCGCGGCCTATCTGCTCGATCGCGTCATGGGCAGCGTCGGGCTTTCTGGCCGGGCCTTCATCCCGCTGCTCTCCTCGTTCGCCTGTGCGATCCCGGGGATCATGGCCACCCGCACCATCCCGAACCTGCGCGACCGCATCGCCACGATCATGGTCGCGCCGCTGATGACCTGCTCCGCGCGGCTGCCCGTGTACGCCCTGCTGATCGCCGCGTTCATCCCCGACCGCGACATCGGCTTCCTCAACCTGCGCGGGCTCGTGATGTTCGCGCTGTATTTCGCGGGCATCGTCTCGGCGCTGGCCGTCGGCTTCGTCATGAAGCGCTTCGCCACGGGTTCCAGCTATCACCCGCTGATGCTTGAACTGCCGGACTACCAGTGGCCGAACCTGCGCAATCTGGCGTTCGGACTCGTCGAGCGCGCGCAGATCTTCCTGGCGCGCGTCGGCGGCATCATCCTCGCGCTGATGATCGTGCTGTGGTTCCTCTCCAGCTACCCCGTGCCACCGCCGGGATTCGCCGGCACGCCGATCGAGTACAGCATCGCCGGACGCATGGGCCACGCGCTGGCGTACGTGCTCGCGCCGATCGGCTTCAACTGGCAGATCGCGATCGCCCTGATCCCGGGACTTGCGGCCCGCGAGGTTGCCGTCGGCGCGCTGGGGACCGTGTACGCCCTCTCGGGCGCCGAGGCAGATGTCTCCAGCGCGCTGGCGCCGATGATCGCGCAGAGCTGGAGCCTGGCCACGGCGCTCGCGCTGCTCGCCTGGTACGTGTTCGCGCCGCAGTGCCTGGCCACCCTCGCGGTGGTGCGCCGCGAGACCAACAGTTGGCGCTATCCTCTGCTCATGGCCGGCTACCTTTTCGCACTCGCCTATCTCGCCGCTTTCCTGACCTACCGCGTCACGCTCGCGCTGGGCGGGGGCTGAGGCCGCTCCCGTGCAGAACCTCCTGGTCGCCGTCGCCGTGTTGGTCGCCGCCCTCTATTCGGGCTGGTCGCTGATGCCGTCGCGGCTGCAGCTGCGCCTGCTGCAGCGCGCCGATGCGGCCGCCGCGACACGCCTGCCTGCCTTCCGTGAGCGCGTGCTCGCGCCGCTGCTGCGCCGCCGGCTCGCCGCGGGGGGCGGCTGTTCCACCTGCTCCGCCGGCGGTGGCGCCGCGCCTGCCGCAGGCGGCAAGCCATGAAACCCCGGAACGGCTTCGCCGCCGCATGTGCGCTGGTGGCCGCGCTGTCGATGGCGCCGCCGCCCGCGCGTGCTGCCCTCACCGTGACGGACGACACCGGGGCTACGCTGACCCTCGCCGCGCCGCCGCGCCGCATCGTCAGTCTTGCGCCCGGCGCGACCGAGATGCTGTTCGCCGCAGGGGCGGGCGATCGCATTGTGGCGACGGTGTTCGGCGCCGAGGAGCCGCAGGCGGCGCGCAAGCTGCCGCGCATCGGCGATGCCAACGCGCTGGACTGGGAGCGGCTCGTGGCGCTCAAGCCCGACGTCGTGATCGCCTGGAAGGACCTGACCAACAGGCTCGTGGTCGAGAGCCTCGCGAAGATCAACATGAAGGTCTACTTCGTGAGCGCGCGCAGCCTCGACGACATCCCCGCATCGATGCGCAGGCTGGGCGCCATGGTGGGCACCACGGCGGTCGCCGGGCCGGCGGCCGCGGCGCTGGACGCGCGCATCGCCGGCATCGCCGCCCGCAAGGTCCGCGGCGAGCCGCTGCGCGTGTTCTACATGATCTGGGACGTGCCGCTCTACACGGTGGGCTCGCGGCACATCATCTCGGATTCGATCGGTCGCTGCGGCGGACGCAGCATCTTCAACGACATCGATTTCCCGGCGCCGATCGTCGAGTTCGAGTCGGTGGTGAAGCGCAACCCCGAGCTCATCCTGATGTCCACGACGCCCATCACGGCGCGGGACTGGCGGGAACGCTGGGCGAAGTTCCCCGCGATCCGCGCGGTCGCCACCCGTCAGGTCGTCGCGTTCTCGGATCCGCGCCTCGACCGCATGGGGCCCACCGCCATCGATGCCGTCGAGGGCCTGTGCGTCCGGATGGACGCGGTGCGCAGCGCGCTGGCCGCTGCGGACCCGCCCGGCTCTTCAGCCCAGAAATGAACTGATCAGTGCCGCCTTGGCGGCGGCGCCCTGCGGCGACCAGCCTTCGCCGGGCACGGCGGTACGGGCACCCTCGATCAGCGCGGCGGCCCGGGGAATCGAATGCCGGGTCGGATCGCCTTCGTCGCCCAGCAGCAGCACGGGTCGGCGCAGCAAGGGCAGCCGCTCCTCGAGTCGGTGGCGGAACACGGCGTGGTAGGCGAGATGGTAGGTCTCCGCTGCCTTCAGCAGGTCGACCGTCAGCGCGTGCAGCAGCGCGGGCGGCATGGCGCCGCCGCCCAGGTTGTGCGCGGCGTCGCGGCGGAAATGCGGGAAGAACCAGGCCTGGTCGCGGATGAACTGCAGGGCGCGGAACACCTGCGTGCCCTGGGCGTCCGGCACGAGCGGCTGTGCGTATTCCGCGAGGTAGTCGGCGCGTTCGGAATCCTCGAGCCACAGCAGTCCGTCGAGCACCAGGCTGCCGATGCGGTCGGGGCGCAGGATCGCCATCTCGATCGCGATATGCGCGCCCGTGTGATAGCCGTAGAGGTCCGCGCGCTCGATGCCGAGCGCGTCCATGCTGCGCAGGAAAGTGTCCGCGTAGTCGCCCAGCGCGGGCGCGTGCCCCGACAGCGGCGCCGAGTCGCCGTTGCCCGGCGTGTCGGGCGCGATGGCGCGGCGCGTGCGGCCCATCGCCATCAGCAGCGCCTCGAGGCTCCGCGACGAAGCGGGCGAGGCGTGCATCATCCAGACCGGGCGAGCCGCGGCGGCGGCCTCGCTGCCCGGAGCCGCATGACGGTAGTGGATCAGGCCCTCGCGCACGCGGAGGAAGGCGCGTTCGGGTCCGGCGGGCACCGATGCAGGGGTGTTCATCCGGCGCACTCGCCGCCGTCCAGCGGCAACACGGCGCCGGTCAGGTAGGACGCCCCGGGCCCGAGCAGCCAGCAGACCGTGCTGGCGATTTCCTCCATCGAGGCGGGACGGCCCATGGGCACCTCGGCGAGCCGCGCCTCGAGGGTGGCGGCGTGCTGCGCGCGGATCAGTTCGAAGCGCTCGGTGGCGACGAGCCCGGGCGCGATGACGTTGACGCGGATCCCGTGGGCCGCGTTCTCCAGGGCGGTGGCCTTGGTCATGCCGATCAGCCCCCACTTGGCGGCGCAGTAGTCGGGCAGGTTCGCGAAGCCGCGCGTGCCGCCGATCGAACTGTTGTTGACGATCGCGCCGCTGCCCTGCGCCCGCATGAGCTTCAGTTCGCGCTGCATGCAGCGGAACGCGGACAGCAGGTTGATGTCCAGCGTGTCGCGGAAGCGCTCCAGCGGCGTTTCGTGGGTCGGCGAGCTGCCGAGCGTGCGTCCGACGTTGTTGAACGCGCCGTCGAGCCGGCCGAACTGCTGCTGGATCGTCGCGAAGCAGGCGTCCAGCGAGTCGTCGGACAAGACGTCGACCGCGATCGCACGGGCGGCGCCGCCGGCGGCGCGGATGCCCGCGGCCACCTCTGCGCAGAGTTCGCTGCGACGTGCCGCGACGATGACCTGTGCGCCCTGCCTGCCGAGTTCCTGCGCCGTCGCGCGGCCCATGCCGCTCGATGCGCCGAACACCAGCACCACCTTGCCATCGAACACGCCGGGGCTGCCGTGCATGGAGGGTCCTTCCCTACCAGGTGATGGTGACGGCCTTGGTCTTGAGGTACAGCTCGAGCCCTTCCTGCCCGAACTCGCGACCCCATCCGGACTGGCGGTTGCCGCCGAACGGCATGGTCGGGTCCATGGCGGCATGGCAGTTCACGCCCACCTGGCCCGCGTCGATCAGCCGCACCATGCGGTGCGCCGTTTCGAGGTCGCGCGTCCAGACGCTGCCCGACAGCCCGTACACGGTGTCGTTGGCCTGCGCGGCGATCGCTTCGAGGTCGCCGTCGCCGAAGGTCTGGATGGCGATCACGGGCCCGAAGATCTCCTCGCGCACGATGGTCATGTCCGGCCGGCAATCCGCATAGACGGTCGGCTCGATGAACCAGCCGCGTTCGCGCGGGCGCCCGCCGCCCGCCAGCAGCTTCGCGCCCTCGGGCTGCGCGGTCGCCAGCAGGCCCTCGATCCGGTCGCGCTGCTCGCGCGAGATGACCGGGCCGATGATGGCCGAGCGGTCGAAGCCGTCGCCGATCGGCATGGCCCGGGCCGCGGCGGCGAGGCCCGCGGAGAATTCCTGGGCGATTTTCTCGTGCACGAACACGCGGCTGCCGCATACGCAGTTCTGGCCCTGCAGCAGGAAGCCTGCCGTGGCCGCACCCTGGATCGCCTTGCCCAGGTCGGCATCGGGGAAGACGACGACCGGCGACTTGCCGCCGAGTTCGAGCGAGACGCGCTTGAGGTTGCCCACCGATGCCTTGACGATCAGGCGGCCCACTTCGGTCGAGCCCGTGAACGCGATCTTGTCGACGCCCGGGTGCGCGGCGAGCGCGGCGCCGGCGGTCTCGCCCAGGCCCGTTACCACGTTGAACACGCCTGGCGGGACGCCGGCTTCGATGGCGAGTTCCGCCATCAGCAGCGCCGCCAGCGGCGCCTGCTCGGCGGGCTTGAGCACCAGGGTGCAGCCGGTGGCCAGCACCGGGGCGATCTTGAGGATCTCCATGCCGAAGGGGTAGTTCCAGGGCGTGATCGCCCCGACCACGCCGACCGGTTCGCGCAGCGTGTAGGCCAGCAGTTCGTCGGGGCGCTTGCCGCCGCCCGTGGAGGGCAGGGTCTGGCCGGTGATCTTCGACACCCAGCCTGCGTAATAGCGCAGGAACATGGACGCGAACATCGCGGTCGACTCGCCCAGCATGTACGGCATGCCGTTATCGAGCACCGCGATCTCGGTGAACATGCGTGCGCGCGACTCGACGAGGCGCGCGTATTCGAGCAGCACGCGGGTGCGCTCGTCGGCGCCCATCTTCGACCAGGGCCCCTTGAACGCCGCGCGGGCGGCAGCCACGGCCGCATCGATGTCGGCGGCATCGCCGAGCGCGATGCTGCTGATCGGCGCCTCGGTGGCCGGGTTGATGACCTCCAGTCGTGCGGGATTACGCGGCTGCACCGCCTGCCCGTCGATGAACAGCGCGTGCTGGCGCGCGAGGAAGGCCCGGGTTTCGGGAGAGAGGTCCTGGGTCATGGCATGCTCGAAGATGGAGGTGTGGAGGCTGGAATTCTCGTGGGCGCATGGCAGGCGAGGGCGTTACCGCCCTGGCCTACGGCTTGGGCGTCGCAGGCGGCGGCAGCCAGTCCCAGGACACGAGCTCGTGGTAGCGGTCGAGCGAACGGAACACGACGGCACGCGCTTCGCGGTTCCTGCCGCCCGACTGCACGGTCAGCGTAACGCGGAAATTCAGGCCGGCGACGACCTGTTTTTCGGCGCGGGTGATCGCGAGCAGTTTCAGGGTCCGGGATTCGCGGCGCCCCTGCTCGCGCACGGCGAAGCTCGCGGCCAGCCTGGACTCCTCATCCACTGTCGTGAGGTTGTAGGAGCCCACCGGCGGGCCGATGCGCCCGGCGGCAGCGGGTGCGCCTCCCGGGATCGCCAGCGTCGCGAGTGCGGCGAGCAGGATCGTGGGCAGTCTGTAGCGCGGCAGCATCAGTTGAGACTATCGCGACGGCTGCGGTCACGCCAGTGTTGCGCACCCAAAGCGGCGCAGCGCCCCCTTATGATGATGCTTCGTCCCACGGGTCCTTACCGGAGTGTTCCGATGCAACGCAAGCTCATCACCATCCACCTGTTCCTGGCGGCGTTCTTCTTCCCGATCGCGCTGATGTTCGCCTCCACGGGCGGGCTCTACACGCTGTCGATCAAGGGTGCCTATGAGGAAAGTTCGCGCTCGATCGCGCTGCAGCAGCCGCTCGAGGCGGACCTTGCGGCCCTGGTGGGTCTCGCGCAGCGCGAACTCGATGCGCTGGGGCTGGCCGCGCCGACCGGCGCTGCGGGAATCAAGAAGGCCGGCACCTCGTTCGAGATGGAGTGGACCGGCGTGGAACGCGATGTCGTGCTGAAGCCGACCGCGGACCCGCAGGTCGCGAAGCTCGTGGTCAAGGAAACCACCCCCTGGCGGCACTTCGTGCAGCTGCACAAGGCGAAGGGCAGCGCGATCGCCCGTGGCATCTCGGTGGTCTGGGCGGTCGGCCTCGTGCTGATCCTGCTGTCGGGCCTGCTGATGGCGCTGCGGGTGCCGGGCTACCGGCGCCAGGCGATGGTCGCGGGCAGCGCGGGCGTCGTCACTTTCATCGCCTATGCGATGCTCGGCTGACCGGCCTCAGTCCCGGAAATTCTCGTACTGCAGCGCGCGGTCGAAGGTCTCCTTGCGCAGCAGCGCGATGGCTTCCTGCAGATCGTCGCGGTTCTTGCCGGTCACGCGCACCTTGTCGCCGTGGATGCCGGCCTGCACCTTGATTTTCGAGTCCTTGATCAGCTTGACGATCTTCTTGCCGACTTCCTGGTCGATGCCGTGCCGCAGCGCGACCTCCTGCCGCGCCTCGGCGAGGTTCTTCTCCACGTCCTTGGTCTCCATGCAGCTGACGTCGATGCCGCGCTTGGCGACCTTGAGTCGCAGGATGTCGACCATCTGCTTGAGCTGAAACTCCGACTTGGCCTTCATCAGGATCGTGAAGTCCTTTTCGTTGAGCTCGTACGAGGCGCCCGCGTCGCGGAAGTCGAAGCGCTGGCCGAGCTCGCGGCTGGCCTGGTCGACCGCGTTGGTCAGTTCGTGGGCGTTGATTTCGGAGACGACGTCGAAGGATGGCATGGCAGGTTCCTCCCGGGCAGGCCCGGTGATGAAGGGTCAGGCAGTCGGTGCGGTCGGCGCCGGCGCCGGGGGCGGTGCGGGCTCCGCCAGCAGCGTCTCGGCCTGCGCTTCGAAGTCGCGGACCAGCCGGTCGTAGTGCTCGCCCGTGGCGGGGCCCGAGAATCCCGTGTGGATCCGGCGCACCTGGCCGCGCCGGTCGACAAACAGCGTGGTGGGGAAGGCGAACACGCCGTTCAGCTGCGGCAGCTTCGAGGCCGCATCGTCCTTGTCGGAAATGCCGGCGATCAGCGTGGTGTAGTCGATGTCGTAGCGGTCGCGGAAGCGGTGCGTCGCCTCGGCCGCCCGCGCGAAGTCGCCGAACTGCTCGAACATCAGCGAGATGACCTCCAGGCCCCGCGGCCGCAGCTTGCGGTGCAGTTCGGCCAGGAAGGCGGCCTCGTCATGGCAGTTGGGGCACCAGCTGCCGGCGAGCGTCACGATCACGACCTTGCCGGTGAAATACGGGTCGCGCAGCGAGATGTAGTTGCCGCCGAGGTCCGGGAAGCGGAAGTCGAGGGCCTGCGCGCCCGTCTTCATCTGCGTCGCGGCGTCGGCGTCGCCGAGCGAGGCGTTTTCGTCACGGACCGCCGTGAAGGTCTCGGTGTGCGCCAGGCCCGACCAGAGTCGGCCACTGAGCGTGCCATCGGCGCCCAGCGTGGCGTGATACAGGTAGGGGCTGCCGCCGTCGAACTTCGACAGCCGGAGCTCCCCGCCGCGCAGCTCGCCCGCCAGAAAGCGATGATCTCCGGTCGGCGTCAGGAAGGTGCCGGTGACGAGGCTGCCCTGCTGGCGGAACTCGCCCACGCCGACGGAGGTTTTGTCGCCCTCGACGAAAGTGACGGCCCAGCGGCCCGCGATGCCGGGGCCGTCGGCAGCGGGCGTTGCGCCGGCTGCCGCGGAGAAACGCCAGGTCTCGCCATGCCGCGCCGTGAAGGGGATGCGCTGCTCGACGCCCTTGCTCTTGATGACGACCAGCGTCCCGTCCATCCGGTCATCGCTGAGGGTGGCCTCGATCCGGTTCTCGAAACCGGGCATGCGCAGCGTGAGCCTGCTGCCGTCCATGCTGAGCTCCGGGATGCGGACGCGGCCCTCGCCATTGACCAGGGTCGCGACGGTCGCGCCCTGGTCGCGGTCGACTTCGAGGCTGAAGGGCGTTTCGCCGCCCGGCAACTGCAGGGTGGCCCGCCAGGTGCCCTCGCGCAGGGTGGCGCTGTCTGCGCCGCCGCCGCCATTGCAGCCCTGCAGCACGCTGAAGCCGATGGCCGCTGCCAGCGCAGCCGTATTGCGTAACGGGTTCGGCATGTTCAACGGCCGGCGCGCAGCGCCGCCTCCAGCTGCGCGGCGGCATCCGCGCCCGCGTGCGAGCGGACGAAATCGAGCATCACCGGCGCAAAACGCTTGGCGTGATCCGGCGTCAGCCCGAGCTGGCTGAAACCCCCGACGATGTTGGCCAGCAGCGCGCCCTGGCTTCCGCCGAGCGCGGAGGCGAGGCCGCCGAACAGCCGACCCGCGCCACCGGCGGCGGGTGCGAGCTTGATGAGATCATCGATGCCCGCCACGTTGCCCAGCAGCGCGCCGAACTGTTCCGCGCCGAGACGGTCGCGCGCCGCCTTGAGCAGCACGGCGGCACCGCCGGTGGCCTGCTTCTCGTCGACGTTGACGCGGCTGACCAGCAGATCCACGAGTTCCTTCATTGTCCTTGTCCTCAGCTGAAGGCGGGGGCCTGGAAACCGTCGGCGTCCCTGCGCCACGGCGCCCATACCAGTGCGACTTCGCCCACGGCGAGGTCCGACTTGCGCGGCGTGACCGTGGTGGCACGCAGCACGATCGAACTGGCATCGAGGGATTCGGCGAGCCGCGAGATCTCGGCTTCGCTCTCGGCCTGCAGCGCGATCAGGCGCTGCTGCAGCACCTCCAGGCTCTCGTCGGCGCGATCGACGTCCTGCGACTCGCGACCGATGCGTCCGGCGGAGCGTGCGGCCGTGCCGGCGCGCCCGATGGTGCTGGCCGACAGCGCCTTGCGGCCGAACAGCGCCCCCAGTATCGACGTGCCCACCGACAGGGCGGTCTGGAACTTCTGCTGCTTGAGCTGGTCCTGTTCGCGCGCCAGGCGCTCCTGCCCGCGGCGGACTCGATCCTCAAGGGTGGTGAGCTTCGGTGCGTACTTGCGGCGCAGTTCCTCGACGGCGGCGTCGCGCTTCTCGCGCAGCAGCAGCGCGAGGCGTGCGCGGAAATCGCCCTCGCTCTCGCCTGGCGCGGACGCGACCTTGAGTGCCTCGCACAGCAGCAGATCGACGCGCGCGTTCTCGTAGAGATGGGTGATGAGCGACTTGCCGTAGGCCGCGAAGCTCGCCGCGCGCATCGCGGCGCCGGGCAGCTGGGCGAAGCCCGCACCGCTTTCCGCGGATCGGGTCAGGCGCGACTTGAGGCCCTCATGGGCAGCCCCCTCGCTCCACAGCACGGCCTTGCCATCGTCAGACAGCGGCGCGAGCCAGGCCGTGGTGTTCCACTGGTCCAGGCCGAGCTTGGCGTCGATGAAGTGCAGCTTGGCCAGCCCCATCACCATGGGCCGGTATTCGAGCGGACCCGCGCCGGCCGCGGCCGGCAGGAAGTACTCGGGGACGTCGCCGGGCAGCAGCGGGCGGGGGCTGGCGGCTGCGGGGGCGACGGCCTGCGCCTGTGCGGCAGGCGCGCCCGGCTCTGCGGCGGGCGCCGCGAGCGCCTTGCGCGGCGCCATGACACGGGTGATCTCCGGTCCGGTGAGCGGGCCGCGCAGGAAGGACAGTGCCCAGCGGCTCTTCATGAGGTAGGGCGCATCGTCGTGGACGTTGCGCACGAGGAAGACCCGCTGCGTGAGCGCGGACATCATCCGGTCGAGCGCGGCGCGGTCGAATCCGCCCGAGCCCGCGATCGCGCTCTCGAGGCCCTCGATGACGCGCAGCTTGTCGCGCTCGGTCTGCAGGCGGCCGATCATCCAGGTGCCGCAGTTCGCCAGGCCCTTGTAGTCGAGGTCCACCGGGTTCTGCGTCGCCAGCACGCAGCCGAGGCCGAAGGCGCGCGCCTGCTTGAGCAGCGTGAGCATCGGCATCTTGGATGGCGGATTCGCGGTCGGCGGGAAGTAACCGAAGATCTCGTCCATGTAGAAGATGGCGCGCAGGCTGGACGTCCCGGACTGGTTCCGCATCCAGGCGATCACCTCGTTGAGCACGAGCGTGACGATGAACATGCGCTCCGGATCCGAGAGATGGGCGATCGAGATGATCGAGACGCGTGGCTTGCCCTCCGCCGTGTACAGCAGGCGCTGTGCATCGAGCGGCTCGCCTTTCATCCAGGTGGCGAAGCCCGGCGAGGCGAGCAGGTTGTTGATCGCCATGGCGAGGCCGAGGCGGTCCTTCGCCGGGAAGAAGGTTTCGAGGTCGAACGCGCCGATCCTGTCGAACGGCGGCTTCTGGACGGCGTGGATCAGCCCGGTCATGTCGAGGCTCGCGCCGGCGCGCCAGCTGGACTCGAGGATGTTGGCGAGCAGGATGTGGTCGCGGCTCTGGATCGGGTCCGCATCGCGGCCCAGCAGCGACAGCAGGCCCGAGACGATCGCGCCGACGCGGTCGCGCAGGGCAGCGGAGTCGGCCAGCTGCTCGGCCGGGGGCGGCGCGAAGGAGCGCAGCACCGACAGCGGCAGCCCCGTCTCGGCGCCCGGGGTATAGATAGCGATGTCCACCGAGTCGCGGAAGCGCGCGATGCGCTCCGGCGCCTGGTCCCACTCGGCGAGGCCGTTACGCCAGGTGGTCGCGGTCTTCGCCGCCAGTTCGTCGACGCTGAGACCCTTGCGCTGCGCGTCCGCCGCGTCGACCCAGGGCTTGAAGTCCGCCGGAGCGAGCTCCGGGAAGGCCAGCAGCAGGTTGCCCAGGTCGCCCTTGGGGTCGATGCAGATGGCGGGCACGCCGTCGATCGCGGCCTCTTCGAGCAGCGAGAGACAGAGGCCCGTCTTGCCGCTGCCCGTCATGCCCACGCAGACCGCATGGGTGGTGAGGTCCCTGGAGTCGTACAGGACGAGGTCGTCCTTCAGCGCGTTCGCGGCGGGATCGAACTCCCGTCCCAGGTAGAAAACGCCGAGCTTTTCGTAATCGACGGCCATGCGTGCCTTCCCGTTTGTTCCCGGACGAGCTGCCGATTGTACGGACAGCTGTCGCCAGCGTCGCGGGTTACCATGGCCCCATGGAAGGTCTTTCTCCGGAATTCTGGCCGCTCGTGCTCGTGGGTTTCGCGGCGCAGCTGATCGATGGCGCGCTGGGCATGGCCTACGGCGTTTCGGCCAGCGCATTCCTCGCGACGCTCGGCCATCCGCCGGCCTTCGTCAGCGCCACGGTGCATGCGGCCGAGGTGGTCACCACGGGCGCTTCCGGCCTGTCGCACGCGTGGTTCCGCAACCTGGATCGAAAGGTGTTCATGCGGCTCGTGCTGCCGGGCATGGTGGGCGGGGCCGTCGGCGCCTACCTCCTGTCCGAAGTCGACGGTTCGCTGATCCGGCCCTTCGTCTGGGCCTATCTCTTCATCGCCGGCGTGCTGCTGCTGCGCCGGGCGTTCCGTCAGGTGATGCCCGAACTGCTGCGCGCGCCGAGCCATGCGCTCGGTGGTGTGGCCGGCTTCCTGGACGCGATCGGCGGAGGTGGCTGGGGCATGGTGACGACGCCCACGCTCATCGCGCGCGGCATGCCGCCCCGTTACGCCATCGGCACGGCGAACGCGGCGGAGTTCTTCGTCACGCTCTCCATTTCCATCACGTTCCTGTTCACGTTCGACTGGCGCCGCTTCGATCTGGTGATTGCGTTGCTCGGTGGCGGCGTGCTCGCCGCGCCGATCGGCGCGCTGGTTGCCAAGCACATCCCTGCGCGCTTCGCGATGGTGCTGGTCGGGCTGGTCGTGATGGGGCTCTCGGCCAATGGCCTCGTGCAGTGGTGGCTGAAGTGAGTGCGGCGCTGCGTCCTTGACGCCGCTTTGCCGCGGCGGCGATACTCGACTCAGTGAACCACGACGCCCGCATGCGACTGCACTGGTGGCGCCACTCCTGACGGAGTGGGCGCTGGGCGCTGTCTTTTTCAGGCACCCGAACCCATCTCCGGACACCCTCCGGGATGGGTTTTTTGTTGCCCGACGAAAACACAGACGCTATGAAACCTCCGTTCGACATCTCAGGCGACCTCGACACTCCGGTGTCGGCTTTCCTCAAGCTGCAGGCCTTCAAGCCGAGCTTCCTGCTCGAGAGCGTCGAGGGTGGCGAGCGCGTGGCGCGCTACTCCTTCATCGGCTTCGGCGATGCGATGGAACTGCGGCTCGACGGCGGCACGCTGTGGTGCGGCGGCGCGAAGCGCGAGGCGCCCGCCACCCAGGCGGCGCTGCTGGAAGCCCTGCGCGCCGGACTCGCGCTGGCGCCGCGTCCGACGGCCGACGGCGCGACGGCCGGGTTCCCGCTCGCGGGTGGGCTGGTCGGCTATGCGTCCTACGACATCGTCCGCTTCTTCGAGAAACTGCCGCGCCGCAACCGCGGGACGGCCGCGGTGCCGGACATGCATTACGTGGCCCCGCGCTCGCTGCTGGTCTTCGATCACCTGACGCGCGGCATCGCGCTGCTCCATGCCGGCAGCGAAGCCGAGCGGCAGTCGCTGCGGCGCGAGGTCATCGCCGCGCTGCGCGGCGGCCTGCCGGCCGAACGGCCCCGCGGCGGCTACTCGCCCGCCGCCGCCTCGATGACCCGGCAGGAGTTCCTCGCCGGCGTTGCGCGCACGCAGGAATACATCGCCTCGGGCGACGTCTACCAGCTGGTGCTGTCGGTACGCTTCGGCGGTCGCCACGACCTCGATCCGTTCCAGGCGTACCGCGCGCTGCGGCTGATCAATCCCTCGCCCTACATGTATTACTGCGCGCTCGGCGACATCACCGTGGTCGGCTCCTCGCCCGAGGCGCTGGTCAAGCTCTCGGGCGGGCGCGCGCAACTGCGGCCTATCGCCGGCACCCGGCCGCGCGCCGCGGACGACGCTGAAGACCGCCGCCGCGAGGCGGACCTGCTCGCGGACCCGAAGGAAAACGCCGAGCACGTGATGCTCGTCGACCTGGCGCGCAACGACCTGGGCCGCGTGGCGCGGCCGGGCACCGTGGGCGTGGCGCCGTATCGCTCGATCGAGCGCTACAGCCACGTCATGCACATCGTCAGCGGCGTCAACGGCGAACTCGCCCCGGGTCGCGATGCCTTCGACCTGTTCGCCGCCACTTTTCCCGCGGGCACGCTGGTGGGTGCACCGAAGGTGCGGGCGATGGAGATCATCGACGAGCTGGAGCCGGTGGGCCGCGGGCTCTACGGGGGCACCGTCGGCTACTTCGGCGCGCAGGGCGACATGGACCAGGCGATCACGATCCGCACGCTGGTGTTCCGCGGCGACGAATACAGCTACCAGGCCGGCGCGGGCATCGTCGCCGACAGCGTGGCGCAGAGCGAGTACGAGGAAGTCCTCGCCAAGAGCGGGTCGGCGGCGCGCGCGCTGGCGATCGCGGGAGGCACGGAATGACGGCGCCGCGGTCCACGGCGCCTGCGCCTGCGCCCGCGCCTGCGCGGCTGCTGCTGGTCGACAACTACGATTCCTTCACCTACAACCTGGTGCAGGCCTTCCTCGTGCTGGGTGCCGAGGTCGAGGTGCGGCGCAACGACGAGATCACAGTCGCGGCAGCGCTCGCGCTCGCGCCGACGCACCTGTGCATTTCACCCGGCCCGGGCACTCCCTACGACGCCGGCGTGTCGATGGACATGATCCGGGCGTTTGCCGGCCGCGTACCGGTCTTCGGCGTGTGCCTCGGGCATCAGTCCATCGTCGAGGTCTTCGGTGGCAAGGTGGTGCGCGCGGGTCGCCTGATGCACGGCAAGACCTCTCTCGTGCACCTCGACGGGCTCGGGCTGTTCGCCGGCCTGCCGCAGCCCTGCGAGGTCGGGCGTTACCACTCCCTGATCGCGCAGCCCGGCTCGCTGCCCGCCGAACTGCTCGTCACCGCGACGACCGACCAGCACGAGATCATGGGCGTGCGGCACCGCAGCCTGATGGTCGAGGGCGTGCAGTTCCATCCCGAGAGCGTGCTCACTCCGGACGGGCCCGCGCTCATGGGCAATTTCCTGCGGCAGTCCGGCGGGCGCCGCGATGCGGGAGCTGCTCGAGAAGCTGCTGGACCGGCGCGACCTCAGCGCAGCCGAAGCCGCCGTGGTGCTCGGTGGGCTGACGCAGCCGGACCTGCCGCCCGCGATGGGCGGCGCGATCCTCGCAGGCCTGCGCGCCAAGGGCGTAGTCGCGGACGAACTGCGCGGCTTTGCCGTCGCGATGCGCGCCCTGGCGCGACGTCCGCTGCTGCCGGCGGCCAGCCTCGAGCGCGCCATCGACATCGTCGGCACTGGTGGCGATGCCTCGGGCAGCCTGAACCTCTCGACCGGCACGGCGCTGCTGGTGGCGGCCTGCGGGGTGCCCGTGGTGAAGCACGGCAACCGCTCCATTTCCAGCCGCTCCGGCAGTGCCGACGTGCTTGAGCAGCTGGGACTGTCGCTGCCGCTCGACGAGCAGACGGCCGGCGAATGCCTCGCGGCGAGCGGCTTCACCTTCCTGTTTGCACCCTACTACCACCCGGCCATGAAGGCCGTGGCCCCGCTGCGCCAGGCACTGGGCGTCCGCACCATCTTCAACATCCTCGGGCCGTTGACCAATCCGGCTGCCCCGCCGTTCCAGGTGATCGGCGCCTTCAGCGTCGAAGTCGCCGAACTGATGGCCGGGACGCTCGCCGGCATCCCGGAGGTGCGTCGCGCCTTCGTGGTGCATGGCGCGGAGGGCTGGGATGAACCCACCCCGATCGGCCCTTTCACGCTGTTCGACGTGCGCGACGGACGGGTCGTGCCGGGCACGCGCTCGCCCGCGGACTACGGCCTGCCGACCTGCATGCCGGCAGCGCTGGCCGGCGGTGATGCCACGCACAACGCGCGGGCCCTGCGCGCCGTGCTGCAGGGTGACGAGCACGGCGCGCACCGCGACGCGCTGCTGCTGGGCGCGGCGCTGGCGCTCGAATGCGCCGGCGAAGTGGCCGGGCCCGAGGAGGGCGTAAGGCGCGCTGCGCATGCCCTCCGGGATGGCTCTGCTGCGCGGGTGCTGGCCGCGCTCGCCGGTTTCGGCGCACGTGTGCAGGGGCTGCGTCCGGCGTGAGCGGCGCAGACTTCCTCGATGGCATGGCGCGCAGCAGCCGCGAGCGCGTCGAGCTCGCCCGCGCCCTGCGCCCTGCAGCGGCGTTGCGCGCGGCCATTGCGCGCCTCCCGCCGCCGCCACCGCTGGTGCTGTCTGCCGCGGGCTTCGACCTGATCGCCGAAATGAAACTGCGCTCGCCCGCGCTCGGCCCGTTGCGCGCCGCGGCCACCGAGGACGCCGGCGCGCGGGTGCGCGAGTACGCGCAAGCCGGGGCCGCGGCGGTGTCGGTGCTGACCGAACCCTCGCGCTTCGACGGCTCGCTGGAGCACCTCGAGCAGGCCGTGGCCGCACTGGCGCAGGCGCGTGTCCCGGCGATGCGCAAGGATTTCCTCGTGGATCCCTACCAGGTCCTCGAGGCACGCGCGGCGGGCGCGTCCGGCGTGCTGGTGATCCTGCGCATGCTGTCGCGCGCGGAACTCGCCGCGCTGGTCGACGAAGCGCTCGCGCAGCGCCTGTTCGTGCTGCTCGAGGCCTTCGACGCGGCGGACATCGAGCGGGCGAACGAACTGCTGGCCGCGCACCCTGCCGCGGGCGATGCGCTGCTGGTCGGCCTGAACTGCCGCGACCTCGTCACGCTGCAGGTCGTGCCGGGCCGCCTCGAGAGCCTCGTCGGGCAGCTGCCGGCGCAGTCGCCGCGGGTCGCCGAGAGCGGCCTCGGCAGCCCGGCGGACGCCGCGCGCCTCGCGGCGGCGGGCTACGACCTGGCCCTGGTCGGCGGCGCGCTGATGACGGGCGGCGATCCGCGCGGACTGGCGGCGGCGATGCTGGCCGCCGCGCGCGAGGCCATCGGTCACCGGCCGCGGCGCGACCGGCGGGGCGGGGCGGTGCCGGCTCCGGGCCTCGCGGGGAGCGCCGAAGGATGTGGCTGAAGGTCTGCGGGATGACGAACGAGGCGGCGGTGGCCGCCGCGCTGGAGTCGGGCGTCGACGCCATCGGCTTCGTGTTCGCGCCCTCGGTGCGACGCGTGACGCCACGGCGTGCCGCGGAACTTGCGGCTCCGGCGCGTGGCCGGGTGGTCTGCGTGGCGGTCACCCAGCATCCCGAGCCGGGGCTGATCGCGGAAATCCTCGACGTATTCGGGCCCGACCTCCTGCAGACTGACCTGCAGGACATCGCGACGCTGGGCCTGCAGGGACG